>DAOTXM010000518.1:0-40332 GCA_034435215.1 Anaerolineales bacterium
ATTCATGGAGTGTTTAACTTTGTTAAGAAACGTCCCGAAGGCTTGTCACCAAGAAGCGCCCGCCCGAAACACCCCACACCCCACTTTATTGAAAAGAAACATTAAATCATGTCCGCAAATGTCTTTTCCATGCTGCGGAAATAAAAAAGACCCGAAATCAAGATCAGCACAGAAATGGTAGCCGAAACCCACATGGTAATGTCGGGACCGTTCCCTGAGCCGAGCAAAGCCCAGCGAAATCCATTGACCACGCCCGCCATTGGGTTGAGGGAGTAGACAATCTGCCACTTTTCTGAAATGATCGAGGCGGAGTACGCGACTGGGGTCAGGAACATCCAGAACTGGGTCAGAAATGGCAGGGCGTGGTTGACGTCACGGTATTGCACGTTGATGGCAGAAAGCCATAATGCCACGCCCAGCGCTGTGATGACGGCCAGCAGGAGAAACAATGGAAGCGTCCATAACAAATGCCAGGATGGTGTCACGCGAAAGTAAAGCATCAAGCCGACCAGGATGACGAAAGCGATCGCAAAATCCACCAGTCCCGCGAGAACCGAGGACATCGGCAATATCAAGCGCGGGAAGTAAATCTTCGTCACCATGTTGTTGTGTGCCACCAGCGAACGGCTGCCCTGGTTGAGTGCGGTGACAAAGAGCCCCCAAGGCAACAACGCGGTGAACGAGAATACAGGATAGGGAATACCGTCTGTGGGGAGTTTTGCTACTCTATCGAACAGGAATGTGAAAACCAGCATGGTCATCACCGGCTGGATGACCGCCCAGGCCATACCCAGCAAGGTCTGCTTATAGCGAACTTTCACATCGCGCCACACCATGAAGAAGACCAACTCGCGGTAAATCCACAGATCGCGCAGATTTAGTGCGGCCAGGCCTTTAGATGGCTTGATATAAGTGATGGTAGGTTCGTGCTTAACAAGTTCAGTCATAAATTAGGATTCCGTCATTGTGAGGAACGTTGGTCTTGATGAAGCACTCTCATCGTAACTTAGAGATTGCTTCGCTTCGTTTGCGATGACCTCACTTGATCTTTTCTCGATTCTCTTTGAACCACTCGATCGTGCGACGCATGCCTTCCTCGAATGGAACCTGTGCCTGCCAGCCAAAGTATTTCTTTGCGCGTGTGACATCCAGGCCACGGCGGGGCTGGCCGTTGGGTTTGCTGGTATCCCAGACCAGTTTGCCCTCGAAGCCGGTCAGGCGGATGACCATCTCGGTCAGGTCTTTGATCGAAATCTCGTAGCCCGATCCCAAATTGACCGGCTCGGAACCGTTATATTTTTCCGTGGCCGTGACGATCCCGTCCGCGGCGTCTTCCACGTACAGGAATTCTCGCGTCGGCGAGCCATCGCCCCAGGCAACCAACTCCTTGTCACCACGCTCTTGTGCTTCGATAGCTTTGCGAATGAGCGCCGGGATGACATGTGAAGTTTGCAGATTGAAGTTGTCGCGCGGGCCATACAGATTGACAGGCAGCAGATAAATAGCGTTGAACCCGTACTGCTGGCGGTAGGCTTGCGCCTGCACCAGCATCATCTTCTTGGCCAAGCCGTAAGGCGCATTGGTCTCTTCGGGGTAGCCGATCCACAGGTCATCTTCCTTGAATGGGACCGGTGTGAATTTCGGATAGGCGCATACCGTGCCGATGGCAACGAACTTGCCCACGCCGCGTTTCCAGGCCTGGTGCATCAGTTCCACTCCCATGATCAGGTTATCGTAGAAGAATTCCGCCGGGTGCTCGCGGTTGGCGCCGATCCCGCCCACGTTGGCGGCCAGATGAATAATGATCATGTTTTCTGGTTTAAGGTTGAATGTTGACGGCGGAAGTGTCACTGTGGTGGGCAGTAAATGCTTCGGGTGTCTATCCGCAGGCTGCAAGGTGTCATCAAGGAGTTGCATGATCGAGTCACGGTCCGTGAGATCATAGTATTCAATACGCGGAATCAGAATATCTGTTGCGCCTCGTTCAACCAATTTTTGGACAACAAAAGAACCAAGAAAACCTGCCCCACCTGTCACAATGACGCGCTTATCCATCCAAAAATTTTCGGTCATTTTTTCTCCTTACGCAATACGTCTTACGAAATACGTAATATATAACCCGTATTAGCAAAACGTAACGAATTCACTGCACAATAAACTGTGCATTCCTGTATCTTTCATCCAACGGATTACGGATCAGGCCTGATTTCAAAGCAAATAATACCTCTCGCACGCCGTCGTCCACGTTCAATGTGGTCTCGAAGCCCAACTCGCGCCGGATCTTCTCGAAGGAAACGGTGATGTCACGCATGTCGCCACCGAAAGTCAAATCCTTGTACTCCACGATCGTCTCCGGGATACGTTTCAACACCAGTGCAACGATTTCGTCTTTCGTGTAATTGCCTTCTGGCGTTCCCAGGTTGAACACCTGTCCGCGTATCTTCTCCTCCGGCGCTTCCAATCCCATGATGATGCCACGTACGGTGTCGCGCACATGCACGAACGACCGTGAGTAGCCGCGCTGGTAGATGATCAGCTCGCGCCTGGTGTAGGCCTCCAGCACGAACTGGTTGACGATCAAGTCGAAGCGCGTGCGTGGGGAAATGCCGTATAGCGTGGCAAAACGGAAGGACAATGGCGCTGTCGGAGCATCCTTCTGATTTAGCAAATACTCTTCCGCAGCGATCTTCGTCTCGGCATATAAAGACTGGGGATTGAGCGGGGACTCTTCTGTCACTGGCTTGCCATCTGGTGAAAGACCATAGTTGCTGTACGTGGACGCAAACACGCACCTGCCTACGCCCAGCTCTGCCACCTGCTCGAAGACCATTTTCGTGGCCTCGACGTTATACCGCCAGGCTACCTGCCTCCCGACAGCCTGGCAGGCCGGGAAGCCGACAATGGCTGCCAGGTGCACCACCGCCTGCGGGACAGGCCATTCGCCTCGCACATGGTCGCGAATCGCGCGCGGCTCGGTCACATCGGCTTTGACGAAATGGAAGTTTGGGTGATGTAAAAGCGGGACCAGTGACTCGCCGCCGAAGAGGAGATTGTCAAGGACAGTCACGCGATAATTGGCGCGTAGCAGTTCCGAGGTCAGGAGAGAACCGATATAGCCCGCCCCGCCTGTGATCAAAATATGTCGTTCATCTGTCATACCTGGTTCTCCATACGTAACTGCACTTTGAATCCCTTTACTTCTAGAACGGGGACATTTCCGTCTTTCACGATTTCGATCCCCTGTTCAAGGCATGAAAGACGGCAGATGTCCGCAACATCGCCATCCCCCACAAGCTGGATGCGATCAAAGCCAGCCTTTTTTACTTCGTCCAGATGTACTTTCACGCGTTGGCGGGTCTTGCGGTACAGGTCAAACGAGCGCTCGATGTAGTCCACCGTCAAGCGAGCGCGCAGGGCGATCCCTTCGGGGGTGATAATATAGCGCAGCTTCTTGCGTTCGGCGCGCTTGACCTTGACATAGCCCTTTGCCACCAGGCGTTTGATATGCCAATTGACCGTGCCCACAGCCACACCAAGCTGGGTAGCCAGGGAAGCCTGGGTCACATCCGGGTCATGCTCGATTTGTTCGAGCAGTGTCAGTTCGCGGGCGCTTTCTTCGGGGATGTCCATTTCAAAATTCAGCGACTGAATTATAACCGAGAATCCCCCTGTGCAATGAGAATAAGTTTTGACTTTATGGGAATTTCTGTGGCGGAAACTTGGATTCGTTACAAAGATACTTTTATCCCGGTTCGCAATATGAGGGGAGTTTTGGAAAAGTCGGTTGCTATTCAGTACTTCACGAAAGTTGAAAGAATATCCGAAAATCTCCCATTTGTTTCGTAATGTACTGATACCACATTACTTGCAGTTACGGTTATTGTCACAAACCGGCTCGCGCAGAGGACACACGAGCGGTGCTTCCGGAACGCGAACGTATATCTCTGTTGGTTCACCCAAAATGACAATAAAGGCCGCATCGATATAGTTGAGATAAGAAGCGAAAATGATGCTCTGACCTACCTGGCAACCCCCAACGATCACCTCGGCAGCATCCGGGAAATTCAATCTTGGTGTATCAATCGGTAATACGACGGGCTTGTCGAGGTTGGGTAAAAGCAGGGTGAATACCAGACGGGGAAATTCTCTCGGTGTATATGGTGTGATTTCATTCGGAAGGATGGATTCTCCCTGATTATTAGTGTAGTAGCGAGGGTAGAATCCACGCCCCGATATCAGGATTGCATCAGGGTGGTTGAGAAATTCTTCCACTTCTGATTGTGTCAGGCCAGATTTATCGAAGAAAGTTATTTCATCCAATTGTTGTATGAGCGACGTTGGTGTTTCTGGCGGTCTTTCTCCTGGGGAGGCCAGTTCGATGGCTGGAAGCATCGCTACCGTCAAGAAGAAAGGCAAAATAACGAGCCCGCTCTTACCCCAATTCAATTTACCAGCCACTCCATCCTGTTTGTAGCCAGATAGGGTTTCGAAAAAAGCACTCGGATGAAACCCAATTGTCTCGAGGCAAAATCGAATTATTTCAGCTAAGCCGATTGCGTAATAGAAATATATTACCCAGTCTGTAGGCACAATATACCGTCCACCGGACGTGCGAGCAAAGGCATTTGCCAGATTGTAGAATAAAAACACCATAACTGGTACCAAGGCAGCGAACTTGATTCGTCGCCAGGCAGCGCCTATCCCGATCGAGAGGATGATCAAGTTGCTTGCTAAAAATACGCCCATTGGCCAGGTAATATCTACAAATGATGTATTTGCCATTCGCCCCCAATACGGGAAACCATTCAGGACGTGTCGCAAATCATCCAAAACAGGTGAAGGTGGGAGGATCAATACTGAAGTAACAAGGTTGTGCATAAAATGCTTGGGGATGAATTGATATTGGTCCAGATTCAATGCAGCATTGCCGTTTTCTCGGATTGAAGTTCCATCTGTTCTTAAAGCTCTAGAAGAAGGCACTGCAATAAGTCTATCCTGGTTGAGTCGGGTTTTAGGACGGTACCGTTCTTCGATTACACTGTCGAATCTTTGCATGAAAAATAAAGGTTCCCCCGCAACACGTTGATTGCGCCACATCCAGGGAGAAATCGTAATAAAAAAGGCAACAACTACTAAGAAGACGTCACGAAGCGCGCGTTTCCAATTCAGTTTCCATATAACGAAACCCAGAACAATAACGACCGGGAACATGAAGAACACATTGGTCCGCAACAAAATGCCGATCCCTATCGCAGCTCCAGCACCAACAAGATAATGCACCTTCGAATGACCTTTCATCAGCCAAAGAACCAGAAATAGCGAAAAGATAACCAGAACGATCCCGGTTGGGAATTCTGTCAGCATGAGTTTGGGATGAGAGGTGCCAATGAATTTCCCGCCGGTGATTGCATTGGAAACCTTGAGAATGGCCAATGCAGCTACGGTTAGCCCGGCAGATGCACTATGCAGCCTTTTCCCAAGCAAATAAAGGAGTGCTGGAAAGACGGCAAACATTGCGGATTGAACCCCCACAACCACGCGATAGCTCTGTCCAAAAATCATATGAATAAGGGCTAACAAGCCTGATAATAGCCCGCGATCGAGAAAGAACCCAAAGTAAATGCCTCTCCCGTAGATAGCGCTCTGAGCTCCCAGGTCATACAACGCTGCGTCCACAAAGGGATAAAAATCTCTCGATGGCGGATAAGGTCCTGGAGCGTTGAAAGTTGGCACAAGCGGGGTTCTGATCCAGACAATTGCCGCAATGAACCAGATACCAATAAAAATCGGTAGAATCGAAAATCGAGTAAATCCCTTACTACTTAAGCTTTCGTACAGACACCACCCGGCAAGGGTTATTCCAATCGCCAACCATATCTGTCCTGCCAGTACAGGCACACCTGTTTCATTCCAATAGACAGTGTCTGGAACAATACCTATCCCTGTAACTGCAATCAATCCCCACATTGTCGAGATCATAACAAAAGCAACCGTACCCGGTATTAAACTCGGCCACCCTTTCAAGCCATTAAATGAAAACCCACCATAATATGCCAGAAAAATGAATGTTTGTGCAAAAACAAGGGCGAACCAAACCAGGACCGGCTTGAGCCTGGAAAGATATCCAGTCAGTAGTGGAGAAAAGTAATCAGGAATTAGAAAGCAAAAATGGAGAACCACTATTTCGAGAATTAATGCACTTACCATTCCATAACGAATCGATTTCGGCCTATTGTTTAGCGCTTCATTCCAGGATAAAAAATGATAAACATGCGCAATCGCGATGCCTATAAAAAACAGTGCTAAAAACAGAACACCAATAACGATAAACAACCGTTGGGAGGAGAGTCCAAAAACCAGGACATTCTCTGCCTCCGACGGCTCTCTGACAAGAAAAGACACTGTCAGTAACCCCTCTAAACCTGCTATAAGCGCCCAAAGTGAAAAGGCACGGTTTGAAATCGGAGTGTAAGTCAAACCTATCTTCTCCTTATTTGCGACGGTCCAAACAAAATATCAACACGATCCCTGCCACAAGGATTATTCCAAATATGATGTTAGCAATCACTGAAGGGAGATAAAAAGTTATAAAAGCTACCAGACTTAATAGAATCGCTGTCAAATGGATGGTTAATACCGCGCGCCGTTCATCGAGGCCAATTGCTACCAGACGGTGATAGGTGTGGTCGAGATTTGCCTTGTAAATGGGGAGGCCCCGACGTACCCGGGAATATACGACCAGGGAAGTATCGAAAATCGGCAATCCGACCAGGAGGATCGGTACAAACCAGGATGATATGGGTGATAACCCTACCGGGGCATACTCCATCGCGATAGCTGCCACCAGAAAGCCAAACGTTTGGGAACCCGAATCGCCGAGAAACAAGCGAGCTGGCGTTACGTTATAAAAATAAATACCAACCGTTATCCCGAGAAGAAGGATACTGATCTCCGTCAGGTTCACCTGACCGGACAGGGAAGTGACTAGAACAAAGAAGAGGAAAGCAATACCACTTAAGCCAATGGCAATTCCATCCATGCTGTCGATCATATTCATTGCATTTGTCACGCCAATCAGCCAGAAGAGTGTGAGAGCGATGTCAAGGCATGCAACGATAACAGGTGATAACGATGGCAATGACATTGATTCGACAAAATGCACAGAAACATTCGAAACGATCAATACGAAACTCGCCAAAATTTGCCCGGTTAATTTGGGTAACGCAGAAAGTCCACGCAAATCGTCCAATAATCCAAAAATATAGACAATTACTGCGGCAAGAACCAAAGCCCTTATGAATTTGTCGTTCCACATGCCCAGCAGTAATGATAATGAAGTAAGGGATAAGATCAGAGCTGTTCCCCCAGCCAATGGTGTAGGATTGGAGTGAACTTTATGAGCAAATTTCCCAGGCTTGTCAATCAAACCAAATCTTTGTGCCAGCCAGATAGAGAGAAGAGTAACAACTAATGAACAAACTATTGCAAGCAGACTATATAGAAAAATATCCCTTGGGAAAGGAAACTCAGTGGTCATCATCCCGCCTTTGTAAGGATATTTGGAAATCAAAGATTAAGTAGCATAACCGATGGATATTTTTCAACGTGCTATCCAAACTATGGATGAATTCTATCATGGCTCCATTTTACTTTTTTATGAAATATCTCGGTCATTCAGGCTTTGCAATCTTCATCCCGCCACAATTTGGCAAGATGAAATCCGGGCATCTAGCACGGAAATCCTCAAATGGCTAAGACTTCAGAATGCAAATGAACCAAAAACAATCAGGGCCTGCGAAATGCTTTTCGGTAGACTGGTGAAGTAAAAAAACGTATTGCACTCTGCACATGCCAGAGCATGTAAACAAGCTTCTTCCGGCTGGCGCGCTGGGCATCATGCTGAATACGGACATTTGTGTCGACAAGCAGCTTCAACCCTGCCATTCGTGCGCGTGCGCAAAAATCCACGTCTTCGAAATATAGACGGTATTTCTGGTCGAAGCCATTAATGCTGCGGTAGGTCTCGTTCCTCATCAACATAAATGTCCCAGCAATCCAATCTGGGCTGACCAGTCCGGCCTCATCCACAGGCGGATGTGTGAAGCGATAAGCTGGTAACCTGCGCCGAACGATTTCGAAAGGCGTGGGAAAATCTCGAAATGAATCTTGTAGCACTGCATTTGAATCCACGATCAGCGGGGCAACAATATCTGCCTGCCTGTCCTCCAACCGCGCGATCAGAGGCAGGAATATTTCCTGTTCAAACTGCACATCAGGATTTAATACACAAAAGTACTTTCCGGCAGCGCCTTGAAATGCTTGATTGTGGTTGGAAGCATATCCTCGTTGCTTTTTGTTGCGAATAATGGACAATGATTGCCACTCTGATCCATTCATTTCCGGGATGTTGTTTCCTAAATTATCCGTGATGATGATCTCGAGTTGGCCAGCATATTCATACTTTTTCAGACTATCCAGTAACAGATTGATTTTATTTGCATCGCCGTGGCTGACAATGGATAATGTGACCAGAGGCTGATCATTTTTTTTTGTATCACGTGGCATTTTATTGACACCCAATTTTTTCCAAAACGGTATCCGGTGCTTTTCCTAGGCGTCCTCGCAGGCCGTCCAACGTTCCAAGAAGGAAAGCCTGTAACTTTGCCTTTTTTGGCGTTTCAAACAATAACATTCTCCACAATGTATAAAGGCTGGCAACCAATTCATATACGAACCAATGCGGGAAGCGCATTGCATACTGGCGAATCATCGGGATCCGGTTGCGACTGATAAAATACCATCGCAGCGGGGGATGAAAGGTTGGATAGTGATCATACCTCCCAAGCGCCCGTTTTTCCCGTTCCCCCTGGCGATGGCTCAGGTGGGCATTACAGGCTATCACAATCCGATAGCCGAATTGCCTGGCGCGCAGGCAATATTCGGTATCCACATAGTCGATAAAAAAATCATCCCGAAAGGGACCGATTTCTTGATATGCTGCCAGATCGTATAGAGATCCTGAGGTGATAACATAGGTGACATTTGTCAATACAGTTCCATTGCAGGATGCTCGTTCGAATAGAAATTTATTTTTGGGGCGCAAATAACGGGCCTGGATATTTACGATAGGATCGATCACCAGGGGAGCTACCATGGCCAGGCGGCCATCCTCAGCATGTGCAGAAAATACTTCGAGCATGGTCGCTATCATTCCGGGGGCAGGTTGGCTGTCCTGGTCAAATGCAACCACTTGCTGGAAATCCTGTTCGAGCGCCCATCGAAATCCTTGATTTAGAGCCGTTGCCACACCAAGGTTGGTGTCATTGAAGATAATGGTTAGGGAGGACTTCCTACGCTGCGCTTCCTGCTTCAGTAATTGGCGGGCGTCTGGGGTCGAGCCGTTGTCTACCAATATGATTTGATCCAGTTGTGTGTAGAAGGTATCCAGACTTGTAAAAAAATCTATCGGGGGGTTGAACGTTATAATGAGACCAGGGGGCGTTTTCATAAGGATCACAATTGTAAGAAACAGAGAATCCCTTTTGTGGTGTATGATTATACCCTCTTGATGCCAAGGGCGATTTTTGCCCGCTTTTGAGAATAACAGGAAAAGGCGCAAAGATCTAACCCCTCTCACCATAAAATTGCTGTTGAGTTTCTCATTAAAATTATTTATACTCAGTACATCACGAAATGGCTGTGAGAAACCCGAAAAAATTGCAGAGCAAAGGATGGAAACATGAACAGTACCGCCCTGGAAGCCATTCTCGATGTCGCCATCGGCATGATCTTCATGTGGCTGATCCTCAGTATCGCCACCATGTCCATTCAGGAGTGGATTGCCAGTTACCTGCAATGGCGCGCCAAGGACCTGGAAACCGCTATCCGGCGTTTGTTGGGAAATAGCCAGGTATGGGCAGACCAATTGTATGCACATCCTCTGTTGCAGGGATTGACCAAGAAGACTGGCATAAAACCTGCATATATCCCCGCCAATAAATTTGCCCTGGCGTTAGCCGACATTGTACTGACAGCCGGAACCGAACAATCCTTCATCCAGCAACAATTACTCGCCGCCAAAAGGGAGATCGACAACGCGCCCAATCAGTTTTTCCCATTCATAGGCTACTTGTTTAAGCGCTTTGGGAAATACCTGGGAGGGCTGATACATCACATCACTTATTTCTTAGGTTCCGACCGCGGGATGCCCGAACAAAAATTTGAAGATTTGTTGAAATTGACGCAAAAACTGTTTCAAGAGAGCCACCCGGCTGCATTAGGTGATTTGCGGGAAAAAGTGAAAGAATTTTTCCAGGGAATCATTCGCGACAAGATAACTTTGGACAGCGGCAAAGTATTAACTATATCCAGCACGGACTTTTTGAATTCCTATCCATCTTTCCGAAACTCCATCCTTACCCTGCTTGGAATCGTATTAGAACACCAGCCCAGCTTAAGACCGCGTTGGGCAGAGATCATTGTCCACAATGATAAAAAACTGATTGCCGAAGCTGCAAAGCAATTGAAAACCGGTCAATCCTTACGCGACAAACTGCGCGAGATGGTCGGAGCCAAGGCGGAGACGCTTGATCTAACCGCAGAAAACCTGGAATTGGTTATCGCCTGCGTTCGGCAAACCCTGGATGAGATCGATTTTCTTCCCGTGGTGAATTACATCCAGGATATGATCGGGCCAATACAGGGTATGGAAGCCTTGCAGTCTCTCAATCCGCCCTTGTACAAGTCCCTGTCCCAATTGAGGGAAGACATCATTGGGATTGCCAACACGCCCAAAATTCTGGAGGAGGTCCGCACACGCTTTGCGATTGCAGCCGCGAACCTGGGGCAGGAGGAGCATAAACTTGCCACGATGCGTCTTAATACTGAAACCTGGTTCAATGAAGCGATGGACCGGTTAAGTGGTTGGTACAAACGAAAGGCAACATTCCTGGCCTTCCTGATCGGGTTGGTACTGGCAACTATCTTGAACGTCGACTCCATTGGATTGGCCCAACATCTTTGGAGGGAGCCGGCTGTCCGTCAGGCGCTGGTCGCCAATGCGACCGAATTCACGAAAGAGAATTCAGAATTGCCCGTCGTGTCTGGGGATGATGTGCCAACCAATGCGGTTGAATTTTTCAACGCGCAATTCAAAGACTTGAACGTCCCCATTGGCTGGCTCTTCAAAGAGCACGACTTGGACTCCTATGAAGAAAATGGAGTAACAAAATACGAAACCTGTAGTTTGCTCCCGATCGGCAGACATGTGGAGTGGGGCATTCAAAAGAAAGATAGTCTGACTATGTGCCAGAAGATCAGCAACGCCCCCACGGATACAGCCGGCTGGTTCCTGAAGGTGATTGGTGTGATCCTCAGCGCAGGCGCAGCCGCCCAGGGCGCACCGTTCTGGTTCGACATTCTCAAGAAGCTGGTCAACGTGCGCAGTTCGGGCATAAAACCCGATGAGAAAAGCTCATAACCGCCTCCCTCCGCACCCAGCGCCTGCTTCTCGTCCCCCTGACACTGCCGCAGCTCCAGCTTTGTCTTACTGACCTGCCCGCACTGGAGGTGGAGCTTGGCTTGCCGGTTTCCCGTGACATGCTTACCGAACGCGTCAAGGGAGCCATTCGTAAAAAAATCGAGAAAATGGCCAGCTTGGACGAATCAGACCACCCCTGGCAAACTTACTGGTTGGTCATCGTCAGCGCGGACAACTTTGGGGCCGGGCTGGCAGGCTTCAAAGGAGTCCCGAACGAGCAGGCATCGACCGAGATCGGCTATGGCATCGACCCGGCTTATCAAAACCGGGGTTACATGAGCGAAGCCGTCAAAACCCTTGTCGCTTGGGCTTTGGATCACCCGTTTTGTGGCAGAGTCACAGCCACTGCTGTGGAAAACCCTGCCTCACGCTGCCTGCTCGAAAAGCTTGGCGCGCACCTCGTCTCCGAAGCTGAAACCTTTTCCTCCTGGGAGTTCACCCGATGACCGGCGTCACCATTCGCCGCGCTACGCCACAAGACAAACCGGAATGGCTGCGCATGCGGCTACTGCTCTGGCCCTTTGGCACGCCAGAAGGCTTTTCCCAAGATATGGATGATTTGCTGGCGGATCCTCTCTCGCCCGTATTTGTGGCGGCTCGTCCTGCTGGTGGTCTGGGTGGTTTTCTCGAAGCAGGTGTACGCAAGTATGCCGAAGGCTGTGAGAGCAGTCCGGTTGGGTACATCGAAGGCTGGTATGTGGACGAGGATCTGCGAGGCCAGGGCATCGGCAAGGCACTGGCACGGGCCGCCGAAGATTGGGCGCGCTTACAGGGATTCACCGAGATGGCCTCCGATACCTGGCTGGAGAATGCTGCCAGCCTCCAGGCTCATCTAAAAATGGGCTATGCAGAAGCCGAGCGACTGATCCATTTTGTGAAGAAATTGTAGAATCAGCCTGCCTGCAACAGGTGATCGCAGGCGTTCCCCATCATTGACAATATCCGATGACAAATTTCGACGAACGTGCCAAAGACTGGGACTCGAAACCTGAGAGGGTTGAACGTGCGCAGGCTGTGGCAAATGCCATCCGGAAGGCAGTGGATACCCACCCCGGCATGAACGCCTTCGAATATGGCTGCGGGACGGGATTGCTCAGTTTCTTCCTACAAGGTGATTTTGCATCGATCACATTAGCAGACACCTCGCGGGGGATGCTGGAGGTGCTGGCAGACAAGATCAAGGCTGCGCAAGCGGCCAACATGTACCCGGTCCGGCTCGACCTCGCCGTGGACCCGCTCCCGATGCAAAGGTTTCACGCCGTTTACTCGCTGATGGCGATGCACCACATCCCTGAAACGCAGGTCGTCCTGCGCAAATTCCACGCGCTTCTGGAGTCAGGCGGCTGGCTGGTCATCGCCGATCTCGACCGGGAGGACGGCAGTTTCCACACCGATGGTTCGATCGATGTTCACCCGGGCTTTGCGCGCGCTGAGCTGCAAAAGTGGGTGGAAGCCGCCCGGTTTACCGATGTTCGTTTTTCGACGGTCTACACTATTCTCAAGAACGGAAAAAATTATCCGATCTTCCTGATGACAGCGCGCAAGTCGTTGTTATAATTGCCCTTCCTGGTATCTACAACAGAAATACCCGGATAGCCAAAATATGTTGACGGAGTAAACCATGACCGAGAATTTTGATGTAATCGTGATCGGCGCAGGCCCGGCAGGCTATGTGGCTGCCATCCGCGCTGCCCAGCTTGGACAGAAAACCGCCATCATCGACAAGCAATGGCTCGGGGGGGTGTGCCTGAACGTGGGCTGCATCCCGTCCAAATCGCTCTTGCGCAATGCGGAGATCGCTCATATCCTGCGCGAACGCGGCAAGGACTTTGGCTTCTCGTTCGAAAACCTGACCCTGGATTATGGCGTGGCTTTCAAACGTTCGCGCCAGAACTCGGACCGCCTGACCAAGGGCGTCGGTTTCCTGATGAAGAAGAACGGCATCGCCGTTTTCATGGGGACCGCGCATCTGACCAGGCCTTCTTCGACTACGCTCAGAACTGTCACCGTGACCGATGCGGACGGCAAACGGACGGAGCTATCCGCCAAGAACATCATCATAGCAACCGGCGCGAGTGCGGCTGTCCCCAGCGCGTGGAAAGTGGACGGTGAGAAAGTCGTCACGTATTGGGAAGCGATCTTGCAAGACAAATTACCCAAGTCGGCGGTTATCATCGGCGCGGGCGCCATTGGCGTGGAGTTTGCCACCATCTGGAACTCCTACGGCACAGAGGTGACCATCGTCGAGATGCTGCCACACCTGGTTCCGCTCGAAGACGAAGAAGTCAGCGTGGAACTGGAGAAGAACTTCAAGAAGCGCGGCATCAACTTCCTGACCGGGCACAAGGTCGAATCAGTGGAAGCAACCAAATCAGGAGTACGAGTCGTGGTATCTGCCGGGGGAGAGACAAAGACCCTCGAAGCCGAGCAGGCGCTGGTGGCGATCGGTTTTCGTCCCAACTCCAAAGACCTGGGGCTGGAAGAGTTGGGCGTCACGATCAACGCGCGCGGTTTCATCGAGATCGACGAGCGCATGGCGACGGACGTCCCCGGTATCTGGGCCATCGGCGATGTGACCGGCAAACTGATGCTGGCGCATGTCGGCTCGGCCATGGGCATCGTTTGCGCCGAGAACATCGCGGGCGCGGAGACGGTCACGCTGGATTACGAGATGATGCCGCGTGCCACCTATTGCCAGCCGCAGGTGGCCTCCTTTGGCCTGACCGAAGCGCAAGCCCGGGAGCGCGGCCACCAGGTCAAGATCGGGCGTTTCCCCTTCCAGCCCAACGGCAAGGCCCTGGGGCTGGGCGAGTACGCCGGGTTCGTCAAGATCGTGGTGGATGAGAAATACGGCGAAATCCTGGGCGCGCATATGATCGGCCCGGAAGTGACCGAATTGCTGCCCGAACTGACCCTGGCGCGCATGATGGAACTGACCCCGGCCGAGATCGCCCGCAACGTGCACGCCCACCCGACGCTTTCGGAAGTGCTGATGGAAGCGGCGCACGGGGCGGAAGGAACGCCGATCCATATATAGCGTGTTATGCCTACCTACTCTCTCTATCAAGTCGACGCCTTCACCTCCACCCCACTGGGCGGCAACCCCTGTGCGGTGCTGTTCGAACCCGCCGATCTCAGCGATGCCACCATGCTGGCCATCGCAAAAGAAATGAACCTGTCCGAAACGGCTTTCGTTTGGCAGAAGCCGGATGGCAACTTCCGCGCGCGTTACTTCACCCCCGCTGAGGAAATCCCGCTGGCCGGGCATCCGACCATTGCTACCGTCTACGCGTTGGTCGACTCCGGGCGATTGTCCATACCCGGCGACTATCTCAAGATGCCGCTCGAACTGCGCGATGGGCCCATCGACGTGGAAATCTTTGCCCAAAACGGGATCGTGGATCGCATCGTCATGTCACAGCGCAAGCCACAGTTTCTGTCCACACATCAGGCCGTGGACGTGCTGCCTGCCTTCGGTTTGGACGAGTCCGACCTGCTCCCTGGCGCTCCCATCCAAACCGTCAGCACGGGCACGCCGCAGCTCATGATCCCGCTCAAGTCACATGACTCGCTGCGCAAGGCCATCCTCGACGTCGAAAAATACACCACCCTGCGTGAGAGCAGCGACTTCTTCAGCCCGCATCTGTTTTGCTTGCAGGGAGTCGAAAACGGCGCTACCTTTGCCCGTCACTTTGGCGTCCCGCCGGATACGCTGGAAGACCCGTTCACCGGCTCTGCCACAGGCGGTATGGCCGCTTATCTCTGGCGGCATGGTCTGATAGACAGTCCCAGCTTCATTGCTGAGCAGGGACACTGGATGCGCCGCCCGGGTCAGGCTTATGTCGAAGTGGTTGGCCCACGCGAAGATATCCAAACCGTCAAAGTGGGCGGCAGCGCGGTCACTGTGCTGCGAGGTGAATTGACCATTTAGATATATTTTTAGAGGTGAAAATGCCAGACAAAGAAACATTTACCGAATCCGATGCCCAACTTTTCTTCGCCAGGCAATTCAACGGCAAAACCTGGGAATTGCTCGATAAACCGCAACGGACGCGGGAAGAAAATGAAATAATGGTCGATTACGCCCATGCCTCCCTGGCTCACTGGCGTGCTGCCGGGACAGGTGTGCATTTGCAGCGCGGCGTATGGATGTTGGCGCGAGTTTATACAGTGCTTGGGGATACACACATGGCGATGCAACATGCCCAACGTTGCCTTGAGCTGACCGAGCAGTATAAAGACCTGCTCTCCGATTTCGACTTTGCTTTTGCCTGTGAGTGTATGGCGCGTACCCAGGCACTTGCCGGGAATCGAGCCGAGGCGCAAAAATATATGGAATTGGCCGACAAAGCGGGAACAGCTATCAAGGATGAAGAAGACCGTCAAATCTTCTTCGATGATTTCAATGGCGGCGATTGGTACGGGGTGAAGTAAAAATTTCTCGATTAGGCAGGCGCTGGCGGGAGAACATTCCCTCGCCAGCATTTTCGTTTCTATCTGGCTTCCGTCCGATTCGCCAATTCTTCCATCGCCAACAAATCCACTTTGACCATGCGAATTTCCGTGGGCAAGAGCATGCCCATGACCCAGGCGAAATCGTGCGCCAACGGGCTGGTGTAATACGTCATGTAAGCCACGTCTCCATCCATGACCAGACCGACATAGGATGTATCGCCATTGCTGGGAAAATCGGTCAGATATGCCAACCCGCCTTCACGTACTTCATAGAGCGCAGTGCGTTTGCGCGCCAGAGCGCTTCCCTGAGCGGTCAACGGTCCGCTTTTGCCCAGGTCTGGCTGGTAGCGTCCGGCCGCGTAGATACGGTCATGGTAGGTGAATAGATAAGGCCCATCCAGGCGGGTCACCAGACTTTGAACGCTCTCGGACCACTCGTCGTAGGGCGGCTCGGCTACAGCGATGAGCGTCGAACCTCTTACATCGCCGAATATCGCATCGGTCGCCTCACCATATTCCAGGCGGGCGGTTGCCAGCATGCGACCATCGGGTAAAAATTCGATCTCGGTCTCGTCATTGCGTCCACCCCGGTAGATCGTCGATACGATCTCCCAGTTTATTCCGTCCGTTGACTTGATCAGGATCGATTCACCATGTTCGTACCAATATGCAGCGTTATAGAAAATTTTTCCATCCCTTGTCTTTGGACGCCAGAACAACCAGCCGTCCAGGTCCGGTACCGTTTCGAAATCGGTCCAGTTGACCCCATCCTCAGAAGTGGCATACACCGAAACATAGGGCTCAGCAATGAAGCTGGTGTTCTTCAGGGCATACAAAAAAAGTTTGTTATCGATGAGCGCGAATTTTGGGTCGCGGATGTCTTCGCCTGGCGGGTTATACGTAGAAACCTCCTGCCAGGTGCGTCCTTGGTCGAAGGAACGGAAGATGTGCATCATGGATTCGTCATTCCCAAAGTGGTAGGGGGAGGAGACGTAGGACAGATAGAAAACGTCATTCCAGAGGATCATGTCCGTATTGGAATTGTGCGCATTGTCATCCGTGATCGCCCAGGTTTCAACGACGACATCAGGATTGACCTGCGCGCGGTTAGGGCGCAAATACCAGTACCCCAACAAAAAAAGCACAACCAGCAAGGTTATCCCAAGGATCTGCCCAATGATTTTCAGGAAGATTCTCATTTGTCATTCTCCCATAGTATTACAGCGCAAGTTTGCATTGCTGATACACATTCACTTCCAGGGATAACCGCAAAAATGGTTGTGTATGGGAGCGTGCGCCCCCACGCACAACCATTTTTGCGAGATTTTCTTGGAACTTTGCGCTGTAATAATAGTTCGACAATGTCACATTTGCCAAGTTATTCAAAAAAGGTCCGAAAATTGGGGTGTTGGGCAGGCGTACGCCCGCCCACCACCCCAATTTTCGGCTATGCTTTTCGAATTTGACATTGTCATGATAGAGGTATGTTATAAAGTAAAACGTGCCTTCCGGCACGTCATAAGCATATCATTTTTCTTTTGGCATCGGTAAACGGATAATGAAAGTGCTGCCTGGCAACTTTTCCTCGTCATGGCCGGGGCTTTCGGCCCAGATCTTGCCGCCATGCGCTTTGACGATACCGGCTGCGATAGCCAGACCCAACCCGGGGCCGCCGCCCTTGAAACTGGTGCGCCCGGAGGAGTGGAGTTCTACTTTGCCCAGTTGATAGAGCTTTTCGAAGATAATGTCCAGATTGGCCGGGTCGATTCCAATGCCGGTATCCTGCACCCGAATTTCCATGCAGGGTCCCAACCGTTCGTCCTTGACAGGTTCGGCATGGACCGAAACCGTGCCATTGTCGGGGGTATATTTGATTGCATTAACGACCACATTATTGAGCGCTTTCTGAAACAATTCCGGATCCACCATAATGGGGGGCAGATCGGCCAGCTCATCATCCAATATGAGCGTAATCTTTCGCGTTTCCAAGTCCTCCTGGAATTCCTTATGTAACAGACGCAGCATAGGTGCAATCGAGAGATACTCCAAATGCGGGGTAAGCACTTGATTCTCCAGCCGGGCGACGTCCAGCATACTGTTGACAATCTGGTGTAAGCGGTTGGTGCCTTGCATTACACCGTCCACAGCCTGGATCAAGACTGCATTATCTTTGATCGCAGCATGCCCGCGCAGCATGCCCAGGTAACCTTTGATGACGGTCAACGGGGTGCGTAATTCGTGTGCTGCCACCTGGATGAATGTGGATTTGTTCTTGTCGAGTTTTTCCAGCGTGGTATAAGCGTTCGATAGTTCTTCGACGCGTTGCGCGACCATGCGTTCCATCATCTGGCTGAAACGGTCAAGCTCGTCGTATAAGCGTGCATTTTCGATAGCAATGGCGGCCTGCACAGCAAACGTGTTCACCAAAAGCGTATCGTCTTTGTTGAAAGCCCAGGCCTGGCTGCGCGTTAGCACCAGCATACCCATAACCTTATCTTGGATGAAAAGCGGCACGCCTATCCACGAAAGGTCTTTGGGATGCCAGTCCGGTTGCTTCCAGCCTTTCAGTTTCGAAACATCACCGATCTGGATGGCTTCTCTTGTACGCGCCACAGCCTCATACATGTCGCTGTCCTTTTTATCCTTGTGGACCACATAACTTAATTCATCCACAGGCGCGGATTTGGGCATACCATGATGCGCAGCGACATTGGGAATGCCATTGACATCTTCCAAAAACAAAACGCCGCGGTCAAAATGCAGGATGTTGCGCAACTGTTCCAGGATCTGTTCTGGGACTTTCTCGACCTTTTCCAAGGAGGAAAGCTGGCGGGCTGCCCGTGCCAGCGCTTCGGCAGCCCGACGTCGGGACTGCTCCGAATCATATAACTTTTCCTTCTCGATGGCAGCTTTCTCCGCAAGGTCCCTGGCAATCGCCAGTTCTGTTGCCCGTTCGCGGGCCTCCTCCAGCAGGCGCTCCACTTCCATACGCGCCTGTTCGCGCTGTTGAACCAACATCGTGCGTAAGAGCGCACTACTGACCAGGTTGCGGATGCGGGTGTAAACGTCCCAGTCCTTGGGTCCCATTTCGACCCACATGAACCCGAAGCGATTGCGCGCCAGCGAAAGCGGCATGACGATCGCTGTGTAACGATGATCCTCAGGTTCCTTCCCGCGCGGGACCAGACTGCCGGTTCCCAGATTGGTCGTTGTCGTTGGAATCTTGAACTTCTTATCATCGTATTGGAACAACAGGCGATAATTTTCGGGCGGCGGGGCGGTCGTGAGGGCGGGCGAGGTCACATCGCTGTAGAACATAACATACCAGCGTTCTATGCCCATCTTCGGAAAATTCTTGGAAATGGCGTCGCCGATTTCTTCCAGGCTCATGGCGGGAGCCATCGAGAAACTGAAATCCTGGTTGACATCTTCCTGCTGCTCGAATTGCAGGCGGCTGATGGCTTGCGCACGCTGGGCGAGTTCACCGACCAGCAAACGCGCCTGCTGGAACAAATTTTCTGCATGTAACATCTCTGTCGGGCTGGAGATGCCCGCCAGCGCATAACGGCGCAATGTGGAAATGATGTTGTTCCAGGTAAAAGCATCGCGACCCTGACGCCGTAACATGTCGATAGCTGCATTGGTGGTGCGCAGGAAGTCGTTATCCTTGGTGCTGTCCTTCACACTGACCAGGAAGATATCCCACATGCGCCCAAAGACTTCCCGGAAATGTTCGAGAACGGGGTCCGATGAATCGACATTCGCAGCAGAAAGCAGGGAATAAATTGCAGAATCACGTTTGTTCTCGAGACGTCCGGTTTGCGCCACCTCGCGAGGGCGGACGACGGCATAGCGCACGGATTCAGGCAAACACCCGCACGACCAGCGTATGACCATGTCCGTGTCGACCACTTTGGAATGGGGGACTGTCTTGCCATCCATGCGCTGTAACAGGGTTTCGAAGGCTTCTTTACCGATATTGGAGAACGATTGCCGGACGGTCGTAAGCGGCACGCCCAGTGACTGGGCCTCCAGTACATCATCGAAGCCGGTCACCGCGACCGTATCAGGCACTGGAATGCCTCGTTTTTGCAAGGCTTCCAGAGCACCAAATGCCATCCGGTCATTTGCAGCCACAATTGCCTGGAAGCGGACGCCGCGCTCCTCGATCAAAGTTTGTACCGCAGCACGTCCGCTGTCAGGGGTGAAATCACCTTTGACGACCAGCTTTTCATCGAATGGGATATCGTGAGCCCCCAATTCGCTCTTATAGACCTCGAATCGTGTCTCGGATTCGATCTGTCCCTCGACACCGCGAATGAAAGCAATACGCTTGTAGCCATGTTCCTCGATCATGTGCCGCATGATAAATTTCATCCCCTTGATGTTATCGGCTAGAAGATGAGGCACGCCGTCGGTTTCGATCGCGTGGGCAACCATGGGCGTGGGAGCGAACGTCCGGCAGAAAGCCTTGATTTCTTTGGGGGTCAGTCCATGGGCAATATCCGCAGCCAGGATCAAACCATCAAATTGATTCGGTTTAACAAGATCATACAAACCATAGGAATTTTGCAATTGACCGGGCGTCATCAGGGAAGACGGCTGGCCTCCGACAAAGCAGACCAGATTGACGTCATGCTCTTCGGCAGCCTGTGTGACGCCCGCCATGAACTCTGTTCCCCATACACGGCTGATTTGTGCGAGGAACACTCCGACCGTTTTGCGCTTGGGAACAGAATTCTTTGGATCCATCATGGCAGGTAGGATTATATCCCTGATTTCGAGAAGATATGATCAAATTCGGTGATAATTCCCTCTTACTTTGGTACTCCAGCGCAAAAACCGGTGGCTGAAGGAACAAAATCGTGATTTTTAGCATCTATGAAATAGTGATACAATGCAAAAACCACCTCGAGTCTGTGTGTGATGGTCTGGAGGGATATGGCTGACAAAACGAAAAAAGATCTCCCGAAAGTACCGCCTTTTGTAATTGAGGGAAAATCCGGCGTAGCAAAGCAGGAACCACCCAGTCAACCGCTGTCTGCGCGCAAGGCTCCTGTCAATCATAATCGTTATCCATCTGAGCGTGGGATGTTGAGCGTGTTGATTTTGCTGATCACCTCCATCAGCTTGGGAATTGCCATGGCGGGCGGGGCATGGATCGGTTTCGGCGTCTTGCAAGGAGGCATTGCAAACCAGACGGGTTTGATCGCCAAGATCATCGCAACCGGGTTGGCCTATGGAGTTGGCTGGATCGTTGGGTTATTCGGGATCCGTATGTTGGGCAATTTGATCCTGCCGTTTTTCATCAAAGCCTATACCTGGATCACCCTGGCGGGGATTTGTGTACTTCAGATTGCGATCATTTCTAAATTGTTCAAACAGGTCTACACGCTCGATCGATTTGTCATGTATGTGATCATGTTCGGTGCAGGACTGCTAGCGCTGATCGGTTTGCACCTGCTTATCGAAAACCAAAACATGGTGCTTTTTTCTTTTCCGATGCTGGCCATCAGCCTGGCGCACCTGTACTTGATTGTTTTCCATTATGTCTTCGTTCCAAGCGAAAAAGTAAAATACGGATACCTGTGGGGGGACGCAATTTTCTTTGCCATCACGGCTGCGGTCAGTACGCTCATGTTGGCGCATCTTGGCATCCTGGCCGGGATACGCGATTCGATTGACCAGGCTTTTCAGAAAAAAACCAACAAATTTGTCCCACCACATTAATCGATACAAACTCCCTGCCAGCCTGACAGGGAGTTTCTGCTTTCAGGTACGGATCATCGTCAGCAGCATTTTGAACTGCCCTCTGGCTTTGACCGCGTGCGGCTCATCGGCGGGCATGATGATCGCATCACCTGTTTTCAGGGAAAAGGATTCGCCAGAGATGATGATCTCCGCTTCGCCATCCAGCACATGGACGAGAGCATCGAACGGCGCGGTGTGCTCGCTCAGTTCCTGCCCGGCGTCGAAAGCGAACAGGGTGACGTTGCCAGCGTCCGCTTTGGTGATCTGGCGGCTGACCACGGAGCCGGTCTGGTAGCTGACCATTTCGGCCAGGTTGAGCACTTCTGCTTTGGGGGCTGTGGACATTATCTCTCCTTTTTCGACCACAGATGAACGCGCATGAACCTTTATTGGTCGATCAACAATGACTTCATCCGAGTTTATCAGACCCAATCTCGTTTATCTGTGTTTATCTGTGGTAAATTCTATGGCTTTTCCAGGCCGTGCGCCTCGAGCAAGGTTTCGTCATTCATCAAATCGGCGGTCAGGCCATCCGCCACAATTTTACCCTCATCCATGATGACCATGCGCGGGAAGAGTTCGCGCACCATCAACAGGTCGTGCGAAGAGACCAGCATGGTGATGGGCAGGTCGCGCAGCAGGTGGATCAGGCCACGACGGGCGCGCGGGTCGAGCCCCGCGGAGGGCTCGTCCAGCACCAGGATGTGTGGGCGCATCGAGAGCACCGTCGCAATGGCAATGCGCTTTTTCTCGCCTACGCTCAGGTGGTGGGACAGGCGGTCGCGATAGGCGCTCATGCGCACCATCTCCAGCGCTTCGTCCACGCGCGCGCGGACTTCCTCTTCGGGCAGTCCCATGTGGAGCGGACCAAAGGCCACGTCCTCGAAGACTGTCGGGGAAAAGAGTTGGTCGTCGGGGTTCTGGAACACGAGTCCCACCATTGCGCGGATGGCAGGCAGATTGTCCGCTGTGAGGCGCAAACCGGCAATGCTCACCTCGCCCTCGCCTGTCAAAATTCCGTTCAGATGCAACATCAACGTGCTCTTCCCCGCCCCGTTCGGTCCCACCAGCGCCACCTTGTCTCCTTCGCAGAGTTTGAGCGAAACGCCCTGCAACGCAACGTGTCCGTCAGGGTAATGGAAATGCAGGTTTTCGACCGACAGGATATCCCCCTCACAGCCCTGTAAAATGGGCGTGGAGAGGGGAGTGGTTTTGTGGATGACAGGCATTAGAACCGCCCTGTGAATTGTAGAAGTAGGATAACCGCTACGGACAGCGCAGCAAAGGACCAGTCGCTGGGCTTCATCACATGTGGATTGAGCGTGCGCAATTGACCGGTATAACCGCGGGCCAGCATGGCGTTGTAGATGCGGTCGGAACGCTCGTAACTGCGCAGGAAGAGTTGACCGGCCATGTTGCCGGTAACGCGCGCCCGCCATACCACGTTCCTCCCGGATTTCAGGCCTGCCACCGTTGCACTGCGGGATTGCCGCGCCCGCAGCAGGCGGAGGACTTCATCGGATAGCACGAACAAATAACGATAGAGAAATGCCACGATGGTGGTCAGTACAGGCGGTACACGCAGGTGCTCGAAGGCATGGATCATGTCGGGGAAACGCGTGGTGGCCACCAATAAAATAGCCGCCTGCACCGAGAGCCAGGAGCGCAGCAGGATACTGCCAAACTTGGTCAGGCCATAATCCGTTGGGATGAGCATGAGCGGGCCGAGTTTCCACTCCGCCAGCGGATTCCCCAGCGGCGAAAAAATGGCCGAGACCGCCGCCAGCGCAAAAGGCAGGGCGATGAACGAACGCCGGAAGGTGAAATCCACGCCCAGGCTGGACTGGTGGTTGGCCCAGAGCAGGAAGATCCAGGACAGGCCAAAGGCGGCCCAGGCCCCGTCCGGCAGCAGCGCATTGGACAGGATGAACAGCACCGTCACCACTACCTTGACGCGCGGGTCGAGGCGGTGCAGGCGGCTTTCGGCTTCATGAAAACGGTCGAAGGCGTCGGCATGCATAATTAACGTAATACCCTAGACGAGAAATACGCAGTACGTATTACGAAAAACGCACTGCGTATTGTGTACTATAAATTGGGTCTTTGTGTCAAGCGCCGCGTTTGCGTAAACTCTGGCCAAGGACGATCATCAGTCCCAGCACTACCAGCGCACCGACCGCGCCTGCCACGATGGTAGAAAGCGCTGTCTCACCCAAGAAGGGGATGGTGTAATCGGGCAGGATTTCATAAGGTGCGGATTGACCCAGTTCCAAAAAGCCGACATCTTCAGCTACGCGTTCGAGGCCATCGGGGGAAGCTGAAGCCAGCGGCGAAAGCAATACGGCCAGCAGGGAGATCACAACCCCGGCATAGACCCAGCCACTGCCGCCTTTGGCGGCCACAGCTTTTTCTTCCAGCAGGTCGGGACGGGTCTGTTCGATGAAGGCCAGCGCCGCCACGGTAATGATCGCTTCGCCAATGCCGATCAACACGTGCACGCCCAGCATGGCCGGGACGACGATCTCCAAGCGCGAGGTGCCACTGAGCCACAACTGTAAGGAAGTTAACAACGCAGCAGCCAGTACTGCCAGCCAGGCGGCCACGCCAGCCACAACCAAGCGCGTGCTTCTATTGCGGCTAATTACACCACGGTATAGACCGAAACCGATCATGGCAGTCAGCAGACCCATGTTGAAGATGTTGGCGCCCATTACCAGCAGGCCGCCATCCTGAAATAGCAGCCCCTGCACGGCGATGACTGCGGTCATGACCAGGATACCGGCCCAGGGACCCAGCACCATAGCCGCCAGCGCGCCGCCTAAAAAGTGACCGGATGTGCCGCCCGCCACTGGAAAGTTGAGCATCTGCGCGGCGAAAATGAAGGCCGCCATGATGCCCATCAATGGGACCTGTTTTTCTCCAAGTGATTTGTTGGTCTTGGAGATAGCGATCCCAACGGTTACGATGGTGATAGCCCAGAAGATTAGCGAAATCACCAGGCTGAGAAAGCCGTCGGGAATATGAAGGGGAGCGGGGGAATATAACATATTCAATCTCCTGATTAATTTTTTTGACACTCCGGGCACAGCCCGAAGAAAGTCACATGGCTGTCAATGAAGCGGAAACCGCTGCTGGCTTCCAATTCGGCGTAGAGTTGCTCGAGCGGGGCATGTTCGATCTGGATCTCTGCGCTGCATTTGCGGCAGACCAGGTGATGGTGGTCCTGTTTGGCAATCTCATAGACCAGGTGCCCGCTACCCATATGGGCGGAACAAGCCAGACCATTTTGAGCCAGGAATTCCAGCGTGCGATAGACGGTTGCTTCGGTCAAACCAGGGACATCCTGGCTGGCTCGCTGGTACACTTCACCGGGCGAGAGATGACTGCCAGAATGGTGCAGCACATGCAGGATTGCCAGGCGCTGCGGCGTCATACGAAAGCCACGCGCGCGTAATTTGGGAGTATATTGATTGCCGCAGGTCATAGATTCTTTATTGTAAAAAATATCAATAGTATATTATATCAGAAAGATTTGAATTATATGTGCGTTGGAGGGTCTTTCGTGTTATATTTCAGCAGTGAGCTACGGATCTGGAAATTTTCACCACCCCCCCCTCCTCAGACTACGGTTTCTTCTGAAACCTTTGCTGTACGAAATGACATCTCTCTTCATTTGTGACATCTGTGACAAATGGGCCATTGTTCGAGATGTTTTTCACATGATAAAGTGACCTGATCATTGTGGAAAAGAATCTGCGCCTTGCAATCCTTCTTCAGGCTCGCGAATCCCTTGATCAGCAGGACCTGACAGAGAGCGAGAAAGATGTGTTATTACATCTTCTCGACATTCTGATTTTGTCCCTTGAAAAGTACACCCCTGTGGAGAATCTGCCCGGGGAAACGCGCGTGCTAGCAGAGAAACTGATCTCTTCCCAGTCTCTGTTATCCCTGGCGGCGCAACAGGCAGATGAGTTGGATGCCCTCAAAATCCTCAGCCTGAATTTGACTGCCAGCTTGGATCTGCCAACCGTTCTAGATGCGGTGGTCAAAGAAGCCATGCGTCTGGTCGGAAATGCCCATATCGTCCATATATTTCTCTATACCGATAACAAATTAGAATTTGGGGCATCACTTGACTCAGATGGTCATAAGAATCGCATCTTTTCTCAACCGCGTAAAGGAGGGTTAACTGAAACGGTTGCTTTAAAAGGGAAAACCATCATCGTAGAGAACATAAAAACCCATTCTCTCTACAAAAATGCTCCCTCGGAATGGGACGGTTCGATCATCGGGATCCCGCTCAAGATGGGCGAGAAGGTTGTCGGTGTTATGAACCTGTCGCGTAGTAAGACCGGCGGTTTTTCGACGACAGAATTGCGCCTGCTCAATATGTTGGCAAATCAAGCGGCGGTTGCCATCTCCAATGCAAGCCTGCACCAGAGTGTTAGCAAAAAGGCTTACACCGACACGATTACCGGGCTGGCTAACCGTCGTGCCCTTGACGAACATCTTGAAGCCGAGATCATCAATGCCAGGCGGACAAATTCCTCTTTTGCCGTGATCATGATGGACCTGGATGGTTTTAAAAGCGTGAATGATACCTATGGTCATGAAATTGGCGATCAGGTGTTGCGCGCAATCTTCAATGTGATTGCCTACGGGATCCGTTCGTCCGATTTTATTGCCCGTTATGGTGGTGATGAGCTTACGCTCATTCTGGCAAAAAGTGATATGCAAGCGGCCAAACTGGTTACGGAAAAAATCTTGGAAAATGTTGCCAAGTTCTCGTACAGGACTCCGAATGGCAATGTCATTAAATTGGGGATCTCGGGGGGAATCGCCATTTACCCCAAGCATGGACGCTCTGGGCCTGAACTGCTACGCGCTGCCGATGCGGCCCTCTACGACGCCAAAAAACACAATCGCGGATCGTTTTTGGTCGCCAAGGTTCCTACGGGGCCTCTTGATCCTCTCACCCTTCAACGAAAAAGCGTAGGCTGACGGCCTCCGTTTTGATTTTCGGGGGTTATAATCAAAAAAGCCAATATGACTTGGAAAAGCCCGAAAACAGGGGCAGTATGGGCATATGCCCGCTATACACCCCTGTTTTCGGTTACTTTTTCAAAAACTTCCACCGGATGAGGAGACATATGTCCCGCAAAGTCAAAATTATCCTGAACCCCGTGGCTGACATGGGGAATTCATATAAAGTGGCCAATGACCTGCGCCCTATTATCGTCGAGTACGGCAACGCCGATTGGAGCGGTACGGTCTATCCAACCCACGCCACTGAACTGGCAAAGCAGGCGGGTGAGCAGGGCTATGACATGGTCGTTGCCATGGGTGGTGATGGGACAGTCCACGAGGTGGTCAACGGGCTTATGCAAGTTCCTGAGAAAAAACGCCCCATCCTGGGCGTTGTCCCTGTTGGCTCGGGCAATGATTTTGCGCATTCCATTGGCGTTCCCATGGAATCAGCACGTGCCCTGGCGCATGCGCTCAATGGTGAACCATCCCCCGTCGATATCGGTCTGATGACCGATGAAAACGGGCGAAAGGAATACTTCGACAATACCGTCGGCATTGGGTTCGATGCTGTGGTTACCATCCGTTCGCATAAATTGCCTGTCGTACGCGGCTTCCTGATGTACCTGACTGCTGTCATCCAGACCATTCTCCTCAACCATGAACCCGCTAAAATGCAACTGGATGCGGATGGAGAAAAGTGGGAACAGGCCAACCTGATGGTAACTGTCTGCAATGGTCCGCGTGAGGGTGGCGGTTTCCTGGTCGCACCCGAAGCCAAAAATGACGATGGGCTTCTGCATTATGTGATGATCACAAAATGCAGCCGCCCGATGATGTTCCGGCTCATCCCCGAAGTGATGAATGGTACCCACGGTCGTTTTGATCTGATCAAAATGGGCACCTGCCAGAAATTCTCGCTCGACTCCGACCGCCCGGTCTATATCCACGCGGATGGCGAGATCTATACCAGCTTTGGCAGCAACTTACATAAAGTCGATTTTGAGATCTTACCGGGCGCGCTCGGTGTCGTAAAAGGGGAAACGGGATAATTTTTCATCAAAGTATTTCCTTATTTGCAACCTGCTCCTTTTTCCAGTTCCTACCTGCCCGTTTGGCAGATGTCAACTGGCGGGCAAATGGCTATACTGGGATAAAATCCAGGAGCAAATATGTCCAATGTACTGGTAGAACTATCGAATGCAATGGCGATCGCGGCCGAAAAGGCCGGCGCATCCACGGTGACGGTCAATGCGCGGCGGCGCATGCCCGCCAGCGGTATTGCCTATGCTCCCGATCTGATCCTGACTGCCAATCATGTGGTGGAACGCGAGGAAGGCGTTACCGTTACTTTGAGTGACGGGAGCGAAGTCCCGGCTACGGTTGCCGGGCGCGACCAGGGCACCGACCTGGCGCTGCTACGCTTGGAGCACCCGCTGGCAAAACCGGCGGAAACAGCCCAGGATGTAAAGGTCGGGCAGCTCGCGTTAGCACTGGGGCGTCCATCGGATGCAGGTATCGAGGCCAGCCTGGGCGTCGTCAGCGCGGTGGGCGGCCCGGTTCACACAAGACACGGGGCCATCGACAAATACATTCGCACCGACACCACGCCTTTTCCCGGTTTCTCCGGCGGCCCACTGGTCGATGCCGAAGGACGGGTGATCGGTTTGAATACGTCAGGCTTTGGTCATGGCGTGGCGATCACCATCCCGGCTGACCTGGCCTGGAGAATCGCCGGGCAGCTTGCCAGGCATGGCGCGGTCCGCCGCGGGTACCTTGGCGTGCGCAGCCAGGGCGTGGAAATCCCTGCAGCCGCGCAGAAAGCACTGAAACGGGAGCAGGCGACCGGTCTGATCTTGATCGGGGTCGAGAGCGACAGCCCTGCCGAAGCAGCCGGTTTAATGGTGGGTGACATCATTATCGCCGTCGACGGCCAGCCTGTCCGGAACCATGACGAACTGTTTGCCCGCCTATCTGGCGATGTGGTCGATAAGTCTACGCCGGTGGAGGTGCTGCGCGGCGGGCAGCCGCAGAGCATCCCTGTGAAGATCGGGACGCGAAAATGAACCTCTCTTCCCTGCTCGATATTGCCTTGGATGAACTACTCGTGCGCATCCGCCCGGTGCTGGCGGTCGTGCAGACTGACCGACGCGGGGCGGGGGCAGGGATATTGGCCGGGGATGGATGGGTCTTGACCAATCACCACGTGGTCGCGCGTGGGCGGTCGTTCAAAGTGATATTAGATGACGGCGCTTCTTACCAGGCCCGCGTATTGTCTCATGATCCCGAAGTGGACCTGGCGCTGTTGGAGATTCCAGCTAATGGCCACCCTGCAGCGGTTTTCTCCGAACGAGAGCCGCGCCCCGGTGAACTTGTTTTTGCCTTTGGGCATCCGTGGGGCGAGCGTGCTGTCTTGACCGGCGGTGTACTTTCCGCAGTCACAGTGGCCCGTACGCGGCGCGGCGAAATCCCCGTGCTGCGTACCGACGCACGCCTGGCACCGGGCAATTCCGGCGGCCCGCTCTTGAACGCCGCCGGGGAAGTGATCGGACTGAACGCCATGATCTTCGGCGGCGACCAGGGGATCGCCATCCCGACCAACGTCATTCGTGAATTTCTGGAGGCGGCAGGTGAGAATATGCAGTCCGACCCTGTACCGGAGGGCGTACTTTGATCCGAGTTGCCATCCTGGCGCCTGTGCTGGCGCTGCGCGTCGGCCTGCGGGAGGTCTTCCGCGGCCTGGAAGATGTGGAGGTGGTCGCGGATGCATCCAGCCTGGATGAATTGCCCGATGCGGATGTGCTCGCCGTGACCTCCCCAGATTATTTATCCGAACTGGATGAAGATGCCCCGGCTGTTTTGTTGTTGACAGACGACCAGAGCGCCGCCGCCCAGTTGATGGACCTGCCAGTCTGGGGTGTGCTGCCGCTGGATGCCAGTCCCGAGGAGCTTTCGGCGGCGGTGCGCGCCCTGGGCGAGGGGTTGTGGACCGGGTCACCAGTATTTCTGAAAAACCTGCTCGAGCGCCGACCTGTCCCAATGCTTGATAATAGCGACCCGATCGTCGATCCGCTGACCGCCCGCGAGCGCGAGGTGCTGCAACTGGCCGCCGAAGGGTTAGCGAACAAACAGATTGCTCTTTCATTGAACATCAGCGAGCATACGGTCAAGTTCCATCTTTCGTCGCTGTACGCCAAACTGGGAGTCACCAGCCGTACGGAAGCCGTCCGTGCAGGTGCGCGGCGAGGGTGGGTGGTGTTGTGAGGAAACAGATTGAAACGCTCGTTTTTGTGTGCCAGTGCTCCGGTTTGTTTCAGGGAATAGATATAGGAGTGTGCTATACATCGCAGATGTTATCAGGAGAAACCACATGAGCCAGATTTATAAATTCCCCCTTGTTTTGGAACCGCAATCGGAAGGCGGTTATGTTGTTACTTGCCCATTGTTGCCTGAATTAATTACTGAAGGGGAAGATGTCCAAGATGCAATTCAGAATGCAAATGATGCGCTAGCTGCGATTGTAGAAGCGTTAATCGAGCTGAAACGGCCATTGCCACCTGTGTTACAGCCTGCGAAAGATAATACGCCGCTTTGGATCGAAACCGTTCTGGCTGTATGAAATACCGTGAGGCGTCCAAGAAACTGAGGTCCCTCGGCTGTGAAGAATTGCCGCGCCGTGGCAAAGGATCACATCGCGTTTGGCACAATCCAAAAGATCGTTGCTCTACCTGATTGGGGTGCAAAAGATTTGAAACTTGGAACGCTACGGGCTGTCATCAGGCAATTGGGCTTGGACTGGGAAGAGTTTGTAAAGACAAAATAAGATGAGGCGATGTGAAAACCTCCGAGACTTGTGAAATCTCGGAGTTCTGTTTTGAAATGCAAAAAGTTTTGTAAATTCCACCTGCACTTTTAATATTCTTACCGGTTCAAGGTTTTTTCACATGGATTTCATCCCTCTTCACCAGCACATCCACTTCATCCCCGTACCCAATCCCAGGTATCAGTTCAGCAATCACCTCCAGCAGCGAAGGATTCTGGAAATGGCGCAATTTGGTTTCCGGGTGGGGATAGTAGACCCAGCCATCATAATCGATCTCTTTATAAATCACCTTGCAACGGGAGAAGGAGAAATGCTCCGGGGGATGTAAATCCGTCCATTCGACGTGCTGGAAGGTGAACTCCGGTCTTACCATCCTGAAAGTAAGCGGGCGGATGTCGATGTTCAATGTGCCGTTGAAGTAACTTTCAAGGTCCAGGCCGCGTGCTTTGAAGAGCGGTCGCTGCCGGTCCAAGGCACCATAAGGATAATCCTTCGAAGGACCGGAGGCGACGCGATAACCTTCCATTACGATGCCGTGAACCAAAATCCATTGATCTTTCATAAGGGCAATTCGATTGCAAAAGTCGTTCCCTTGCCAGGTTGGCTCTCGGCGCTGATCGTCCCTCCATGCGCCAGCACAAGCTGCTTGGTGATCGCCAGCCCCAGGCCGCTGCTGCCCTCCGTGCGCGCCCGGGATTTGTCGCCGCGCCAGAAGCGGTCGAAGATGTAGGGCAGGTCTTCGGCGGGGATGCCCGCGCCCGTATCGCTGACAGTGATGCGCACGCCATCCTGCGCGGTTTCGCCGCGCAAGGTAATCTGCCCGTTTTCGGGGGTGTAGCGCAGGGCGTTCGCCAGCAGGTTGGCGAGCACCTGGATCAGGCGGTCGTAGTCGGCGTTGAGTTCGGGAGATGGAGTAGTAACGTTCACGCGCAGGTCCACGCTTTGGGCGGCGGCGCGGGATTCGAACCCGGCGGCGGCATCGGTCAATAGATCGGCAAGCAGGAAACGGGTGGGATGAAGCGGGAGTTGCCCGGCTTCGGCCAGTGAGAGCGTCTGCAAGTCGTCCACCAGGCGGGCCAGCAGGCGCGTCTCGTCCAGCGTGTCGGTGATGTTCTCGGCGGTCGGCTGGTAGACACCGTCCAGCATGCCTTCGAGGTTACCCTGGATGATGTGCAACGGCGTGCGCAGCTCGTGGGCGATGTCGGCGGTCAGGTTACGGCGCTGCTGCTCGGCGCGTTCCAGTTCAGCCACCATGTTGTTGAAACGGCGCGCCAGGTTGCCCAGCTCGCCGGGGACGCTCTCGCGCAGGCGCACGCTCAGGTCGCCCCGCGCAATAGCGTCCGTAGCAGACATGATGTCGGCGAAGGGCGTGCCCAGGCGGCGAAAGGCCAACCCACCCGCAAGAAAGGAGATCAGCATAAAGGCCAGCGGCACGCCACAGATTGGAATGAGCATGCTAATACGTGGTCGTTCGGAGGGCAACATGGTGAGAACGAGATAGATGACAATGCCGATAGCAGCCAGGAACAGGATAGAGATCCCGCCAAAGATGAATGCAAAGCGCCAGAAGATAAAACGGCGGTGGCGCTCCCAGGGCGGACCGAAATGACGGGGGTGTTCGCGCCAGTTGTGAGGCCTCATGCCGGCTCCCCCTCGATGAAGCGATAACCAACGCCATAGACAGTTTCGATGAAACGCGTCCCGGAGAGAGACTCGAGTTTCCGACGCAGGTTCTTGATGTGGGAATCGACGCTGCGGTCCACACTCGAGGCTGCTCCCCCGTACAGGTCATCCATCAACTGCTGGCGGGTCAAGGTCTGCCCCGGGTGGCGCGCCAGCACGGCCAGCAGGTCGAACTCGCTGGGTGTCAGGTGCAGGGACTTGCCGTCCAGCGTGGCCGTGTGACGGGCGGTATCCACCTCCAGCCCTCCCGCCCGGATGAGGGCCGGGGCAGTGACACCTCCCTGCACGCGACGCAGCAAGGCGCGCACACGGGCCACCAGCGCGCGGGGAGAGAAGGGTTTGACGATGTAATCGTCCGCGCCAATCTCCAGACCGGCGACCTGGTCGCTTTCCTCGGAGAGCGCGGTCAGCATGATGATGGGCACGTCGCTCTCGCGGCGCAGGATGCGGCAGACTTCGCGCCCGTCCATGCCGGGCAGCAGCAGGTCGAGCACGATCAGGTCGGGATGCACACGGCGCGCCATGGCCAGCGCGGACGGGCCGTCCCCGGCAATGACCACGCGGAAGCCGTTCTTCTCCAGGTAATCGCGCGCCAGGCGCACGATCTTGGGTTCGTCGTCCACGACGAGGATGAGGGAGGACATAAGTGAAGTTTACCATTTCCCATATGTCATTGCGAGTGAGCGGAGCGAACGTGGCAATCTTGTCTTGGATTCAAATGGAAACTATCTTGAGCGATGAGATTGCCACGCCGCCTACGGCGGCTCGCAATGACATCATGTCTCTCACAACCAACGTCTTGTCTTCGCTTTATATCCTTTCCAGGTTGGGCCGAACTTCTCTGCGAGCATTTTTTCTTCGGCCTGGATGTAGATGCGGTCAATCAAGATGGCGAATGCAAAGATTACCAGATATGGGGATAACGATCTCAAAAGAACAGCGATGCCCATCAATATCAGTACGAATCCCAGATACATTGGGTTCCTGCTGATTCGAAAGACACTGTTTGTGACCAGCGCGGATGATTCCTCGAAGGGTTTTACCGTTGTCCGCGCGCGCTGGAAGGCTCTGTTTGCGACCAGGTTCATCGAAACACCCAATGTGATGAGAAGCAGGCCGGTTAGATTCCAAAACTGCGGGATGATAAGCCCCAGCGGGATCAGGAAATGCAGGCCGACCATGGCGATTATTGCGGCCAACAGCCAGGTCGGCGGCATAATCTTTTTAGAGTTCACATTTGCACCTTTTGCCTTTCGAAACAAAGCCGCCTTGCCCTGAGCGGCAGAGCAAGGCGCTGGCGAACTACATGTCTTCTCACTTGGTATCGGTACCCGCTTGCGTTTCGCCTTCTTTGTCTTCGCGCGCCCAAGGTGGGGGACCCCAGGGGCCGTAGTATCCCTTCCAGGGACCATGTCCGTGCATGGGATCGTAGTGCCAGGCCCAGGGGCGGAAGAAGACCAGGCGCAGCAGTCCGAAGAACAGGAAGAGGAACAGGATGAACCCGAGGATGCCGCCGAACGGGAAGAAACCGAAGTGCGGACGCATCCCGTAAACGGGATATCCATAACCGTAACCGGGCACGGGTAAGCCCTGTCCGCTTTCGGCGGCCTTCGAGAGCGTTTCAGCCACCACGGGCGCCTGGGCAATGCCCTGGGCCACACCAGCCTGGTAAGCCATCACGCCTCCACCAATCATCAGACCAATCAGCAACAGGGCACCGAGCAGCCGTAAAACGAAAGAACCGCGAGTGAACATTTTTGCCTCCTTCAAGGAAATTGATCTATTTGGTTCTTGTGAGCACAGGATAGCAACCAATTGTGGAGGAATGATGGATGGACCTGACAGAGATTGTGGAGGTCTGGGTCAAACTCGGGTAAGATAGATAGAGAATTTTGGAGATGCTTATGAAAACAAAAAATGAAATCGTTGCCAACTGGCTGCCACGGTACACCAACACCCCGCTGGAAGAATTCGGCCAATACATCCTGCTGGTCAACTTCGAAGATTACCTGCGCATGTTCTCCGACTGGTACAACGTCCCTATTCGCGGGCTTGATAAGCCGATGCCCAACGTCACTGCCGAAGGAATCACGCTGATCAACTTCGGTATGGGCAGTGCCAATGCTGCCACGGTCATGGACCTGTTGAGTGCCATCCAACCCAAAGCCACTCTGTTTCTGGGCAAGTGTGGCGGCTTGAAAAAGAAGAACAAGATCGGTGACCTGATCCTGCCAATTGCTGGTATTCGCGGTGAAGGGACTTCCAACGATTATTTCCCGCCCGAAGTCCCGGCCCTGCCCGCCTTCAATTTGCAAAAGGCCATCTCGACCACCATCCGCAACCACGACCGGGACTACTGGACCGGCACGGTCTACACCACGAACCGGCGTGTGTGGGAACATGATGAAAAATTCAAGGAGTACCTGCGCCAAATCCGTGCTATGGCGATCGATATGGAAACGGCCACGCTGTTCAGCACCGGCTTTTATAATGAAATTCCCACCGGCGCATTGCTCCTGGTATCAGACCAGCCGATGACCCCTGAGGGGATCAAGACCGCCGAAAGCGACAAAAAGGTCACACAAGAATATTTGGACATGCACTTGCAAATCGGCATCGATGCGCTCAAAGAACTGATCAACAACGGCCTCACGGTCAAACATTTGTATTTCTAATGAAAATCGCCATTACCCGCCAGGTCAGTCCGGCCATCCACCGCTGCGAGCTGACCCACCTCGCGCGCCAGCCAATCGACTATGTACGCGCCTGCGCCCAGCACAGACAGTACGAGGCCGCCCTGCGTGCTTTGGGGATGGATGTCATTTCATTGGCGGCGGAACCAGATTTGCCGGACTCGGTCTTCGTGGAGGATGTGGCGCTGGTGCTGGACGAATGTGCCATCATGTTGAACCCCGGCGCAGTCTCCCGGCGCCCAGAAGTTGCTTCCGTTGAAAAGGCCCTGACCCCTTACCGGGCGGTTTTCCACATCCAGCCTCCTGCTACTGTGGATGGCGGCGATATTTTGACCGCGGGCAGGACGGTCTACGTGGGCCTGTCCAGCCGTAGCACGGAACATGCTGTAGAACAACTAAAAGCCATTCTTGAGCCGCGCGGATACCAGGTCCGGGCCGTGAACGTGACGGGTTGCCTGCATCTCAAGTCGGCAGTCACGCAGGTCGGCAAGGATACGCTGCTGATCAATCCGGAATGGGTCTCCAAAGGGGATTTCGTAGAGATGCAGTTCATCGAGGTGGATCCCTCCGAGCCCTACGCGGCCAATGCCGTGCTGGTGGATGACACGATCATCTACCCGTCAGCCTTCCCGAAGACGCGGGCGAAACTCCAGGCAGCTGGAATCCGTATGGTAATCGTAGAGGCCGACGAACTGGCCAAAGCTGAGGGCGCGGTGACCTGCTGCTCCCTGATTTTCACAGCCTGACTTGATATAATCGCAAACAATATCTTTTCAATGAAATGAGGCGTGGGATAACATCCCGCTTCCCCCTCTTTTTGAGAAGATACGGCAAAAACAACCTTGGAGAATTGCTTATGGAATGGATCACACAACCGAATACCTGGATCGCACTTTTCACTCTGGTGGCGCTCGAGCTGGTGCTGGGTGTGGATAATGTCATCTTTATCTCGATCCTGGCAGGCAAACTGCCGGTCAACCAACAGCAGCGGGCACGGACTACCGGTATTTCACTGGCAGTCTTTACACGGATTTTGTTGTTGCTTTCCATTTCATGGGTGATTGGCCTGACCACACCGCTCTTTACGATCCTATCATTCAAGTTGTCCGGTCGCGACCTGATCTTGCTGGCAGGTGGATTGTTTCTCCTGGGTAAAGCCACCCTCGAAATCCATCACAAATTGGAAGGTGTGGAAGGGCAGCGTTCGGCTAAAGTGGCAGCCAGTTTTACCAGTGTGATCATCCAGATCATGTTGCTGGATATTGTCTTTTCACTGGACTCTGTCATTACGGCGGTGGGTATGGTGAATGAAGTCGCGATTATGATCATCGCGGTCATCCTGGCGGCGGGTGTAATGATCTGGTCTGCGAAACCGATTGGGGAGTTTGTGGAGAGGCACCCTACGATCAAGATCCTGGCGCTTAGTTTCTTGTTATTGATCGGTTTTACGTTGATCGTGGAAGGCCTGCACCAGCATATTCCCAAAGGATATATTTACTTCGCGATGGGCTTTTCGGTCTTCGTGGAGATGCTGAACCTGCGCATGCGCACAAAGATGGAAGTGGAACCGGTCAGGCTTCGCGCGGCATACGCCAAAGAAAACAGGAAGAAAGGTCATAAACCGAAGGCTGCTGCCGTAGAATAGACCTTTCGATGACCGAGTAGAAAGTCGCCGGAACTGGTGATTTTTTGTTAACTTGGAGCGCTCCTCAACAGAGAAACGCAACGCCAGAATTACTTCCTAACTCCCTACATTCTGTGGATTAATGATGTATTGCCACCAATTATTGTGGATGCCATTCTGTCGTCCAGCTACATGCGGGATGTGTTCGAGCCACCATCGATGATGTAAGCGGATATCCCCTCTGCCCCATTCGCTGGCGGTCACATCGCGGATGTCGCCCTTGAAGTCCGGAAAGTTCAGCAGCCAGTCGTAGCACTCGCTCTTGACGGTGGATGGGTTGTTCCAATCGTAGTCGCGTTCGCTGTTGGGCGCAAAATGAATGTTGCCGACCGCCGCTTTACCGGGAGCAACCTGCTCGTAGCGGATGAAGCGTTGCCACAGGTTGGTATCTCCCGCCATGCGTTCGAAGGTCTTGTTCAGGATGGATTCCGCGCGATGCCCGAAGGCTTCCAGCATCTCGCCCACACCACGTTCGTAGGAAAAGCCCATGATCACGAAACGTCGCTTGGAAGCCTCGGTATTTTTCAACGCCGGGGCGTTGCACCAGAAGGCATTTGGCCCTGCCATGATCGACTCATAAAATCCGGCATGCGGGAAGTTGAAGATCCAGACTTCATCGATCTCATTCTTTGCAACCCGGTTGAGCAGATTGAACTGATTGATAATGGAATAGTAATTCACTTCTTGGGGCATGTGGGGTGAGGAGACGTTACGCAACACATCCAGATACGTTTGCGGGGTGTAGCGAAAACCATCCACTTTGGCTGGGAATTCGTTCACGTCGATGCGTTCGATCACCTGATAACGCGCCATACCATGACTGGATTGCAGGATGTCAGCCATGAAGCCGGTTGCCAGGTCTGTGGTGCGTCCCCAGCCTTGCTGTTCCGATAATGTTTTTCCGGTGGTCACGTCCATGACCGGGTCGTAGGCGATCACAAGCGCTCTGCTGACGGTGACCTGCGCCGGTTCGTTCGGGTCATTGGCCGGGACCGGGGGTTGCGGAGGCGGTGTCGGTTTCTTCCTGCCGAACAGGGACACGAGGAAATCCCACAATGAGCCCAAACCACTTCCACGCGGATTAGACATGCTTCCTCCTGTACGAATAAACCACATCTCGTTGCGGATGTAATTACAGCGCAACTGCGCTCGAACACGCTGCCCGACTTACGGCATATCCATTGCGAAATATACCTGGTCATCCACTGCCAGGAACAACACGCGGTTGGGGTTGACTGTCATCGCGCCGGCCGGGCCTGCTTTGAGCGCTGTCCCGGGTGTAGGGTAAACCTGGCTCAATAACTCCAGCGTGCGTGGGCTGAGACGCATGATGCTGCGGTTATCGGCATCCAGCAACAACAAAGTCGAATCGGGAGGCGTGGTCAGCATCATCTGGGTAATATGCGCCTGCCCGAACAAGTCGATCCCCTGGTAAGCCGGGATGGGATTGGTCAAGGTGGCCGGGTCATCACAACGTGTGGGCACGGTATCGAGGCGGCTGTACGAGCAATGGGACAGGCGTCCATCGGCGTGCAGCAGGAAAAGCTCATCGCCACTGACGACCAGGTCGATCGCATCTTCGATCTCCGGGATCTGCAGGCCAAAGAAGAAATACGGTCTCTCGATGAACGACGCATCCTGACCGGTGTAAACCCACACAGCGCGCGAAGGCGCATCCAGTACATACAAATTGCCGCTATCGTAAGTGAAACCGGTCACGCGACCCCAGTTGGTATCCGGCACGGCCAGGGGAATGGCCTGCCCGACTTGCCCCGGCGAACAATACAGCAGATTGCCGCCAGCATCGATGCCAAGGACGGCAGCGTTGAGCGAGTTCAGGCGCGGCAGGACGAGAATATCCACAATCGGCCCGACCCGGTATTGGCCGTATTCCCCGCCCTCACAGCGGAAGGCTACGTCCATTTCGAAATTACGCCCGACCTGCCCCGCGTGCAGGACGCGTCCTTGTTGCGCGTCCAACATATACAGATCGGTCTCGTTGGCGGCCAGGCGGCTGATCTGCGCGTTGACCCCACCAACGAATGCCGGATAGAAGTTCAGGCGTTGGATGCCCAGCAGTTGGTCCAGATTGGTTTGCGCTTCCTGGCGCAGCGCCTGCGATTGCGGCGTGGTACGGTAGAACTCAGCCTTATCCAAGTAGAACAGCACCGCCTGCCAGCCATCGCGCTGACGGGTCGGGTCCGTTGCGCTGACAGCTTGCGTGCGGGCGCCTTCAGCCTGCAAATACAGATTGTCGTACTGGTAGCTGCGCCCAAACTTCAAATAGACCGTCACGCCCGCGGTGACCACCAGAAGTGGGATGATGATGGCAATGAAGATCATGATGATGGAGGAAGATGGTACGCTGCCCTCGCTTCTCGGCAGTAAATTGGGCAGGAACTTTCCTAAACTATGGGTGAGCGCAGCACCCATACGCCGCCAGGCCTGCATTCCGCCGACCAGGCCGCGCGCCACCCTGCGGGTAGATTCCGAGGGCCGGCGTGGTGCCCTTGGTTCTTCCAGGATGGGTTCGTCCATTTCGCGCAGCGGGGGCGCTTCCGGCTCCGCTGGCCGGGCGCGCGGGATCGAAACCGGGAATTCTGGCGCGGCCTGCTCGGTCTCAGGCAGGTCTGCCTGTAGCGCTTGCGGTGGGATGGCATAAGCCGAGGGCGTGAATGTGGGTTCTTCTCTTTCTCCCGGGAAAAACTCTTTCGTCGCCCCCGGTTGGGGAATCCCTGGTCGGGGCGTGGAAGCGAATCCTTGGAGCGGCGGCCGGCTTTCGGTCCCGGTGGGAGGCGCAGGCGATTGACCGGCAGGAACGGTCCCTTTTGGCATCGGTCCGGTCGAGATGGTTGGACGCAGTACAGTCAGAGCCCCCGTCCCTTTACTTGCCTGGATGACCACCGCGTTCACATCCTCGCGTGAGAAGGTGAACAAGCGCCGCCTTGTTGCTTCGAGAGAGTCGTGTTGCCCCTGGCCGAGCGCCCCTTCCCACCCGGCAGGTGGATTGCCGCAGAAGAGCAGCCGGTCGCCCGGGTGTAGCTCGCTTTGCGTGAAATAACTCGTGGCGGCCTGGCTCAGGCCGAGTCCTTTGCCGGAAAGTGCCGGATCATGGATGTGCGTGATGGCCTCGCTCCCCACCGTGTAGATATGCGTGGGACCGGATTGCAGCATGGTGCATTGCGCGCCGCGCAAGGCGGCCAGCACCAGCCAGCCAATGGCATACTGGCCACGCGCGGTGGAGCCCAGGTTGCGGTCGAGCAGCGCACGATTGAGCATTTCGACGGCAGCGCGCATGGCGGTGGTCAGCGGGCCGGGGGTCTCGAAGAAACGGCTGGCCATCTGGCTGGTCAGTTGCAGGTATTCGGCAGTCGACAGGGTAGCAGTGCCTGTCAACACCAGGTACACGATCAGGCGGTCCTGCTCGCGACCGCGTGCGGTTTTGCGCGGCGGCGTCATCGCCAGCAGGCCGGGCAGGGCTGGCAATTCCTGGTGGCTCAGGCGGTAGAGCGGGAGGAGGGTGAGGTCGAGTGTGGTCACGGCGTAAGAATGTGGGTCAGGTTGCCATCATTATACTGGTAAAATCTAGCCGTCAGGACTCATATAAAACAGGCTCTCTGGGAATTTCCGTGGTAGATACCCGGCTTTGGGGGGGGGGGGGGGGGGGGGGGGGGGGGGG
>DAOTXM010000519.1:0-2516 GCA_034435215.1 Anaerolineales bacterium
TAATTCAAGATAGCAATTCAGCCATTTTTACCTGTGAAGGGTCTGGTCGTTTACTCGATCCAATCCAATATTTTGTGCCATGCCCCTACGAACGGCAGGAACCAGGGAATGCCGTTGTACACTCCCAGCGGCGCACCGGGGAAGGGATAGGCCGCAAAAGGATGTTCTTTGATCGTCCCGGCCAGCATAGCTTCAGCCACGGTCCTGCCCAGATAGGTGGCCATGGCTACACCGTGCCCTGCATAGCCCAACGCAAAATACGCTCCATCCAATTCGCCGGCGTGTGGCATCAGATCGAAGGCAAACCCCAACGTACCGCCCCAGGCGTACTCGACCTCCACATCCCTTAGTTGCGGATAGACTTCGATCATTTCGCGCCGCAAAATATCGGCGCTCTGGCGCACGGTGCGCTCGTTTTCCGGAAAGAAGGCTGCCCGTCCGCCGAAGACCAGGCGCTTGTCGTCTGACAGACGAAAGTAATTCAGGAAATGCTTGAAATCGAAGATCATGCGGTTGTGTGGGCTGAGTTCGCGTGCCAGTTCATCGGATAACGGCTCGGTAGCGATGATGAACGACCCAATCGGCATGATCTTGCGGCGCAATCCCGGCGTGGCGGAATCGACATACCCGTTGGTGGCTACAAAAACATTTTCAGCCATGAGCGATCTGTGCTCTGTTTCGATCAGAAAACGCTGCTCTCTCCGCCTCAACCTGCGGACGCGCGCCTGGGCATGCAACGAGGCCCCAGCCCTTTCTGCTGCCCCCACCAGCCCGGCCAGGTACTGCGCTGGGTTCAGGCCTGCACTGACCTCGTCCACCAGCGCGCCGTGGTACAGGTCTGTGCCTATTTCTGTCCGCTGTTCCGCGCGAGGGACCAATCGTACAGCGTGGCCGAATTCCTTGGCCATGAACTCGACTTCCTCGGCCAGCAAGTCGAAATGCCTGGGTTTGTTGGCTGCCAGTAAATGACCCGTGCGCGCGAAACCACAGTTGATCTTTTCTTCTATACAGATATTTTCAACCAGGTCGATTGAATCCAGCGAGCATTGGAATAGACGTCGCGCAAACTCACGCCCATAGCGCTTGATGGCAGTCTGCATGGGGATCTTCAAGCCGGTCAGCACCATCCCGCCGTTGCGGGAACTGGCTCCCCAGCCGATAGCCTCGGCTTCGAGCACGGCCACGCGAACACCGCGCCTTGCCAATGTTAGTGCAGCAGTCAGGCCTGTATATCCGCTGCCGATCACGGCCACATCCACCTTTTCCGGCAGCGGTTCGTTTTCGTAACCGGTTGGCATTACAACCGTATCGTGCCAGTAGATTTTTTCGTTGCGCATGTTCTCCTCCGCGGGTGCGTCGCACCTGGTTGTTTGAATGCAATCTATTTAAAGGATTGATCTTCGGGGAGAATACCCTCGCTAATTCAGGTGCGACGCTCACTATCAAGCCAGGATCGTTTTCCAGTCCAGGGTGTCTGTTGCGACATGTAGACGATGGTCGTCGTCCACAACATGATACGTCAAGTTTGCGAAGACTTTCTTTGCAATCTCGCGAACTTCATCAAGGGGGACAACAGTGTCCGCTGTCCCGTGGATGATGGTGGTTGGAACGGTGACAGGTTCACGGCCTGTGCTGAGCGAAGTCGAAACATCCAGGAATGGAGCGAATTCGGGCAACATCAAGGCCGGAGCCAACAGAACCAGTTTTTGGACCTGGTCAGGATGTTCACAGGTGAAAATCGCACCCATCAATCCGCCGAAGGATGAGCCGATCATGGTCCAATCCTTTTTGTTGCCCAGGATGGGGTAGAGTGCATTCATCCGCTGTTCGAGAGGACCGGTGAAGTCTGGTACGATCAACTCCGGAAAATACGTGCGAATCACACCAGCCTTGTAGGTCTGGCTGCTGCTTTCCAACCCGTGCAGGAAAATCATGTTGCGGGTCATCTTATTTCTCCGCTGCCCTTTCGATGCGCAGAATTATGGCCTGGACGATGGCCCCGGTGAGAAAGAGGCCGCCTGCGAGAAGATATCTGGCTACGGGGGACAGATTGGAGAATATATCTGATACCAGGAAAGCGCCTGCTAGCGCCGTGGCAAGCATGATACCCCATTCCCTGGCCAGGCCCAGGATCACAGCCCCAAGCACTGCGCCCACGATGAATATCATCCAGGTCGAGCCGGAAAGTCCGACTCCAAAAAAAGCCATGAGCAGGTCGCTGCCATACTCGGAGAGCAGGTAGCCGCCAAAGAGAAAGCCGGTCACTGCGTATCTGCTATCCGGATAAACCATATAAGGCAGGACACTGACAAAACCGACAGTGAGGACCAGCGCTATGAACATCCATAGGGGTGAATCAGCAGCGAGGAGAACGGTCAATTTGAGTCCTACCAATAATCCCAGACCGAGGGAAAATAGCCATTCCATATCCCGGCCAAGAAAAAGCATCAATCCGCCGAATACGCCTTTCGCGATATTTAACATATCATACCGTCCAGTTGAAGTAGATTGTTTTT
>DAOTXM010000520.1:0-3515 GCA_034435215.1 Anaerolineales bacterium
GCAGAAGAATCTTGCCGTCGCCGGTAATGCCAAGCTGCTTGGCCAGCACTGGATTTGAGTCGGGATCCAGAAATTGATATGTGAATTTGCCGTCACTGTTGGTTTTGAAGTCCTCCAGGAGCTGCCCGGCTGTTTCGGTGTTCAGACGCACGCTGTAGAAAGCAGTCGCCTGGACGGGTTCCGGCAGGCTTTGCAGGGCCTGGATGGTTTCAGGTGCCAGGGTGTGTTGTTTGTCTTCGGTCACGTCCCAACGCTGTGGGTATTGTTGCGCCAGGATGTTGGCAACGACCAGGATGCCGGTAAACGCAACGAACAAGATCAATGAATTACTGCCATACTGCACCTGTCGTCCGGTCAGAAACTTGCGTACACGGTCAGGATCGAGCAGGGCGTATACGGCGAAACCGACGACAAAAACGGCAATCCCGATGATGAGGATACGGTCCAGCAATTCTGAATCGGGCGGTGTGTAGAGGCCAAAGGTAGTAAAGGCGCGAATGACCAGAATACCTAAAACGGTCAGGAAACCCAGGCCAGAGAGTACCAGACCTAGCGGTGCATAGCGGCGCGGATTGTTTTTCATTATCGCCACCTCCGCATTTCAATGGCAACGTTGCCGATGAACAATCCCAGGGCAGTCACGCTCAGAAAATAGACGATATCCGACAGGTTGATGATCCCCTGGTTGAGGGAGTTGTAGAAACGTTCGTTCATATTCAGATAGTCAAAAATTTCGCCACCCGTGAAAAATATCTGCCCCGGGATGCCGATCAGGAACCACATAATAACCAGCACACCCATGGACAGGAAGAAGGCTGCAAACTGGTTGCTGAACATGGCAGATATGCTGACCCCAATCGCAAGGAAAGTAGCCGAGACCAGAATAATTCCCAGGTAGCTGGAGAGCATCAATTGTTGGTCGATGCCCGGGGTTACCATGGTGTTCAGGATGAACGGAAAGATGAAAGATATGCCAATGATGGTCAGCACGAACAGGAAGGACCCAAACCATTTCCCGACCACCAGTTCCCAATCGCGAACGGGAGCGGTGAGCATCAATTCCAGGGTGCCCATGCGCTGTTCATCGGCCAGCAGGCGCATGGTCAGGGCTGGAGCGGAGAAAACCAGCATAAAGGCCATCGGACCCGTGACTATGGAGATGTCCGGTGCTTGGTTCATACCAAAGGGGTTGCTGGTCAGGTTGATGATATTGAGAGCAAAAATGGCACCGATCACGCTCAAAATGATCAGCATGACAATATAAGCCAGGGGACTATTGAAATAGATTTTGTATTCGCGTTTCGCGATCGTCCAAATATTGCGCATGATTACCTCACGCTTCCATCTCTACGGTTTCATCGCGGGTTAGTTGCAGGAAAATATCTTCCAGGCTCATGCCGATGGGACGCATTTCCAACAGGTCATAACCAGCGTTCACGGTTATGCGCGCCACCTCAGCGCGAACATCCTGTCCAGGCGCAAACTGGAATTCCAAGACTCCCTCTTCTTTTGGTCGAATGTTGGAAATGCCTTTGATCTTTCCGATTTTTTCGACCAATTCGTCGGCCTCCCCTCGGACGCGCAACATACCACGTTCCGCACCCACCAGGCTGGCTTGTAAATTAGCAGGGGTGTCTTCCGCAACAATGCGCCCCTTATTGATGATGAGCACGCGGTCACAAAGTTGCTGGGCTTCGGAAAGAATGTGGGTAGAAAGCAGGACGGTGCGCTCTTTGCCGATCTCCCGGATCACATTGCGGACTTCAACCACCTGACCAGGATCCAAGCCGATGGTCGGTTCATCCAGGATCAGGACCTCGGGCTTGTGCAATAACGCCTGGGCCAATCCTACCCTCTGGCGCATACCCTTCGAGAGATTGCCGATATAACCATCCGCGCGCTCTTCCATACCGACCATTTCAAGAGTCTCTTCGACACGGTCATCCCCGTTTGGCAGGTGGCGCAAATCGGCCATGAACTTGAGATAGTCGAATACCGTCATGTCGTTGTAGAGGGGAACGGTTTCAGGCAGGTAACCAGTGCGGCGGCGTACTTCGATTGATTCCGCAACCACATTGTAACCGGCGACGGTTGCTTCTCCTTGAGTGGGAGGCATATAGCCGGTCAGGATGCGCATGGTGGTGGTTTTGCCTGCACCGTTGGGTCCCAGGAAGCCCAGGATTTCACCTTGCCCGGCTTCGAAGGTCAAATCCTCGATGGCGCGGCGTGTCCCATAATCCTTTGTGAGTCCGCTTACTCGAATCATCAAACACTCCTTGATCGATGTGCTGACGTATCTTTTCGACGAACTGGGATGTGGGGCTGCCCCACTTCCCACATTTTGAGAAGATACGAACTGGCGAAACAAAAGGCACAGCAGCCGGACGGCGGCGGTGCCAATCTTTCATACCGAGAATACTATACAGTAAATCGAGGGGCAAAGTCAAGCGGGTTTTAATTTTCTAATGAAACGCTAATATTTGTTGTCTTTTGCACATTTTTATTGTACACTTCACTGTGTCTGTTCGGTAAAGCGGGGTGTGATGTGTACTGGACGAGGTTCTTTCGTCCAGTACACATCATTTCCACTCTTCTTTTTGAAACAATGATTGAACTCATCCGTCCAAGGAGACAGCATGACAGAACTTCTGTACCAAACTGATAGTTACCTGAAGGAATTCGACGCCATTGTGACAGCGGTGGACGCTGAATCTCGCGCATTAATACTGGATCGGACGGTATTCTATCCGGGCGGTGGGGGGCAGCCTAACGATACCGGGCAACTCATTTTGACAGCGGGTGAGATTTATCCTGTAGAGAAAGTCAAAAAGCAGGGGGTTGATGTGCTGCATTTCCTGGGTGGTGATCTGCCGCTGCCGCAGATTAGCGAACATGTGCACGGTCGAATTGACTGGGAACAGCGCTACAAGCTCATGCGTACACATACCGCGTTGCATGTGCTTTGCGGGACGGTCTACCGCGATTATGGCGCGCTGGTTACAGGCGGAAACATGGAGCCGCTGCAAGGGCGCATGGATTTCGAGTTCGAACGGCTGCAGGGAGAATTGGTGGGCGAGATCGAGGCGGCGATCAACAGGGAAGTGGAAGCAAGCCGCGAGGTCCGTGTTAAGATCCTGCCGCGCGAGGAAGCCTTCCAGATCCCCGATTTGATCCGCACGAAAATCAATTTGCTGCCGGAAGGCATTACAGAAGTTCGCACGGTGGAAATCGTAGGACTGGACCTGCAGGCGGATGGCGGCACGCATGTCAGGAATACGTCCGAAATTGGGAAGATCAAAGTTGTGGACTATAAGAGCAAAGGCGCGATCAATAAACGCATTTACATCGAAGTTGTTTGAAATCGTGAGCAGCGTGATAGGAAAAATAGCCCTTTGACCTGTCAGGATGCCTGGCCTAAAATCAGCTATCAACGGTCCTTGTCGTAAGACTATTGGGGCTCTCTGGGAATTTCCGTGGTAGATACCCGGATTTGGGGGTGCGAGCGCGCGTACGCG
>DAOTXM010000521.1:0-32390 GCA_034435215.1 Anaerolineales bacterium
CCCCCCCCCCCCCCCCACCCCTGTTTTCGGGCTTCTCCCAGTCATTTCGTGATCTACTAACTTTACAATTCGTTTGAACGAATCCCCAACCCCTCCAGCAGATTCCGGATCGTATTCCAGTGCACCCGCTCCCAGGCGGCGGGGCTGGAGTTGGAGTTATGCGGGGCGAGCAGGACGTTGTCCATTTTCATGAGCGGACTATCCAGGGGCAGTGGCTCCACTTCGAAGACATCCAGCGCAGCGCCGCCCAGACGACCGGCCTGCAACGCTTCGATCAGCGCGACCTCATGGACAATCGGTCCACGGGCGGTGTTGATCAGCACAGCAGACGGCTTCATCATAGCAAAGGTTTCCGCGCTCATCAGGTGATGACTGGTGGGATTCAGGTCGCAATTGATGGAGACGAAATCGGATTCTGAAAGCAGAGACTGGAGAGAGGTCATCTGAATGCCGGTTTCGGTGATGAAGACATGGTCGATCTCGATGATGTCGTTTCCGAGCACCTGCATGCCGAAGGCGCGCGCCCGGCGGGTTACGGCTTTTCCAATCGTGCCGACGCCCACGACGCCCAGCGTGCACTCGCTGAGTGCCACGCCAGGGATTTTATTCCATTCGCCGGATTTCATGGCTTTGTCCATCCACGGGTGGCGGCGTGCAAAGGCCAGCATGTAACCCAACACCGAGTCCGCCACGGGGGTGGTGAAGGCGTTCAGGGTGCGGCCGATCTTGATCCCATAACGAGAGCAGGCCTGGGCGTCGATCGAATCGATGCCCGTCCCCCACTTGGAGATCACTTTCAGCCTCGGCAGGCAGGCTTCGATCACGCGGGACGTATAGCGGTCATCCCCGCAAATCGCGCCGTCGAACTGGCCAGCATATTCGAGCAGCTCGTCCTCCTCCATCCGTTCGCGGACTTCCGGCACGATGAGGTCCAAATTATACCGGTCGAAAACCGGGCGGAAACGGTCAAGGAAGGGGATCATATAAGGAGCGGTAAAAAGAATGGTAGGCATCAGCGTCACTCACATAGCAATGCAAGAACCTGGTCGTGATCATACGGCGGCGGGAAAAGCGGGTCTTTTTCAAACGCCCGACACAAGAAGAAACGGGTATTCCGGTCGCTTTTGATAATGGCGGCAGCTTGCCGGGCTTTTTTGCCTTCGCCAAGTGAAGCATAGGCTTGCAGCGCCGGAACCCATTCAGAATAATCGTCCGGGCGTAGATCCAGAGCCTGGGCTTCGTCCGCAAGCTGCGCTACCACCTGCCAATCCCCCATCTGCCTGGCAAGGCTCATCTTCTGGTAGTAATAACACCAGCCATGTTCGGGTTCACGCCCGAAGATCTGCCTGGGGACGGTTGCCGGGGCATGGACCGGATCGATCTGGTCAATGTGGGAATAGCGCGCTACATCCGTCAGGGAGCCCTCCCCGGAATAGCCCGGCAGTTCCACCTGGCGGCCATCCAGCACGTGCAGACAGGAACCGATCGTCGGGAAGGCGACGATCAAAGCTTTGCTGTAATCCTTCGGGACGTACACTTCACGGTTATAGTTGCCCGCGTCCGTCACGCCCTGCTGGATGAGAACAGCCGTGTTCGCATTCAACACTTCCGCCGAGACCTTGATCCCCTGGCCAGGGTAATAGACCATATTGGCCGGGCCGTATACTTCGTAATCTTCCGCAAAGCCAAACGGCATGGAGACAAAAACCAGGGTGCCCTCCTTGAGCCTCGGCGCGCGCCAGGACATCTGCCACCACAGTTCGCGGTTGTAAGACCAGTAATCGCGGTAGTAGTCCGCGCTGAAATAATGCGTGACCACGCTCATCCCAATCAAGACCAGGGGGACGATCCAACGGGTGGATGAGTGCAGCGCATAGAAAATGAACCCGGTGACAGCCAGGATAATACCGAGGGTGGCATGGTACGCATAGCGGTCCCACTGGAGCTCAAAGGAGATATTGCGGCCTGAAAGGACGATCGGCAGGACCGCCATGGCTACGATCGGGAGTCCCAATCCCATCCACGCTACTTCCGCGGACCCTGTGCCTGTTTCCATTTCGCGGACTAATATTTGCCCCTTGGCATACCAGATATAAAAGAGAACACTACCCACAGCCAACGACGCAAAGAAGACTGCTGTACCCAACTCGCGGTAGGCACCGGTGCGCGTAAACTGGTAGAAAGGCACAAACCACGCCAGTACGGTTGCTTCCCAGACATCTTTCACTGTCTCGATGATGATCCCGAGCAGGCTGTGAAGTGGTGTAGCGCCGTACGATGAAAACAACACGTCGACATTGGTGGCGCGGCGCTCGCTTTTGAACAGGAACACCCGCCAGAAGACAAACATCCCCGCCAGCAGGACATATGGAATAGACCATTTCAAAGTCGGCAGGATGGCTTTCTTAGGCGCAGCATGGCTTTCCTTCCAGAGCACGTACCAGAGCAATAGGACCCGCGCGCCTTCCAACCCGATCATGGCCTCGAAGATCCCAAAATACAGCCCGGCAAACAGCACTGCTGTAACAATCAAACCTATTCTTTTCCACGTAATATCGGTCTTCACCGCCTGGATCGTCGCCAGGATGGAAAAGAGCGCCAGGTCGTAGCCCAACAGCAGGTTTTTGAATGTTGCCGCATTAGGCTGCTGCAAAAAACCGGGGTAGACCGCGAACAACAAGGCAGCGATGGTCGTCTCGAACTTCTTGTCAGGCCAGACCGCGCGCAAAAGGAAAAAGAATCCCAGGCTCGCCAGCAGGCGTAGGAGGAGCGCGTACAGGTGCCAACCCAACACGGAACTTCCCAGTACGGCGTAATCGAGCGCGTAGATATACCCAATCAGCGGCCGGTCAATGGCAAAAAGATTGACAATTCCCTGCGCGCCCTCGCTTTGACCGGCCAACAACATATACCAATCATCGCGATAGAACCCAAGCTGGGGGATCAAAATCCCATAACTCAGAATCGTCGTGATGGTGATCACGCTGAGCGCAACGCCGGTTTCGAAGATTTTGACCTTTTTCAGAAATGACATGCAGGTGGACCTTTTGGCAATTCTTTCGTGTCTTTTGTCGCAATTGCACAATTATACAGGGCAAAATGGAATTATGCCGTGTCTTGCGATTGGACCCTTGTCCGGAGAAATTCCAGGGTTCTTTCCGCCATCAATAGCCCCAAAAGCCAGAGGCCCAACATAAATTGCAGGCTGACTGTCAACGCATGGCGGTGCATGCCGATCACATCCCCATGCCAGATGATGAAGACATGCGGGTAAACCAGCAGGCACAGGCCGATAAAGGCTGCCCAGGCCGGGTTCACCCTCCAGGATTTCCTCCATATAGCGACAAGCGCTGCAATTGTAGTGAGAGTCCACAACCAAAGGAGCCCATCTTGTGGATACAGCACACGCTCAACGTACCAGGGCAACAGTGGTTGGTAGTTTTGCGGATAAAAGGACCTTACCTCTGCGAAAGCCAGCAACCAGGCAAACTCTGTCCAGGGTTCGCCCAGACTATTCAATGGTCTGGAAAACAACCAGCGCATGTAACAAGATTTGCCGTTTGCATACATCCATGCCCGGTAAGGTTCCAGCGCTGGCTCGGTATAGAACGCGCGATCCCCGCTGTTGGCAAAACCGCCTGCCAGATCGAGCAACTCTGGAGTCATCGGCATACCGCAATTTCCGAAGAACGCCAGCGCTTTCGGGTCCGTCAGGATACGCTGCGCGAGCACATTCTGGAAGGGAAAGACCCAGCGATGGCCTTTGTCCGCACTGAGATTACTAAGCATGAAGATCAATACAAACAGAAAGACCACTGCCAGATAACGCTTATGCGCTTTGAAAAAGAACACGCCTAAAAGGATCAAGCCAGCGATCATCAGCAGAATCCAGCCGTTGGTATCGCGGGTAAATGCCCAGACAAGAGCAATCAGACTCAACACGGCAACTTTCCCCCACGACCAACCCCGCAGCAGCCAGAGCCAGGTCGCCAGGAAGGCAGCCATCCAGGAAAGGGAAAGCGACTCGGTCAGCAGGACCAGGTCCCAGCCGGCGATGTGACGCTCGAGGCTGAGGGCCAATACCAGGCCAAAAGCGACAGGATGGAGAACCCCTTTGAAAGAGCAGGCCAGGGACAGGGCCAGCATTCCCCAGGCAAAGATGGATAAGGCGGTCTGGAAGGCGGCAACTTTGATGACATTGGTATCATAGAATTTCAGGAGCAGGGGAAAGATGGGCGGGCGCGCGTTGGCCCAGAACTCTTTGGAAAGCAGCGCTTCCCCTGAAACACGCACATAAGAAGGTGTGTCTGCCGTCCCCTTGGCTTTCTCGAAAACCGGTGCTTCATGCGCCCAGCGCAGGTTGGCATAATACGCAAACAAAAGCAGCATGGCAATGGAAAGCAATCCGGTTGTCACGCCTTTTCTTTTGCGTTCGGCTGTTCGCCTGTCATCCAAATTTGCCATTATCCCTTGTGCCGCATCAGGAAATCTGTGATTGTAAAGTCAAGCTCTTCGTCGATATCCCAGGCTTCAGCGGCCTCGATTTCGAACAGGATCGGGTGCTGGCCGATGCGGTGATGTCGTTCGAGCAGGTTTTGACGGGTAAAAAGATAGAGACACGAATTCTCTTCATAAACCGGCGGCAGGTCCTGAGTCTGGATGAGAACCGCGGGGTCGTGGTTGAGGGCGCGCCCGTGCTGATCGTACAGGCGAGTCTGCCAGCGCGTCACGGAGAAGAGCGAATCCTTCGCGGGATAAGCCGCCAGAAAGGTCTTGATCGCGCGCGAGACGGTTTCAGGGCGCAATAAGGGGTTGGTGCTATGCGTCTGCAAGTAAAAATCTGCCTGTACCTGCTCCGTGTCGTACAACAGGATGTCGTTCATCGGGATATCATTGGCGCGCAGGCCCTCGGGGCGGTCGATGATCGTCACCTGCGGGAAATCCCGGCGCAGACCAGCCATGACCGGTTCGGAGTCGGTATCCACAACGATCTGGTTGACCTCGGGCACGGCCAGCAGGGTTTCAAGGATGTGGTGGAATAGCGGCTTCCCAGCCAGCGGGCGGTAATTCTTGCCGGGCACGCGCTGGCTGTGGTGCCGCATGGGAACGAGGGCAACAAGTGAGGGCATCTACAATCCTATAATCATGACTTCACAAAAATCGAAAGATCACCCGAAATAGGGGAGCGAACGGGTGTACGCCCCCTATTTCGGGCTTCTCCCGGCCATTTCGTGATCCACAGATAATGGGTTAGGGGAATGACACACGAAGATTAATACCATAATAATCCATAGCGCATCTGGTGATCCAGAAACCGGTTTTACCGGGCGGGTCGAAATCACGAATGCCGCCGACCGGCAAGCCGTCGATGGCAAGCACTTCCGCGCGCTCCTGCTCACTGGCAAGCGCCGCCTGGATCGTCGCTTCACGGGTATCCCATGCCAGGGTTCTGGTCGCATACACGGGAATTTTCTCGGCAGTCACCCCGAGCGTATACAACGGATATGCATAAGAAGCCAGCAAAAGCACAGCGACCAGCGCTTCCAGCCATCTAGGAGTGAACACTTCCCGCAACGCGAGGCCGCTCAACCAGCCTGCCACCACAAAGCCGGATACGGCAATGAAGCGCGGGATGATGATTGTCCGGCCGGCCGGCATGCCTCTTTCCACGTACGCGCTGGGGGCGAGCGAGGCAGCCACCAGAAAAACGGCCAGCAGGCCTACCAATGCCGCCAGTAGCAGGATTTTTCCGACTTTGTCTGTTTTCACAGATGGAAAAAACAGGAACCCGGCAAAGATCGACATCAGAATCAAGAGGATGTTTTGGTAATCCTTGATCGACAGGACGAAGAAAGCATAGGTGAACTGGTACAGCAACACGAGCAATTCGACCAACCCGGCCGGTTCCCCGTAGCGTTCTTTCCGAACCTGGGTGGTGGGTGCAAGCACCAAGAGCGCCATCGCGGTCATCGCGCCAACCAGCGCCGTCAGCGCCGGGACAAAGGTTTTCACAGCCCAGGGGCGCTTTCGCCTGTAACCAATCCCGGCGATGAATGTGTACAGCCCCAGCGTAGTAACCAGCACCGTGGAACTGGCCTCGGAAAACCCGCCGCCGAGCAGCGTAAAGATGAAAATGGAAGCTGTCCAAATCGGTGATGGCCTCTCACGTTTGCTTTGTTCCGTGATGAATACGAATATCCAGGGCAGGAAAACCAGCGGCGTGGTATAGGTCAACATGCCAGTGCGCCAGTACAGGGACTGGTAAATGTGCGGGGAAAGGTAGATCGAGAAATATACAATCACCGCAGCAACGAAAATTACCGGCCATTTCGGAAGTCGATAATCAGACATTTGCGCGAAGTTATAGAAAAGGTACGCCAGTCCCGCCACCCAAAAGATGATCGTGAGAGGGGTCATTAACTGTACCCCTAACGTTTCGAAGGCCTGGATCAAGCCCGCGAAAATCGTGACGGAATAGCGACTGGGCGTATAGGTTACATTGTAGGCATACCCGCGCACTGTCTCGAGGAAACCCAGGTTTTTGAAATCGGCATTGTAGCACCAGTCGTCCGCCCAATAGCGGTTGTAGTAACCAAGATAGGCAAACAACCCTACACCAACCAGGAACAGGGTCAGGCCAACAACTAGCGCAAATTTCTTGAAATCAAAAAGCATCGGGAAAAAATCTCTTCTTGTTATTGATTATCAGTACTTCACGAAAGTTGAAAGGGTACCCGAAGTCATTTCGTGATCTACTGATTATACCGAATTGACTCTATGTCCCTGATTTATTCTCCAGAAGCAGAAATCGATTCGATCAGAAAGATGCGCTGGTTTTCAGTTTGGAGTCTGGTGGCACAGCCCGACATCAGTTCATATGACGCGCCGGTAAATACCCGGCTGTCAGTTGTGACGAAATATTGAAAATACCCATCCAGCAGGTTGATGGTTGGGATAATTCGTATCCCCAATGAAGACGAAGAGGCAAGAGTATCCAATCCCTGGTGAAAATCGTCGATACCCAGTTCGGTGTTGTGCTTCCGAAAGTCGTCGAGGCAGATTTCCGGAGCCAGGCCGCAGGAGGCATTCCCATCTCGGATGATATCGACGTATGCGCCTGCATTGATCTTGATCACGAACGGTCTTTGTTCAGGGGAGCAGGCAGGCGCGTTTAGAGCTGGTCGCGAACTGGCGCGCAGGGTCACGGGTGGCAAGAGTACGGTCAGCGCGAGCAGGGAAACGGAGGCAAAACGCAGGAAGAACAATTCATTTTTAACGGGAGCAGGAGTCTCGTCAAGGGCGAAGCGGTTGACACCCACTGCCAGCAATATGAAAAAGAAGGGCATGGTACTGGCGTAAAAGCGGTTGCCGCCGTCGATGGGAGGCAGGAACGGGATGGAGAGAAAAATCCCGATGAAACCCGCCAGGATCAAGGTCGAAATTTCCGAGCGAGGTTTGAAAACCAACCAATACAACCCGCGCAGCATGATAGCAATCATCAGAAACCATAGGATCAGGTCAGATGCGTCTCCCCCAAACATAAAGATGCTGCTCACGCCGGGAAGGAAGAAATCCGCATACGCTTTCGCAGCTCCCTGGAGGAAACCAGACGGATTGGCAAGAAAAACGTCCCGGGCAGCCTGAAACACCCTGGAGGGATTTCGGGTACCGAGTTCCGCGATGGCGCTGTGCCAGCCAATCCCGCCGCGCACCTGCCCATAGATAGTGTAGGCGAAATTACCGAAGGACGAGCCCTCCGGCACGCCCAACAGGCGTGGATAAACCGTGTTCACGATGAAATATCCGACTGCCAGGATGGTGCACACAATCGAAAAAGAGAACAGGGAAAATCGCTTTGCTCCCCGGAACACCCAGCCCGCCCATAAGGCCAGGAACGGAAAAGCAATAAAGGCCCCGGCACGGGCGCTTACTGCCATCATTAATAGAATAAGACCAATCAATAGATCGAACCATTTTCGATCCTGCGCTACACGCCAGAGAAGCGCAAAGCTGAAACAGCCGCCAATGAAGCCCAGCGTTTCGCTCATGGCATAGCCGGCAATCAACTGGAAATAGAAATACATGAAGGTGATGTAGAGTGTCCCCCCCAGAGCGCCCATCGCCTGGCGGACCTGGCGCGCGGATAGAAACAAGCCGATACCTGCCAACTGGACCAGTGCGGCCAGGGTTACCTTCAAATTCTGCCCGGTGAGCAACAGCAGGGATGACAGAAATCCGGGAAATAATGGTCGACCCAGCGCCTGGCCGGCAACCCGGATCGGCAGTCCATTGAGGAGGAGATTCGCCCCCAGATAATAATTCTTTGCATCCTTATAAGGGAGCAGTCCACCGATCAAAAAATTGTCCGAAAAGCCGGAAGTCCATAAAAATGAGAGCGTCAGCGCGAACAGCAGCATGGTCAGGCCAAAACTCGTCAGAACGCTAAAATCGCCCCTCGATCGAAATGTCGAATAAAAACAGAATAGAACACAAAAAAACACAAATGGAAGATAGTGATGGAAATATCCGGTAAAGGAATATGGGATTTCGAACGCCAGCACCAGCCAAAATAAAATCATTGGAACGAGCCAGACAGCCACCTGACCGGCATGTATTCTTTTGATATCGCGTGCAGCTCTCATGCAATCCTTGTCCTTAGCGCCAAAAGGCTCAGCGATGATACCGAATCGGCTCGACATCGCGCTCGTTCGAGCTACCCGCGCTCCAATGGGGATAATAAAATGTCTGCCGCAACTGCTGTGTGACCGGACCTGACTGCCGGTAGCCTTGATATGTCCCAGAAAATTGGTTGAAACGGAACCAGAAAATGGAGGTAAAACTCTTCCAAAATACACGCTGGCGCGCGGCATGGAACAGGTCGCTCAAGATGTTGGTGATGGTCAGGCGGGCGAAATCGTACACATTGAAATGCGATTCAGGGAAGATGCGCTTGAAAGCCATCGCTTCGCGAAGGTAACGGTTGTAAATACCGCGTGGCGTTTCGTTATGGATGTGGATGATCTCGGCATGTGCCGCGTACGAAAGCGCGTATCCCGCACCCTGTGCCCATTTAGCCCAGGCCAGGTCCTCCAGGCCGGTCAGGGTCTCGTCGTATGGATGTTCTTCCCATAATTTGCGCCGGATGGCGGCGTTGGCATTGTTGCAAAAGGGATTGTCCTGTCGCGCCACATCGACCTCAGGAAACCACTGGCGGAAGATCTGGTGCTCGGAAAATTTCGACGTTTCCATGCCGCGCTGTTTGCCGTAGACCAGCGCCACCCGCTCATCTTCGAACGGACGCAGCAGACATTCCAGCCAATCGGGATAGACGGGATAGACGTGCGCGCTGGCGATGACGACCAGTTCCCGCCTCGCCACCCGGACCCCGAAATTGAGCGAGCGCCCAAACGTAAACTCGTCTGACGGGATTCTCACCACCTGCGCGCCGAAGGATTCAGCAATGGAAACGGTTCCATCGGTCGAGCCTGAATCGACCAGGATGATCTCGACATCCTTGATCGTTTGGTGCGTTATCCCTTCCAGCAAACGCCCGATATATTTTTCTTCGTTATAGGCGCGGATGACGATGGAACAATTCATGAGAAATGTTTCAATCTCTTCCATAACTCAGGCCAGGTCAGGCGTGGTTCGCGACAAACGTAGATCTGGGGAGGATCCGTCAGATCATTCCGGATGCCATATTGGTTGCTGATCGTACCGGCCTGCTCACATTGTCCAAACATCATATGCACCCAGACAGCATCGATACCCAGAACAATCACTGTTTCTGGAGGCGGATCACCATACCCCCTCAACCAGAAAGTGTCTGAGCCGCTGATGGCTTTTGGAAGCCCATACGCAGGGCCAAACACATTGAGCGCGGCAGCTTCATCGTTCTCTCCGGTTAAAATCCCAACCCGCGCCTTTTCTTCTTCGGGCAAGTCTGCGTAAATGTCAGCAACTGTTTTTATCATGTCAGGCCAGCCGATCTGTTCGGTAAAGAGGTCATGCACTTCGCTGACAGTCCTGAAAGGTTCGGAATTTACCGGCGGGATTGGCAGAGACACCACACCACCAAACACCATTCCAACAGCAAGCACTACCCAAGTTGCACCCAGCAAACCCCTTTTCTTCACGACTGAAAGCGCCTTCAGCCAATCTTGCCAGAGGACTGCACCCGCTGCGATCAACATAGGATAAGCGGACGCTAGGTAATATGAACGACCCTGGGTCACATAATAGATCACAAAGGGAATGACATACAACCAACCGACCAGGCGATAATGTTTCCCATCCTGGTGGAAGATGTAATAATATAATCCCGCAATCCAAAATGGGGTCACGAAAGGATTGGAAGAAAAAACAAATTGCTCGAGCAGGAATCCTTCCGCGCGACCAATTGCAACATCACGGGCATGGATGCTTTGCAGAAATTCCAGTGAAATGAAGTCATGTTGGATTTGCCAGATCAGGTTAGGCAGGAAAATCAGCAAGGATATGGCGGCGCCTCCCCACAACCAGGGACTGGTCAGATATCGCCGCGCCCGGGTCAACAACACGCCTCCCACCAGACCCGCCACAAAGAATACCATATTGTATTTCGTCATCATTCCCAGGCCAATGCCTACCCCGATCCCAAGCCACCAGCGCGGATCATCCGTTTTCAACAAACGGATGGTGAAGTAAGCAATCAGCACACTCCACAGGTAATCGAACGTGGCGTACATGACCGTAGCTCCTCCAACAAGGGCAACAGGAGCAATGGCCGCGACCAAGGCAGCGACAACTTGTGTTACTCGCTTTGCACCTAATTCACGCGCCATCAAGCCTGCCAGCACCATCGTGATACTATGTACCAGGGCAGAGAAAATCCGTGCACCAACCAGCGACAGTCCAAACAGTTCAATTGCAACGCGCGCCAGGAATGGTGTCACGGGCGGGTATTCGATAAACCCCCAGTCTAAATGATAGGCGTTATCCAAGACAACCATTTCATCCTGGTGGAATCCATACTGATGGTTTGTGAACATGTGGAGAAGGAACAATACCAGGCCTAACAAGAGCAACAAAGTAGTGTCATTGAAAAATGCCCTGGCTTTTGATGATTTCACAGCAACCTCCCATAATGGTCAACAGCATGCGACAATTGTTGTTTTGGTATCTTTCCAATCGATAGGCCATCACCAATCATTATTCGCTTCATACCCCAATCTTATCAACAAATCCCCAGCCACATCCTTGAATGTCTTCTTGTGTTCGTCCGTAAAATACTTTTTCCACTCGCCCGTTTTGCCTGACCGGAAAGTGGGGGATTTGCTTGGATTAATGGATCTTTCTAGGGAGTCGAGTAGTAGTGCCCGGTCCGCTTGAAGCGGGACACGCGCCAGGAAATGATCGATGATGCCATTCAAAGTCCCAATGCGGTCGTGGATCAAGTCTTCGAAATGGATTTTCATCACGGAAGGTTGAGCCAGCCAGCCCAAATAAGGAGCAAAGCGCCCGGCAATGTCGGGAAACTCGATATCGAGGCCGGGCCGCCCCAAAATGCTGACCTTGAGGCGTGCATCGAAATCAGGCAGGGAGCTATAATAAGCGTGGTGGACATGGTCCGGTTCCATTTCGGCGACGTAGAAGACGTGCGAGACGACCACGTCACGCGGATCGCGAAAGATAAAGTAGGGCACAAAAGCGGAAGTGGTCACGCGTGACACAACCTCTGGACGGGCAAACAGGTGCGCGGAGGCAATGTCACAGGGGCGCAGGGACTCCAGCCAGCAGACGGCCTGCTCGGCATCGCGCTTGCGTCCGCTTTCGCCTTCGTATTCGGCATAGAAGGAATGCAGGCGGCGAGAGAAGGGCGCCACCCGGCTGAAGCCGAGCAGGATCTGGTCGAGCAGGTGCGTGCCGCTTTTGGGAAAGGAGATACCGAGCAGGATCGGCCATCCGTCCCGGGGCACGGACAGGGATGCAAAGCGGGCGCGCTGAGCCAGTTTTTCGGTCTGGTAGACGAGGCGACGGAGGGAGGCTTTGAAAAACATACAGCTATTAAACCATACAGCACAGAAACATGAACGAATTGCTCTAGAGCATTTTGCTTGACAGCCTTCAATTTCTATGCGAGAATTCAGAAAATGAATGCTCAATGTTATGACTGAGATCAAACAACAAGAGTACGAACTCCTGAGCGAAATTGCCCAAGATTCCCTGGTCACCCAGGCAAATTTATCCAAGCGGTTGGGAATGGCGGTTGGCAGTGTGAACTGGTATCTCAAGCGCCTGATCAAACGCGGCTATGTGAAGGTCTCCCACCTCGACCGTACGCGTTTAAAGTATGACCTGACGCCCGAGGGCATGTCCGTTTTTACGGAACGCGCAGTACAGTATGCGAAGGATTCGCTCAGGATCTATAAGTCATTCCGGCAGAAGGCACTCGACGTAGTATCCCAGCTAAGAGCCAGCAACATAACGAAGGTTTATTTAGATGGTAATGATGAAATCATGGATATCATGCGCCTGACCTGCCTTGAAGCTGGGATTGCCTTGGAAAGTTCGCCTGACAATGTGACCCTGAAATTTTCCGAGCAGGACTACAAAATCGTATATTCCAAGCCAGGCTGATCTGCTTGGTTTGATTGGAATCCACATATTCTATTCTCATATTTCTGCGAAGCCGAATGGTGTTCTTACAAAACAAAATAAGCCTGAGACAAAATATCCTTTCCAATTTTGTGGGTCAGGGGTGGGCTTTTATCATTGGCATGGTAGCAGTACCATTCTATATCCGCTTCCTGGGCGTCGAGGGATATGGATTGGTCGGGTTTTATGGCGCCTTGCGGGCTGTCTTCAATTCATTCCTTGATTTTGGTCTGACTACGACAATCAATCGGGAAATCGCCCGTTATACCGCTTCCCCCGCAAAGATTGCACAAACACGCGACCTGGTGCGCACGCTTGAGATTGCTTATTGGTTGATAGGATTAATTCTGGGCTTGGTAGTTTGCTTCGGCGCTCCTTTCATATCGAATTATTGGTTGAATTCAGAGACGATACCGGCCAGCACTGTTGAAAATGTCATTGTGATTATGGGGATTATTACCTTCATCCAATGGCCGCTGACTTTTTACCAAGGAGGGTTGATTGGCCTTCAAAAGATTGTCTTATTAAATGGGGTAAACGTGACTGTTGCAACTTTACGTGGTGTGGGTGGCATTTTAGCGGTTTGGTTGTTTGCTTCTCCAATAATTGCGTTTTTCTCGTGGCAGGTGATTCTCAGCCTAATACAATTAGGCATGACCACATATTTGTTATGGCAGAATTTGCCCCCTGGCAGTAATCCCCCAAGTTTTCAGAAAAGTATCATTGCGGAGATATGGCGATTTTCGCTGGGAATGAGTGGCAGCACATTTTTTGCATTTTTCCTTGGACAAGCGGACAAAATTATTCTCAGTAAGATCCTTACACTTGAAAATTTCGGCTATTATTCGCTTGCTGTCACATTGAATGAACAATTGCAAATGGTTAATACTCAAATTGTACAACCTTTGTTTCCCCGTTTTTCAGCCCTGATAGCGCAAAATGACAAGGAATCCTTAAGAGATCTCTATCATAAAGCTTGTCAATTGGTGGCTGTCATTATTTTGCCCGTTGCGGGAACAGCAGCCTTCTTTTCACGAGAACTAATCTATTTGTGGATCCAAGATATACAAATTGCTTCGATTGTCGCACCAATTGCTACTCTACTTTTTGCAGGGACAGTCCTTGGTAACTTTATCGACGTTCCTTTCAGTATGACAATTGCCTACGGCTGGGTTAGATTTGTATTTTTTCGAAGTTTTTTTTTATCTTTGCTTGTTGCTCCATTAATGATATTTCTATCACTAAGATATGCGGGTATTGGTGCAGCATTGACCTGGGTCTTGTTAAACCTGGGACAGCTTATAGTTCTTCCATTGATTATTCATCAAAGAATCTTAAGAGATGAATTGAAGCGCTGGTACATCTTCGATGTTGGAATGCCAATGTTTGTAGCGCTAGCCGTACTTGGAACCGCCCGCTGGTTAATGGTTGAAAACCTTGCTTTTCTGCAAATAGTTATTGCAATTTTGGCTGTTGCTCTTATCACATTTGGGTTTACAACTTTGGTAGCAGGAGACATTCGCTCTCTGATGATAGCGAATGTAAGGACCTATATTAATAAATTTCAGGTTTCATAGAATTACTTTGTAAAACTGATCAGTTGCATAATTACGAAAGTTATTAAGGAAAAAATGGTACAGTCCATAAAAGATGCGATTAGAAATACAGGCTTATACAAAAATTATCAGCGCATGCAGTTGATTGAAAACCTGAAAAAATGGACTCTTCATGACGAAGAGATGTTGAAATTTTATTCGCAGTTTATACTTGCGCAATCATTGTGCTTTGACGTGGGTGCAAATATTGGAAATAGAGTCAAAATATTCTTGAAGTTGAACGCCAATGTGATAGCGATTGAACCTCAAATTGAATGCGTGGGGATTTTGAAGAAAGTATACGGGAAAAACTCACAGCTAAAAATCCTTCCGACAGCACTGGGTGATAGAGAAGGCGAAGCTGAAATGTTGATTAGCGACTCGAACACTATATCTTCAATGTCGTCTGAGTGGATTAGTGCGGTTAAAAAGAGTGGTAGGTTTACAGAGTATGGTTGGAACAAGAAACAACGGGTTCCATTGACCACACTCGACAAATTAATCGAGCAATATGGCATCCCGGCATTTATAAAAATTGACGTAGAAGGTTTTGAATACCAGGTGATACGTGGGTTGACCAGGCCGGTTTCCGTGTTATCGCTTGAGTATGTTCCTGAGGTGATTGAATCCACCTATCTGTGTATAGATTATCTTCAACACCTTGGAAAAATCGAACTGAACTACACCGCAGGCGAAAACATGCAGATGTTATTGAAAAAGTGGACCACGCCGTATGAGATGAAAAAGTTGCTTTCGAACATCTCAAAAGAAGATAATCTTTTTGGGGATGTATATATTAGATTTGTCTGACAACCAAATTTGTGTTTTGCAATGGTGCTTTTATGCAATTCAAACCCAATTGGAAAATTCAATTAGCGCACTGGCTCAACGGTTTTGGTATTGATGTATTTACCATGCGGCGTGGTATTAAGGGTTTTCCAGTTACGATAAATGAATATTGGCAATTTAAATCCTTGCAAGAAAATGGGGCTGATTTTCCCTGTCATTTTAACTACCCATGCCCTGGTGATCGTTTCGAAGAGGGGGGAGTCGCTTCAGGACATTATTTCCATCAAGATTTGCTGGTAGCTCGTAAAATCTATGAGCGCTCCCCATCCTGTCATGTTGATGTCGGCTCCCGTTTGGATGGTTTTGTGGCCCATGTCGCCTCCTACCGCAATATCGAGGTTCTGGATATCCGACCCATTACGAAAAAGGTCCACAACATTGTTTTTCACCAGTTTGACCTGATGAACCCCGTTGGAAATTTTGAAGCGTATTGCGAATCGCTATCCTGCCTGCACACCCTGGAGCATCTTGGGTTGGGCCGCTATGGCGACCCGATCATGGTAGATGGGTATGAAAAGGGATTTAATTCCCTTTGGTCGATTTTGAAACCGGCTGGTATTTTATATCTTTCCGTCCCGATAGGAAAACAACGAATAGAATTTAATGCCCACAGAGTATTTGCCATTCGTACAATATTGGCCTTGGCGGAGGGGAAATTCGATTTGCTTGATTTCTCCTACGTGGATGACGGAGGTTCTCTATACGAACACGTAGAGTTAACAGAAAATGCTATCGGACGTTCCCTGGATTGTTGGTATGGCTGTGGAATTTTCGAGTTTCACAAGAAATAATTTCAAGCCTGTCAACAAACAATTGGATGGCGTTTGTCTAAGAATTGTTAGAATTGCAGCGCGATACGATCCAACTTGCCCTTAAAAACGGCCGAAATAGTCTACTGAATTGGAACAGATGAAAACAATGAAAAAAATTTTACTTAATCTACTGATGCAGATTTTCAATACAACATTTTCCCAGCGCCTACTGGAAAGAAATGTTAACCTATCCCATTATCTAATGGGCATAGGAACAGGAAGTGAGGTTGGTTCCAGCGGGGAAAAGATCTTAATCAAGATATTGCGGCAGCGCTATACGACAAACTCATTGCCCCTCTGCGTGTTTGACGTGGGCGCAAACCAGGGCCAATTTTTAAAGTTAATCGCTGATGGTTTGGAAAATATACCGGTTACTATTCACTGCTTCGAACCAGCGCGCCATAGTTATGATATCTTGTTCGCAAGAATAGGAGAAAATCCAAACACCATCCTGAATAATTTTGGGCTTGGGGAATATCAAGAAGAAAAAGATTTGTACTATGATCAAATCGGTTCCGGCTTGGCTTCCCTGTCAAAACGAAGACTGGATCATTATGGGATTGATTTTATACTTTCCGAAAAGGTAATCATCCATACTCTTGATGATTACTGCCTGAATCGGGAAATTCAAAATATCGATTTATTAAAGCTCGATGTCGAAGGTTATGAATTAAACGTTCTGAAGGGCGGTGAACACACGCTCCGCAATGGAAAGGTTACCATGCTGACTTTCGAATTTGGTGGTTGCAATATCGATTCGCGCACCTATTTTCAAGATTTCTGGTACCTCCTACACGAGTATGGATTGCAAAATTTTTATCGCATCACACCATCGGGGCTATTGGTTCATTTGCCGAAGTATGACGAGATTGATGAACAATTTCGCACTACAAATTTTCTGGTATGTCGTGAGCCAATATAATTTTATTTATGATCCGCTGTGTTGTTTTCAGTCGTGACCGTGCCATGCAACTCGACGCTGTGTTGCGGTCATTGTTTTTGCATTGTCATGATGTAGACAATGCAAATATCTGTATTCTCTATAAAACAACCAATAAACAACATGAAAAACAGTATCAGGAGTTGGTTGAGGAGTATTCAGGACGAGTATTTTTTATGCAGCAACAGAATTTTCGTCAAGATTTATTGTCGCATTTGAACCCGTTCGAAAAAAATAAATTTTGGGGTTTCGTTTTTTTGTTATTGTGTACGTTTGGCAGGATTGGCCCGCCTTTGGGTTCGCTGCTCGATCGCATTTGGCGTAGGACAATAAGTCCGGTTTTGATATATTTATCAACTTTACTTGTGGCAGAGGTCCCGAAAGACACTTTTATTCTTTTTCTTGTAGACGATAATCTCTTTGTTCGAGACTTTTATATTGAGGAAGCTATTGATATCCTGAATCAAACCGAAAGGCTGCTTGGTTTCTCCTTACGCCTCGGCGAGAATACAACTTATTGTTACTCAGGAAGAAGAATACAGTCTTTGCCAAAGTTTGAAAGTTTAGGCGAGAATATCGCTTATTTTGATTGGACCACTTCGGATGGCGATTTTGGGTATCCGTTGGAAGTTTCCAGTTCGATCTATCGATTGTGCGATATTTTGCCCTTGCTTATGGCAGTCTCTTTTGACAACCCAAATACATTAGAAGATCGAATAGCATTCAATGTCCGCAATTTTAGGAGCAATCGTCCGTTGCTTGCTTGTTACCAGCGTTCTGTAACTTTTTGCAATCCTATCAATATGGTGCAATCGATTATGCCCAACCGGTCGGGTGAGTCAGAAAAATATAGCGCTGATGAGTTGTTATCCAGGTTTGAGCGAGGAGAAAGAGTGGATGTAGAAGCTTATAACGGTTTTGTCTCAGAGGCCTGTCACCAGGAGGTTGAACTTGTCTTTAGGAAAGCTAGGAGCTGAATCTGTGAGTGGCCGAGAGCCTATGGTTAGTGTAGTGATGGCAGTTTATAACGGAGCAAAGTATCTCTCCGAAGCGATTGGGAGTATTCTGTCTCAGTCTTATGAGGATTTTGAATTCATTATCGTAGATGATTGTTCTACTGATAGTTCCTGGGATATCGTTTTAAAATTTCATGAAACCGACAGGCGTATTCGGCCTGTGCGATTAGAAAATAACCAAGGTGTGGCCACCGCCTCGAACACCGGTATAAAAATTGCACGTGGTAAATACATTGCTCGTATGGATTCGGATGATATCAGCCTTCCAGAGAGATTTGCCGTGCAAGTAAATTTTTTGGAAAGCAATCCTCATATTGGAATCCTGGGAAGTCGGGTGAGGTACATCGATGAATTCGGAAACTTATTAGGCACTCCTCCCACTTTCCAGGGGGATCTATCTATTCGCTGGCATCTTTTATTCGAAAACCCCTTTTACAATTCTACAGCGATGTTTCAGAAATCCCTGATAGTTGGAAAACGGTGGATTTATGATGCATCTGCCCTTTATGGGGAGGATTATAAGTTGTGGGGAAGGTTATTGTTAACTACCAAAGGAGAAAATCTGTCAGATATTCTTGTATATTACCGTGTTCATTCATCCAGCCTCTCTAATAAAATAAAAGATGTGCTTGAGAGGGAAGTCGTCTACGCAAGTCAGATTGTTCAAGCGCACTTTCCAAGATTGAGCCAACCTTTAGATGCAATCACAGAATTACAAGGTGCAATGAGGGGATATCCAATTTCTGCCAAATCCCAAAGAGCCCGTTTGTTACCCGTCTACTTATCAATTTGGGATGAATTTTCTCGAAAAAATTGGAACGAATCGGGTTTGTTTACTCTAAGAAAAGTTGTCTTTGCTTGGGCCGCGAGGATGATTCTGTACCCTCCTTTTCAGGATGGGAGTCTTAGGGCCTTATGGTTATTAACGAAAGCGGAGTGGAGATGGCCATTGTTTTTATTTTGGATGTTACCACTTTTCTTGGTAAGAAGACGATTTTAAGAAATCACCTATGAAAACAGCATTCATTACTGGCATTTCCGGCTTTGTTGGAAAGCACTTGAAAACTTTTTTGCACGGGCAAGGTTGGCGCGTCGCCGGGTCGGACTTGCAGCCTGTATCATCCCCACAGGGGGATGCCGGTATATCGGCATTTTACCAGTGTGACATCAATGACCGGGCGATGTTGCGTCAGGCGATCCGGGAAACGCTTCCCGATGTGATCTTTCATCTGGCAGGCGTCATCAAAGCGGATACTCCTGACAGGTATTATCAGGCCCATGTGCTGGGTACAGTGGCTTTGCTGGATGCAATTGTAGAAAGCGGATTGCGCCCTGTTGTCTTCATTGCCAGTTCAAGCGCAATCTATGGATCTGGACTGGGACGAAGACCTATTACGGAACAATTCAAACCGCGCCCTGCGACACATTACGGAGTCAGCAAGTTGGCACAAGAGTTGGCTGCATTGCATTATTTCACATCTTTTGGCTTGCCGGTGATCTTGGTGCGGACGTTCAATCTGCTCGGGCCAGGGCTTTCAACCCGACTGGCATGCTCTGACTTTGCCAGGCAGATTGCCCTGGCTGAAAGGAAAGGAAGGCCCTCGACCATCTTGACCGGGAACCTAACCGCACGTCGTGATTTTGTGGATGTGCGCGATGCCGTCCGTGCCTACGTGCTGCTCGCGGAGAGGGGGCAGGCAGGGCAGGTATATAATGTAGCTTCGGGACGGGCGGCAGCAATTCGGGAGTGTCTCGATTTTTTGCTGAAGCAGGCCAGGGTCCCAGTGGATGCGGGGGTGGACCCGGTCCGGGTCCAGAAGGATGATATTCCTGTTCAGGCTGGCAGTATCAAACGCTTGCAAGCTACAACCGGTTGGGAGATGGAATTTTCGCTGGAGCAGTCCTTGTTGGATATGCTGGCTGACTGGCGTAACAAACAGAGAGTAACAGAATGTTGAGAGACAGAAAAGTTTTAGTAACAGGGGCAGGCGGCTTCATCGCCAGCCACCTTGTGGAGCAATTGGTTGCTGAGGGCGCTACGGTGCGGGCCTTTGTCCGCTACAATTCGCGCGGAGATCCGGGGCTGTTGCGCATGTTGCCGATGGATGCGTTTTCAAAAGTCAACGTAATAGCAGGGGATTTACGCGACAGCGAGGCAATTCGCGCCGCTATCATGGGCATGGATACCGTCTTTCATCTTGGCGCTTTGATTGCCATCCCTTATTCATATTTGCACCCGCGTGAAGTGGTGGATACGAACATAATGGGTACGTTGAACGTAATGATGGCAGCCCGTGACCTCGGGGTACAGCGCGTGGTGCATACATCCACCAGCGAAGTGTACGGCACGGCAAAATATGTCCCCATTGATGAGAACCATCCCTTGCAGGGACAATCACCTTATTCGGCCAGCAAGATTGGAGCCGATAAGATCGCTGAGAGTTTCTATCGCTCATTTGACCTTCCAGTGGTCACCGTTCGCCCGTTTAATACCTATGGGCCCCGGCAATCTGCCAGGGCGGTCATTCCAACGATTATTACGCAGGCATTGACACGAGACGAAGTCCATCTTGGCAGCCTCGACCCTTCGAGGGATTTCACTTATGTGCGCGATACAGTAAACGGATTTATGCTCGCAGCACAGGCCGAAGACGTATTGGGTGAAGAAATAAACCTGGGCAACAACGCTACAATCAGCATCGGAGACCTGTGCGGGAAGATTTTCGACATTCTCGGAAAATCCCCCCGGATCGTGACGGAGAGCCAGCGCAAGCGTCCCGAAAAGAGCGAAGTGTTGAGACTGCAGGCTTCCTACAAAAAAGCCAAAGAGCGGATTGGATGGGAACCGCAAGTTACTCTGGAGGAAGGCTTACGCAGGACTGTGAAATGGATTGCAGATCATCTTGCGTTATATCGATCTGATGAGTATATGGTTTAGCAATGAAAGCGGTCATTCTTGCGGGTGGTAAGGGCACGCGCCTGGCACCTTATACGACGATTTTACCCAAACCCCTGATGCCAATCGGGGATATGCCAATTTTGGAAATCGTCCTGCGCCAGTTGGCATATTATGGCTTCGATGATATATCGCTGGCTGTTGGTTATCTGGCGGAGTTGTTGATGGCCTACTGTGGCGATGGCAGCAAGTTCAAAGTGAAAATCGCGTATTCCCACGAGCAACAACCGTTGGGGACGGCTGGACCGATTGCGTTGGTCCCTGACTTGGACGAAACGTTCCTTGTCATGAACGGTGACCTGCTGACCTCACTGGACTATGGCGCAATGTATCGTTATCACAAGGAGCGTGGCGCCATTGCAACGCTGGCAGCATACCAGCGGGAGGTCAAGATCGATCTGGGTGTGATCGAGATCGACGAAGACAACTGGGTACAGGATTACGTTGAGAAACCTACTTATCACTATGCGGTCAGTACCGGTGTTTATATTTTCGAGCCGAAAATTTTAGATTTCATCCCTTTCAATCAAAGGCTGGATTTACCCGAACTTGTCTTGCGCCTGATAAGTCAGGGACAGAGGGTTAATGTATATCGATTTGACGGGTACTGGCTGGATATTGGTCGTCATGACGATTATGAGTTGGCCATGGACGAGTTCGCAATCCATCGTGATTCGTTTTTGCCGAATGGTTGAGGTGTTGTATTGATCCTGTTCTTATTCGCTGCCTCTTACCCGTATGATGCAGGGGCGGAACAGACTTTTCTTGATATCGAAATCCGATATTTGCAAAACGCTTTTAAGCGGGTGATCCTTGTTCCCAGAAAATGTCAAGGTAGGCGGCTTATGCTTCCGGATGGCATCGAGGTGGACGAGAGTTATGCGGACTCGCTTACAAGAATCCATCCCTTTACGGTTTTCAGGAATATATTCTTTTTTCCATCGCTGTATCAAGAGATCAGATCCTTACCCTGGCTATTGCGTTATCCTTCAGCCGTCAAGCGGTTGCTCGCCTTTCTGGTAGGGGCACAAATGACTAAAACGTGGATCATGCGATGGCTGGCGCGCAATCACGCCAATCCCGCCGAGTGTCTCTTCTACACGTATTGGTTCGATCAGGCGGCGTATGGAATTGGATTGGTAAAACAAATGCATCCTCAACTCAAGATGGTTTCGAGGGTGCATGGATATGACCTTTACGAGGACTTCTATTATCGACCTCCCTATTGGCCGCGCCGAAAAGCGACTCTTTCCATGATCGACCGCCTCTTCCCGGATGCCCAAGCGGGTCTCGATTATTTGAATGACCGCTACCCCGAATTTGCCTCCGTCTACGAACCCGCGCTTCTGGGCGTCCCGGATCCCGGATTTAGCACCCCTTTCTCAACGGACAATGTTTTCCGGATCGTATCCTGTTCCATGCTCGAGCCAGTGAAAAGAGTGGATTTGTTGCTCGAAGGTATTGCAAGCGCGGCCAGGAGCAGGCCAGACCAGCAATTCGAATGGCGGCACTTTGGCAATGGCGAGAGCCGATTGGCGTTACAAGGGCTGGCAAATAGTTCCTTCCCGCCGAATGCCAAAGGATATTTCCCCGGGTATTCGACGAAAAAGGACTTAATGCTATATTATGAGCAAAACCCGGTGGATGTATTTGTCAATGTCAGCGCTTCCGAAGGCACGCCGGTCGCGGTGATGGAAGCCATCAGTTGCGGCATCCCGGTGATTGCAACAGCCGTTGGGGGGAATGTCGAGATTGCGTTGGAAAAGAACGGTTTGCTTCTCGATCCCAATCCTACCCCTGAACAGATCGGGAATGCCTTGTTGTCCTTCTGGGACGATCGAGATACCGCGCTTCGCAAACGACAGGGCAGTCGCGCAGTCTGGCAACAACGCTATAATGCAGATGCCAATTTTCAGGCCTTTGCTGAAAGATTGAAGGCCATTCGGCAGAACTGAATTGGAGAATTGACCTTTTATGTGCGGGATCACCGGATTTTGGAACCTGAACCATGAACCAGTCTCCCAGGCGATGCTGGAATGCTTTACCGATAGCCTGGCTCACCGCGGGCCGGATGGGAACGGGTTTTATATCGATTCAGATGCGAACCTTGGCCTTGGTCATCGCCGCCTGGCGATTCTCGATACGTCCGAGGCTGGTCGCCAGCCTATGTCCTATGGCAGTGGGCGTTATTGGATTGTGCTCAACGGCGAGATTTACAATTTCCTGGAACTGCGCAGTGAACTCGAGCAGGTCGGGTATCAGTTCTTCACGGAATCCGACACCGAAGTGATCATGGCGGCCTATGACAGGTGGGGCCAGGATTGCCAGTTGCGCTTCAACGGTATGTGGGCCTTCGCCATTTGGGACCGCCAGGAGAAGCAATTATTCCTCTCACGTGACCGGTTCGGCGTCAAGCCCCTGATGTACTTCTACGATGGGAAGCGGTTTGCCTTTGCTTCTGAAATGAAAGCCTTCCTGGCTCTGGATTGGTTCCAGGCGGAATTCGATCCGCAGATGGTTGCCGTCGCGTTGACCGACCACCAGCTTGTCGAGGGAACAGAACGCACCCTGTTGCGTGACTTGAAACGCCTGCTGGGAGGTTACTGCCTGACACTCGCCCAAAATGGTGATTTAACCATTCGCCGCTGGTGGAACACGCTCGACCACCTGGAACCTGTACCTGCTTCCTACAACGAACAGGTGGAACGCTACCGCGAGTTGTTCCTGGATGCCTGCCGCATCCGCATGCGCAGCGACGTGCCGGTCGGTACCGCCTTGAGCGGCGGGCTGGATTCGAGCTCGATCGTCTGCGGGATGCGTCATGTTCGTGATGCGGGGGACGCAGGCGAAAGGCTGGCCAGTGACTGGCAGCGCGCCTTTGTTGCCACCTATCCTGGCTCAGTGATCGACGAACGCCAATACGCAGACGAAGTCATCCAGAAAACAGGCGCGACCCCGATCTATTGCGAGATCAACCCGGCGATGTACCTCGAGAATTTCCAGCGGGTGCTTTTCCAATATGAGGAAATATCGGATATACATCTGGGGCCCTGGGCCGTGCACAAGGCACAGCGCGAACATGGCGTGGTGGTCACCCTCGACGGTCATGGCGGTGACGAGGCCCTGAGTGGATATCCCTGGCATGTGACTGCCTCTTTGAAAGACGCACTTTCCGGTTTAGCTTTTGGCCGGGCGCTGGAATCGCTCGGCACGATGCAAAAGTTGGAGCTTTTCCCGCAGGAGCAGTTTTACTGGAAGAGCCTCCAGGCAGTGGGCGGCAAGGCAATGAGGAAATTTTTCAAGAAAGAGGATACTTGGCTTGCGCAATCCCCGGCGAAATTTGCCTCGCCGGCGTACGAGCAGGACCGTCCCCGCATTAAGGAGCGGGATGCTTTGTTCCAAAGCCTGTATGTCGACTTTCATTTCACGCAACTGCCCATGAACCTGCGCGACTTCGACCGCCTGTCCATGGCGCATGGCGTGGAAGTGCGTTCCCCCTTCATGGATTGGCGGCTGGTGACGTTCACCTTTTCCCTGCCCTCGGAAAGCAAAATCGGCGGGGGGTTCACCAAGCGCATCCTGCGCGATGCACTCAAGGGAATCCTGCCAGAGCCGATCCGTCAGCGTACGCGCAAGCTGGGATTCCCAAACATGGTGGAGAGCTGGTCATCGCCAAAAGCGCAGGAATTCATCCGCGATGCAGTCAAAAGCGCCGGTTTCCAAACTTCGACCATCTGGGATGGAAAGCGCATTGGGAGTGAACTGGAAACAGCCATGCGTGCCCAAGACCTGCCTGTCATCCAAAATGCCTGGATCTATGTGCAGGCCAATTCTTTGATGGAAATGTTCCGGGACAAGCGGAGTAGCTTACAATGATCGCCATCGTTGATTATGGTGTCGGCAACCTGGGCTCGATCCTCAACATGCTCAAGAAAGTCGGCGCAAAAGCCCAGGCTTCCTCCGACCCGCATATGCTGCGCCAGGCTGAAAAACTGATCCTGCCGGGCGTGGGCGCGTTCGATGCCGGGATGAAGAAACTCAATGAGACCGGACTGGTGCCTGTCTTGAACGAGCTCGTGTTGGAGAAAAGGGTGCCGGTCATCGGGCTGTGTTTGGGGATGCAGCTGATGACGAAGCGCAGCGAAGAGGGTACGGAAGCAGGCCTGGGATGGATCGAGGCGGAGACCGTCCGCTTCAAGTTCGGACCGGAGAATGCGCATCTGAAAGTCCCGCACATGGGCTGGAACACGCTCGATATCCGTCGTGCACACCCGCTTGTAGCAGACCTCGAGTCTGAATCCCGTTTCTATTTCGTTCACTCATATCACATCGTCTGCGCGGACGAGACGGACGTGGTGGCCTACACTGATTATGGTTATCCCCTGGCCGCGGTCATCAAAAGAGGGAATATCATGGGGGCGCAATTCCATCCCGAAAAGAGCCATAAATTTGGGATGCAATTTTTCAAGAATTTTGCGGAGCGTGCGACATGATCCGCCCGCGCGTGATCCCGGCGTTGTTGCTCAAAGGACAGGGGTTGGTCAAGACCGTTAAATTCAAGGACCCCAAGTACCTGGGCGACCCGATCAACATCGTCAAGATTTTCAACGACAAGGAAGTGGACGAGCTCGTCTTCCTTGACATCACGGCGACAAATGAAAAACGCCACCCGCCGTTCGAGCTGCTGGGCAAGATCACCAGCGAGTGTTTCATGCCGCTGGGTTACGGCGGCGGCATCCGCAGCCTGGAGGATGTCAAGACCCTGCTCAGCCTGGGCATCGAAAAGATTATCATGAACACAGCGGCGATGGAAAAACCGGAACTCGTGACCGAAGTGGCGGGGTATGCCGGCAGCCAGGCCGTGGTGGTCTCGCTGGATGTCAAGAAGGGGTTGCTGGGAAAGTACGAGGTATACACCCACAGCGGGAAAACAGGAACCGGCCTGGATCCCGTCCGGCAGGCGCTGGAAATGGAGAAACGCGGCGCGGGCGAGTTGTTCGTCAATTCCATCGACCGGGATGGCACGATGCAGGGCTACGATCTCGATTTGATCCGCCGCGTGACCCAGGCGGTGAGCATCCCCGTTGTCGCTTGCGGGGGGGCGGGCAACCTCCAGCACCTGGCGGAGGCCATCCAGCAGGGTGGCGCGTCGGCTGCGGCAGCCGGAAGCATGTTCGTCTTTCAAGGACCGCTGCGTGGCGTGTTGATCAGCTACCCATCGCAAGCAGAATTGCGGCGGGTGTTACCATAGTTAGATAGCGTTAGTTATGGATAAGAACTATTCCGCCCTGAGCGGAGTGCAACGAAGTCGAAGGGCAGGTTTTGGAAAAATTCGCGCTTCGACTACGGGCCTCATTAGCATTCGGCCCTCCGCTCAGCGAGGAGATTTCTTGTTCTTTGCTTATCCATTAGTATTACAGCGCAAGGTTGCATTGCTGATACACATTCACTTTCAGGGATAACCGAGATTTTCTTGGAACTTTGCGCTGTAATATTAGATGATAGGACAGATAATATCTCTTCCTACAGCGAAGAATATTTACAGGAGTATAAATGACTTCAGCGTACCAAATTTGCACACGCTGCGTGATGGACACCACCGACCCGGAAATCGTCTTCGACGAACAGGGGGTGTGCAACCATTGTCACGATTACGACCGCCTGATGACCCAAAAGGCCATCCGCGGCGAAGCGGGGAAGGTTTACCTGGAGCGCCTGGTCGAGAGGATGAAACAGGATGGCCGTGGCAAACCTTATGACTGCATCATCGGCGTCAGCGGCGGGGTGGACAGCACCTACGTGGCTTACCTGGTCAAACAGTTGGGGCTGCGTCCGCTGGCCGTGCACATGGACAACGGCTGGGACTCCGAACTGGCGGTCAAGAACATCGAGGAAACCCTCAAACGCCTGGAAATCGACCTGTACACCGAAGTGCTGGATTGGGAGGAATTCAAGGATCTACAGGTTGCCTTCCTGAAAGCCTCCACGCCCGATTCCGAGATTCCCAGCGACCATGCCATTTGGGCTGTGCTGGGCGACATGGCAGACATGCTCAAGGTCAGGTACATCGTTTCCGGTTTCAACGTGCGCACGGAAACGCACCTGCCGCGCGCCTGGTCCTACGGGCACCTCGACTGGAAGTACATTCGCAGCGTCTATAAGCAATTCGGTCGGGAAAGAAAGCTCAAGACCTATCCTTATATCGACTTCTTTACCTACTATCGCCGCCTGCTGACCCACCACCGCGTGGATATTTTGAACTACATCGACTACGATAAAACCCAAGCCATGAAAATCCTGGAGAAGGAACTCGGCTGGCGGTATTATGGCGGCAAGCATCATGAATCCATTTACACGCGCTTCTACCAGGGTTACATCCTGCCCGTCAAGTTTGGCTATGACAAGCGCCGTTGCCATTTTTCCAGCCTGGTCTGCTCCGGTGAAATCACCCGGGAAGCGGCGCTCGAAGAACTCGAAAAGCCCACTTACGCGCCAGCTGCGCAAGAGGAAGACCGTGAGTACGTGGTCAAAAAACTCGGCCTGACCGATTCTGAGTTCGAAGCTATTATGCAGACGCCTAGAAAATCCTTCTGGGATTACCCGTCTTACAGCCGCTTCGTGGAAGGGCCATTGATGCGTGGAGTATACACCCTGGCGCGCGATTGGTACCGCGCCCGGCAGAAACGCCAGCACCAGGCTGGCTCTGAGGAAGATCGAAGGGTCGAGGTTTGATCTATGCGGATTGCCTCCATCAGCCTGCACTGGCCGCGCACGTTGGATAGCGGCGTCGGCAAGAAATTGGACAGGCAGATCAAAACCTGGCAGGCGGGCGGACATGCAGCCCGCCTCTTCATGCACACCTCCCGCTACACGCCTCTCTCCGCCCTCGTGCCTGCTGAGGTCATCCCCTACGACCCAGCCGGGACAGTCCGCACCGAGCTCAACCGCATCGCGGCAGCCCACAGACTGGTAAAGGCGGTGCAGGCCTACCGCCCCGATGTGATCTATCTTCGTCTGGCAATGTATGTATTTCCAGTGCATCGCCTGGCGGCCATCGCACCCTTGATCGGCGAGGCCAACACCAATGACCTGACCCAGCACGAACGGCTTGGCAAGGTCTTTACGCTGTATAACCGCCTGACCCGCGGTCTTTTGCTTCGCCGGCTCGATGGGCTGGTCGTGGTTTCGCACGAGCTGGCAAAAGAGTCTGCGTTTGCAATCTATCACATACCAACACGGGTGATCGCCAACGGCATCGACCTGGAAAATTTCGAACCATTGCCTGCGCCTGCCAATTCTATACCGCGCCTGGCATTTATCGGTAATCCGGGTTATCCCTGGCATGGTGTGGATAAGCTGGTCACGCTTGCCCGCCTCATCCCGGACGTGCAGCTGGACATCATCGGCTACGACAGCCTTCCCGGTGTAGACCCACTTCCAGAAAATTTACATCTGCACGGTTACCTGTCCACAGAAATGTACAAAAAAATCCTGGCCGGAGCCGATGCTGCCATCAGTTCATTGGGCATTCATCGTTTCGATTTGGAGGAGGCCTCGCCCTTGAAAAGCCGCGAATGCCTGGCGCTTGGATTACCGCTCGTGCTGGCTTACAAAGATACGGACCTGCATGATTTGCAGGCTGATTTCTTGTTGAGGATTCCCAACAAAGAGGATAATATACAGACACACGCGCAGGTCATTCGTGATTTTGCCTACCGGATGCGCGGTCGACGGGTAGAGCGCAGGATGCTCGCTCCGATTGACCAGGCCGCCAAGGAAACAGAGAGGATCCGTTTCTTTGAAGAAATAATGTCTTTAAAATGAGTGGGAGTGGGTTTGGACGAGTTTTGTCTGTCCAATCATCCCACCTTTCCCTTTTTCTGAGATGATGTAAATACCATGAATAATGCATAAGCAAGAAATGGACGTTTCCTCGCTGAGCGGAGTGAGGAGCGATAGCGACGAACGTAATCGAAGCGCAAATTTTCCGCAAAAGCTGCCCTTCGACTACGCTTTCGCTCCGCTCAGAGAGGAAGCCATCTTTATCCATAACTCACGTTTTAGATGAGATGGATCAGGAGAAGTTGATGCCCGTTCAGGCACGGCAGGAAACAACGAATATCGGTATGCAGGCTGTCAGGCTGGTACTGGCAATCCTGCTTGCGTATGTATGGGTCCGAGCGAGCATGGAGTTCTACGAGATTGCCTGGGGGACGGGCCTCTGGTGGGGAGAATTTTCGTTCAAGTGGGGAATGGGGTTGTTTGTGTTCATCCTGTTCTGTATTTTGTCGTGGGGTATCACCGTTCTCGTTCTCTGGAAGCGTGACAGGCTGGCACGATGGGAGGAACGCGTTATTTCGTTCCGCGAAAAATTAGGGCCTCTTCGCTGGTTGGTAGTGCTTGCCCTGCTCCTGTTTCCTATCTGGTTTTTACAGTACACTCCATGGGGAATTGTCTTTCGCGGGTTGTATTTCCGTTTATTCTTGTGGATACTCATTGCATTTGGTACTGCCATTTTCCTGCAAGGTGGATCACAGGTTCTGAAATGGACGAGTTTTTTGGCAGCTTTGCTGCTTACATCGAGCGCATTTTCGATTGCCGCGGCTTTGATCAATGTGAGCGCTTATCCCTTTTCCCAGGGTTGGTCCGAGGGAAACCGCATGTGGGATTATTCGATGATGTTCGGGCGGCATTTGTACGATTACCCGCATGAGCAGGATGTGTTTGTGTTGCTGGATATTGGTCGCCAGTTCATTGGCGGTTTGCCGTTTGTATTTCCCGGAATTTCTATTCAAACGGAACGGCTTTGGGTGGGATTGACAACGGTCATCCCGTACCTGCTGCTTGGTTTGGCCGCTTTCCGTTCTGATTTCAAGAATATCAAGTTATGGGGGTTGCTGGCCTTGTGGACCTTCATTTTTTTGAAGCAGGGGCCGATCCACCCGCCGCTGGTCGTTTGCGCCTTTGTCGTTGCTTTGCTTTGGCGTGCTCCCCTGTGGCTTGGGATTCCACTGATCTTTGCGACCAGCTATTTTGCTGAGGAGAGCCGTTTTACCTGGCTGTTTGCTTCCGGCATCTGGATCGTGATGCTGGAGTTTTCCGGCACGATGCTCGCAAACGGCCGTTTACCGAAATCGACCTGGTGGCGGGCGGGGATCTTGGGATTCTCCGGCACGCTGGGTGGATATTATGGGCCTGCCCTGGTGAACTGGGGCAGGGCGCTTTTTGCCGGCAACGCATCCGCGCCCCTGGCCGGCGGCTCGGTCAGTGTTTCTGCCGTCGCGTCGGAGGTCTCCGCCCATCCATTGTTATGGTATCGTCTTTTCCCAAACGCGACGTATGGCATGGGAATTTTGCCAGCGCTCCTGATCGCGGTTGCTCCAACGCTTCTTCTGCTGTTCTATCTATCTGCGACAAAAAAATGGGTTCTGAACGCCTGGCAGAAGGCGGCAATCATTCTACCGTTGCTGGCGTTCCTGGTGGTTGGGTTGATCATATCCACAAAAATCGGCGGCGGTGGAGATCTGCACAACCTGGACATGTTCTTAATCGGGATCCTGTTCACAGCGGTGATCGCCTGGGAAAACGGAGGCAGGCACTGGCTGGGCCGGATCGAGTTGTCCCCCTTGTGGGTGAAGGTCACACTTGTACTCCTGTTGGTCATCCCCGGCGTTCAACCTCTGTCTGCCTTGCGTTCGTTCCAGTTTGCAGAAGACCTGCCCTGGCTGGTCACATTGACGGATGTTTCGGATGGAAAATTCCTCGAAATGTTGCCGCCCCAAGAGGAAGTGGACGAAATCCTGCAAACCATCCGCCAGGAGGTGAAGGCCAGGCAGTCCCAGGGCGAGGTGCTCTTTATGGATCAGCGCCAGTTGCTGACCTTTGGATATGTACAGGACGTGCCGTTCGTGCCTGAGTACGAGAAGAAAGTTCTCATGAACGAAGCGATGGGCGCGAATACCGGTTATTTCGCGCCGTTCTATGCGGATTTGGAAGCCCGTCGCTTTTCCCTGATCGTCAGCGAGCCGTTGCGCGCCCCGGTGAAGGACAGCAATTACCAGTTTGGCGAGGAAAATAACGCCTGGGTGAAGTGGGTGGTGGAACCGGTGCTCTGCTACTACCAGGAGATCGAAACCTTCCGGAGCGCCCAGATCCAGTTGCTCGTCCCGCGACAGGGCGAGGTCAATTGTTCATCCTGGTTGCCGGTTGCTCCGGCTGCGAGAGAGTAGTGTTTGGGAAGCGGGTTGGTACATGAAATATCAGCTTACAAACACACTGGTCCAATACGAAAAGTTCGTCCCGCTATTGTTGTTTTTGCTCTTCTTGCTCGTGACCGTTCCCGGAATTTCCTGGGGCGCTCCGTCGCTGTGGAACCCGGATGAGCTGGTCTGGCGCGTGAACATGGCGTTGGGTGGGGAGATGAAATTCGACGAGACCGAACCAGACTTCAATTATCCGTCGTTGCCCAAGCATGTCATGTATGGGGTTGGGTGGCTGGTCGAAAAAGCGGGAGGCTCCACGGCGGATGTGATCGTTTCGGCCAGGCTGATCTCGGTCCTGCTGGGCGGGCTGACGGTCGTGTTGATCTATTCCATGGCGAAACTGGCCAGCGGAAATATTTATGTCCGCTTGCTGGCAGCCCTTTTTGCGTTATCGAACACCGCTCTCGTCCATAACGCACGTTTTGCGCACAATGACCTGTATCTATTGTTTTTTATCACGCTGTCTTTATATGCAATCATCAAGTATCGGCTATCTGGTCACAGGCTATGGCTGTACCTGGCCTTTTTCTCGACGGGTTGCGCTGCTTCGAGCAAATATACGGGGGCGAGTTTTGTGCTTATTTTGCTGGTGATCTTTCTATTTTCGAACTGGGAGACTCTTTTCAAGGATTGGCTGCGGACAGTCGAAACGCTCTTCATCGCTACCGCGTTGACAGTTGCCGGATATGTGCTGGGGACGCCCAAGGCTCTGTTCTGGATGTCGTTCTACTTCAAGCGCGCGATCCCGGCGGCGCTGCGCTTTGCCAGCTACGGGCGTGGACCAGATAGTCTGATCGGTCTGTACGGGCAATGGGGGACGTTCCGCAACGCGGTCGGCACAGCCGTCTTCGTGCTGTTCCTGGTCGCTTTTTTGTGGAGCGCGGTCAAGCTCATCCTTTATCTGGCAAAAAGAACGCACGGAGAACGGGATAGGATGGATATTCTTCTTATCCTGCTGGTGGCAATCGTCCTGTTCGATATTCCCTTCCTGATGTCCTACAACTACGTGCCCAGGTTTTTCCTGCCATTCCTGCCCATGTTCGCGGTGCTCGCCAGCCTGTTCGTCGAGGATTTGGCCTCGCTGGTCAAAGGGCGGGGATTTACCCTTGCAGTCCCGGTCATCAACATGGCTGTCATTCTGGTCGTTCTGGTTTCTTTTTTGCAAGTTATCAGTGTCGCGCTGCTGTTCGCCAATGACGCCCGCACGCCGGCCGGAAAATTCATCGAGACGCTCGAACCAAATACCATTCTCGAATACACCCTTTATCCGCCTGCCATCCCGGAAAGCCATTTTGCCAGAACACGCAACTATCCGATCTACATG
>DAOTXM010000522.1:0-9070 GCA_034435215.1 Anaerolineales bacterium
TTTTGGTAATCTGGGCAAGCTTGGTTTGGACAGAAATCTCCAGGTTTGGCGAATTGTTCCATCGGTCTACCTCGGGTTCAATTTGCCACAATTTTATAGCTTTTGTTACCTGCTCTCAAGAGGGAGACCACCCCAATTTCAACATCGAGAAAATTTGGAGTGGTAAAGTCGTCGTCCCAACACCTCCTGCAAACATAGACATAACAAAATCATCCAGGGAGATGGTAAATGTTAGTAAGAACGCAGCCAGTATCCCTGGAACCAAAAGTGGGAATGTAATATAACGAAATACATTGACTTCATCCGCGCCTAAGTCAGCGGCTGCCTCTTCCAGGTGCCGGTCGAGACCCGAAGCGGATGCGCGCACGATCAGTGTGGCGTAGGGCAGGGTCAAAATGATGTGCGCTAGGATAATCGAGAAAAAACCAAGCTTGATATTCAAAAAAACGAGGAAAACCAGGAAAGAGACTCCCAGTACGATCTCTGGAAGTACAAGAGGTGAGAGCATCAGCGTGGAAAATAGCTCTTTACCCTTGAATTGCCTGCGCACCAGCACTAATGCTGCTAGAGTACCCAAGACCGTACTAAATGAGGCAGCGGAACTGGCGATAATCAGGCTGTTCTTCAGGGCGCGGAAGATGTAACGATCTTTGAACAATACTTTATACCAGTCTAGCGAAAAGCTCTCCCAGATGGCGGTCGTACTGGCAGAATTAAAGGAGTACACCACCAGGACGATCATAGGCACAAATAGGAAGAGATAAGTCAGGATAGTCAGAATGGTGACAAATTGTGAGCCAACCGCGTTTTGCAGCCTAATCCACAAGAGTTGCCCTGGCTTGTATTTTTGCATCACCGAGTGATTATTAGTTCTCATGCCCGTAAATCCTCTGCCGTTCTCAATGCTCGCATGTAGAAGGCGATGCCAATCAAGACAAATCCCAACAGGACAATCGACACTGCCGATCCGAAAGGGATATTGCGAAATTCCAGATACAACGTAACAATAAGATTACCAACCAGAATACTCTTTCCGCCACCTAGAATGGCTGGGATGATAAATACGCCAATCGATGGGACGAACACGAACAAAGTAGCCGCAACAACCCCCGGTAGCGAAAGTGGTAAAGTTATTTTTAGGAAGGCACGCCATGGGCTAGCGCCTAAATCCCTAGCTGCCTCCAGCAATGAATGATCGATTGAATCCAGTGCCGCATAGATCGGGAAAACCGCCGAGGGCAAAAAGGCGTATAGCAAACCGACCAGCACGGCCCCATAAGTTCCCAACAGCTTAACCGGCTCTTGAGTGATGTAGAGCGCCTGCAGCAGCGAGTTGATCAGTCCGTAGCGGTACAGTAATACCACCCAGGCAGACATACGAACCAGGAAGTTAGTCCAATAAGGGATGATCATCAACATCAACAGTATCGAGGCGAAACGCTTGGCGCGGAAAGAGATAAAGTAGGCTACCGGGTATGCCAGTGCCAGGCTGATCAGCGTGTTGTAAAAGGCAATCTTAAAAGAGTTGAAAAAGATCGGCATATAGAGCGGCTGGAACAGCGAGCGGTAATTCTCCAGTGTAAAGCCAGGGACAATCCTCCCCATTGCGTCCCGTTCGGAGAAGCTATATGTCAGGACGATGAACAACGGCATGACCAGGAATACCACGATTATCGTTAAGGAGGGCGCTAGCATCAAGAAGGTCTGCAGCGATTTTCGTTTACGAAGGTAGGTGATCAACGAGTTCATTTGTGATTTACTGAGTGTGAGAGGCTAACTCAATTATGTTCGAACAGTTCACTCTGCCGGAGAGATCAACCGATCCATTTCAATTCCATGCTTGGAAAGCCAAGATGGTTACGCATAGCATTCTCAGCCGCCTCTGGGTCATGTTTTTCGATTGCGTCGACAATAGACTGATAGACTACCAACTCTTCCTTGACAATGGAGATCCGTAAGCGGTACATGTAAAGCACCCGAATGGTGAGGGTGAAAAGACGGTCAAGGTATTCCTGCAGGAAGGGGTTACCAGAAGCTTTTGCTACAAGTTGGTGGAGTTTGTGGTCGGTCCCCAAGTTCCACTGAAAATCGCCACTCTCAGCACCAGCGGCAGCATAATCGAGGAAGTTGTGAAGTTCATCGATATGGTTTGGTCTAGCGCGTTCGGCTGCCAGGCGCGCCGAGAAGGCCTCCAACTGTTGGCGTATTTCAAACACATGCAGTGGGTCCGTGATGGCGATATTGGCAACGAAATAACCCCGCCTGGGAACGTTGTAAACCAAATCCTCTTGCGAGAGGCGCTGAAGTGCTTCGCGAAGCGGTGTCCGTCCTACATCCAACTTCACCATTAACTCATTCTCTACGATCGGGGAATTAGGCTCTAACTCCAATCGGATGATCGCTTGCTTGAGAGCTTCATACGCCTTATCTGAGTCTCGTAATTTTGTGGCTTTAGTCATCGTTTTGTCAATACATTAGGATATATTGATTATATATTAATAATATATTTTTTACAATAGGAACTAGCCAATTTCTAAATATCCTTTTCTCTTGGACTTTCGACGATTTCAAAAACCTTGTTTCCGAAACAAAATAAGGTAGCACCTTTACAACGCTATAAACGAACCGAATTTGTTCAGCCCAGTTTAGACACAATAGACAGTTTTGACCCCATGGACCCAGTAGACAGTTATGCTTTCTGATTCGAAGTCAAGTACTTATCAGTTTTATCTAAGCTATCAGCCATAGGTTGTTTTCTCGATAGTATTACGAAATAAAAGTGGCTTATGTAAATCCCAGTTTTCGGAAGTTGTGTACTTAAAGCAAAAAGCCCCTGATTTTTACATCAAGGGCAATTCGTTTAGATAAACCGGTAGCGTTTCAAGTAATTCTGTAACTGGTCATGGGGGATCACACGCCCGCTGGTGCTGTCCTTCCAATCACCGTCTTTGGTTGGAGTATAGATGATCGGCTTCCTTTCAGGAAGCAGCAACCCGCACTGGAAAGGCTGGCGCTCGTCAAATAACCGCCGGCGTTCATCCCGGTTGCGCCTTGCTATCTCTCTTTTGGACAGCCGCTTTGGTTTGATATCGCTAGTGGGGAAGGCCACTTGTGTTCCACTTGATTTTCCCAGGCTATATGAAGCGCCACCCCGCCTTCCCGCTCTCACCCCGACACCCCGACCTCCACCGGAAACCCCGGCGCACTTGGGTCCCATTCCCATTGCAATACTGGCCGGGGATTTCAAGACCCTTCCACATTTCTTGCATCGGACCTGTTGTTGCATTTTGAACCTCCTTCAATGGGAAGTTCCCTTATCCATTTGGATACGGGAACTTTGTGATCAGAACAAGCTGATTTGATTCTGAGAAACCTTCTGCGAACGTGCCCGGCTTCTCCCGGATTGGATACCGCGTTGCGCCATCCAGTCTGCCCAGGAGAGGGTTGCCGGAATCTCCGGCACAGGCAAGGGAGCACTGGGCGCGGTCGGGCAGCCCATCGGTGAATTGGAAACCACCACTTCATCGGCGAACAGAGCCTGCAAGTCTGGCAGGTCCGCCGCATCAAGGGCTTCCCGCGCTAATTTCATCAGCAGGTCGCCGTCTTCTTCAGGCACAATCGCCCCGCCGACTTCATCCCCATAGAGCAGTTGGGCGGCTTTCATTTTCTGCCCCATCAAGGCCAGCGCACGCGCTTCCATCGCTTCGCTATACACTGAGAAAATAGCCTTGACTGGCTTGGTCTGTCCCAAGCGCCATACTCTGCGCACAGCTTGCCATAAGGTATAAAGGCTGTACTCGATTTCTGCGAACACAACCGAGGAGAAGGCCACTAAATCCAGGCCGGTCTCGACCAACTTCGGGTTTACCACCAAGGCATCTAATCCCAACACTCGCCTGGCAATCCACTCTTCGCGCTTGCGTGGATTGACGCTGCTGGTCAGGACTTCGGCACGTACCCCACCATCTCGCAGGATTTTCAGAATTCGGTCCTGAATGTCCCTAGTTCCCGTTTGACGCAGGTAGATCAACACCTTGCGACTTTGCTGGCGTTCCGAGCGACAGAAATCCACCAGCCAACCTTCTTTTGGCATTGTTTCGTCTCTCACGATGGCCGGCAGGGTCATCAACTGTACCTTGCGAACTTTTTCACCATTTTGGTTGAGTTCGTCGATCTCCACCACTTCATTGCGGAAGGCCGAGTTTGGTCTGGCCAAAGTCCATTGCAGCCAGGTTGATAGATAGCGCCGGTTCTTGATTGCCAAATCTCTCAGCTTTTGCGCCATAACTCGGTACTGATCATCTTGCTCATTGGTCATGGAGAGCGTCACTACTTCTTCGGCATAATGTGGCAAAGCCAATCCCAGGTCTTTCAAGGAAAGGAACACTGTAATGTCCAGCAGGCGATTCACGATGGCGTGAGATATGCCGGGTTGCTCCTTGACCTGGTTCTGATAGCGACGGTTGCCAGTGAAGCCATCTTCATCATGATCTTGCTGGCGTTTCTTCTGGCGGGTCGTCTCCAACACTCCATACAATCTGGCCCAACGTTTTTCATCATCAAAGGCAAAGTCATTTCGAACTCCCGCATTCAAACGGTGCAAGAGCCAGAAGATGGATGTGCTTTTGCCGCCGAAGAAAGTGCCTGTCAGTGTCAGGGTGTACTTGGTTGTTCCGACCAACTGGTGAAAGGCGATACCCCGGTCAGATGACTTGGATTTGAATTGGTGGCAGTTATGGACTAATACTCCGTTTGCGAAGTAGTTGTGGTTTCCTTCAATTTCGAGATTATAGACAAGGTTATCTGGACACACCTTTCTAAATATTGGTCCACTTCCTCGTTCCAGAATCTCAACACGGTCCACCCGAGAAAATTCAAGACCGCCGTTTTGCGGCGGTCCAGAAATTTCCATTTCTTCAGTTTGTGGGTTTTTCCATCGACTTCGATGGCCAGCTTTACATCTTGGATACCTATGTCTACCTTGTAAGCGGTTGGTAAAGATTCGAAATGATGTTTCGCCTTCGCAGTGGGGATTACAAGCTCCATAGCTGACTCGGGCAGGCCAAGCGCTTGACACAGTGCTATCTGTTGATGAGTGAGTTTCCCGTTGCCACCTCGTGAAAGAAAGGTTCTGCCTACCAACACTTGCCGTGCCCTCTCTTTCACATCTGGATCGTACATGGGATTGTTGATCCTCATACGCTCGGCTACGTCGGGTCGTTTGGTTCCTTTCCAGCCATTTCCTCCACGCCACAATCGCTCTGCGTAAAATCTGGCTACCTCCGGGTCTCGAACTCGATAACGACCTGCACAACTCGGAGAACAAAACTTTTGATTGGCCGACAACTGTCCCATTGGTTTGAGATAGAAAACTTTGCCACATTGGAGACATACTTTCTTTACTAATGGCTTGCGACGCTTGTCGCCTGCTCTCTTGTTGATCTCTGGTGCACGATCTAAAGCTGCGCAGGAACGAGAGCAATACCGAAATGTTGATTTTCCGTTTGGGTAGGCCATGAAATTCTTGCCGCAATATTCGCACCGTTTTTCCAGTGACCGTTTGTGCTTCGGCATAATTTTCCTCCTCCGTGAATATAGGGTGATTGGCTGTACAAACGATGCCCGCCACCTTGATCAGTTTTTCAGGGGCGGGATTTATCATCTTGCTAAGCACTTTTTTGTATTCAGTTTTGTTGGTCGAGTGATTGAAAGATAGGACATAATCCCCAACCTGAACATCCTGAATGGGTTTTGGACCATCCTTTGTTGAAATCATGGTGTCCTTCACCAGACACTCATCTGCAACGAGCATCTTGAACTCATCTTTTGTATGCTTGGCAATGTAATCAGCAATCGCCCAGCGCCGTCCAGTAAACTGGAACAGAGGCGCATTGCAGGTCCGCAATCCCCAAACCAGCTTGCCGTCTTCATCTCGCTTCAGGCAGCCATTTTCATCCAGTTCATAGCCGGGGATTTGCGCCTGGCAGAAACGGCGTTTGTCTCCTAGTTGTTCGATGGCAGATACCATGTGGGTGATCCCGCCCCGCTCCGTGACTTCAATGGGCGTACCGCAGGTTGGGCAGACCAGCACTTCCTCCATTTCTCCATATTCCGGGTCATACACCTTTCGGAGAACAGCTGCGTGTTGCCAGCCTGCACCGTACTTGGCAGATGTATTGGCAAGTACAGCCACTGCTTTTGGACCAAGCGCGCCGCTCTTATACAACTCTAGGAAGCGACGCACATCGTTTACATCTCCAGGGTCACTGGCATTGCGCCCGATTCGAGATAGTTCCATCGCTTTTGCACCAGGGATGGTTTCTTCGATTTCCCGGATCCATTTTGGCACCAGATGAGGCGGGCAGAGTACGATGGCAGGGTAAGCATCTGTTAGATCAACTGTGGCTGCACCAATGGTTGTGTTGTGGGTAACAATGTATTCATCGGTCACATACAATTGATTCTCACTATCCAACATGATGCACTGGGCAAAATCTTGGCCAACATGTTCAATTTTTACGATAGAACGATGGGGCTCGTATTTCCCTTGTGGCTGATAAGCATTAGCCTTTCGAGGAAGGCGAAACGGTTGGATATAAGATGGAAGTTTGATGTACATTCGAAATACAAGTTTGCCATTTCTTTTTTCTCCATTGTAGGTATAGGTGGTGTGTTTTTCTCTCGTAGTAACAGTTCCTCCTAGTGACTGCACCAATTCTTTGACACCTTGTGCTAAATGCAAGGATGTCGTTGAATATTCAACGGCCATGCCTTTGGTCACTGAGCCATCGGTATCGAACAAGCCTTGTAGCAGTGCAAGACGGTCATCAACATTGGAGTACACGTAATCATCTGGAATGAATTTTTCTGGTGATGTATGTCCTGCCAAACCTAAATATCTCAACTGATCAAGCACAGGGTTTTTAATATTGCAACTCCCTGTGCTCAACCGCCAATCATATTGGTTTCCTATTGACACGAGGGTTACTTTTTGGGGTAGGTATTTCTTTATTTCATTGAGAATCTCATCATCAGCCGATGAAAAGTTGATTGAGTGTCTTGACAATCCTCCATCACCGAGTAACGCCCCAAGAAGGTAGGGATGTAAAGGTAATTTCTTCTTCTGAAACTCCACTGGTTCAACCATAGGTATGAAAACTTGGTAGTTACCTGTTGTTTTATGAGCCAGGGGCTTTTCCATGATCTCCCATAAAGATTTAATCTGTAATGGTCGCTTTCTCCATATTCTCAAAGGAGAATTCACAGCCCACAGATGATCCTCGGTAACATCCGTGTAACTCCCATCGCTGAATGTCACCCGATAGATGTCCATTTTCCCTTGGGGATACACACCGATTACATTGGCGTATCCGCCAGCCGGGTTGATAACTTTATCGCCAACCTTAATCTCGCCCATGAGTTTATAACCATCTGGTGTATAAACTCTTGCAGAAACAGCGCTGGCTTTTCCAACTCCCATTTCTCCCTGAACATTACCAACACCATGTTTCTTGAGTGCCCTGGCAATACCAACTGCAATATGCCTCTGCGTCGGCAGCAAGCCCGGTTTCTCCTGTCCCGGCAAGGGCTTGCGCTTTGTACCCAATGTATCCAAGATGGCGTTTTCTTCTGGTGTCGGGTCGAAATTGTACAGCGGCCGGTAGGTGGACAGGATATGCGCGCCGATCTGGTCGCCGTAACGGTGCATGAACTTGGAAAGCGGCTGCACTTGGTCGATGATCTCGATCCCGCTCTGGCGCAGGATGGCCACTGTGGAAACGAAGCGATCCCGGAAGGTCTCGGTTACAGTCTTCTTGTCCTTGCTTTCGGTTTCTTCCACCTTCTCGGTGACCTTCACCACGCGCCCCTTGACCAACATCGGCTGGCCATCATCATCGTGCAACCGCAGCGTGCCCATCATGCCAGAGGCCATCAACATGGCGATATGGCCTTTCTTCAAAGGCATGACCGGCTGTTTGAACTCTCCCAACGCTCGTTCGGGGTTGATCAGGTCAAGCCATTCTTTGGTGGCAAGCAGGCCGCGTTTCCGGGTGGCGTCCACCACTTCTTCCGGCTGCCAGTCCAGGCGGGTGAAGCGGATGTTCATGCCGCCCGCGCCCTTGTCCGGTGCAGACAGAAGCTGGTAGTGTGGCTCTTTCGCATCCACCAGCATGGGTGGTTCGATCCTGGCCCAAGACTGCACCTGCCCGGCTTCATCCCCGGAGGGCATCTTGTATTTCGGTCGTTTTGTGGCCAGCAGGATCACCTGGTCAAAGCCGGTTTCCGGGTAGCGGTAGACTGTGATGCCTTCGTAATAACCAGCCAGGTGGGTAGCTACGTCCGGATCGGCCAGCAAGCGGTGCGGGACGATGTAGACCAGCGCACCACCGCGTACCAACTTGGGCGTGGTGGCTTTCAGAAATTCCAGTTCCAGCCGTTTCTGTTCACCCAGGCGATCATGCGAGTAGGGCGGGTTGAGAAAGAGCAGGGTGATGGATTCGTTGGTCAGGTGGCAGGAACTCCAGGGCGCGTTGAAGACGCGCTCCATCTTTTCGGCTGCCAGCGCAGCCCGGGCTGGGGATAGTTCCGCACCCCAGGCCTGGCAGTTCAATGCTTTGGCTAGGATGGAAGCAGCTGTGCCTTCCCCGGCACAGGGGTCAAGCAAACGCCCGCTCTCGGCGGGCGCGAAGTAAGTTTTGAGCAGGTGTGCTACTTGCGTGGATGTGGGAAAGAATCCCATCTTTTCAATCGCTGGAGGCCTCATGATAGTATTCCTTTCGATAGTCAATATGTTTGTCTCTCTTACTGGAATTGCATGGTCCACAAAGAGGTTGAATATTGTCGGCAGTGTGCGATCCTCCCAAGGAAATGGGGAGAACATGGTCAATGGTCAACTTCACATCATCACGGCCACAACATAGGCATTTGTATCTGTAAAACTCTTGAATCGCTTCCCACTCATCTACCGTCAAATCACCACCTACTTCAGCCAGTCGAGCCCGACGGATTTGGGCATAGTTTCGGATTTTTTCTCGATTATTCTCCCGCCAATTGCGACCGTATTCTGGAT
>DAOTXM010000523.1:0-19059 GCA_034435215.1 Anaerolineales bacterium
GGTGATGACCACGTCCACATCCGCCAGGGCCGGTTCGCCCGCGTCCTGCGTCCCGTTCCCGTTGACATCGTAGTACAGGTGCCCGGTCACCGTCCCGGGCGTGTAGTAGCCGTCGTTACCCGCTGAGGTGCTCGCGCCCGCCACCGCCGTGACTATGGTCGGGTCGTCCCCTTCCGTCTGCGTCCAACCGGCCGGGACGACACTCGTGAAGTCCGGGTCCGCCGTGTTCACATCGGCCGTCGTCGTCCCGGGCGGCACCGTGGCGGTCCAGTTCCCATTCGCGTCGGTTGCAACCGTAATCGTGCCACCCGTCGAGGTGGTGATGACCACGTCCACGTCCGCCAGGTCCGGTTCGCCCGCGTCCTGCGTCCCGTTCCCGTTGACATCGTAGTACAGGTGCCCCGTCACCGTCCCGGGCGTGTAGTAGCCGTCGTTACCCGCTGAGGTGCTCGCGCCCGCCACCGCCGTTACCGTGGTCGGGTCGTCTCCTTCCGTCTGCGTCCAACCAGCAGGGACAACACTCGTGAAGTCCGGGTCCGCCGTGTTCACGTCCGCCGTGGTCGTCCCGGGCGGCACCGTCGCCGTCCAGTTCCCGCTGGCATTCGTCGTCACGGTCTGGGTATTGCCGTTGGCGTCCGTGATGACCACGTCCACACCCGCCAGGTCCGGTTCACCCGCGTCCTGCGTCCCGTTCCCGTTGACATCGTAGTACAGGTGCCCAGTCACCGTCCCGGGCGTGTAGTAGCCGTCGTTGCCCGCGCTCACGTTCGCCCCCGCCACCGCCGTTACCGTGGTCGGGTCGTCCCCTTCCGTCTGCGTCCAACCGGCCGGGACGACACTCGTGAAGTCCGGGTCCGCCGTGTTCACATCGGCCGTCGTCGTCCCCGGCGGCACCGTCGCCGTCCAGTTCCCGTTCGCGTCGGTTGCGACCGTAATCGTGCCACCCGTCGAGGTGGTGATGACCACGTCCACACCCGCCAGGGCCGGTTCGCCCGCGTCCTGCGTCCCGTTCCCGTTGACATCGTAGTACAGGTGCCCGGTCACCGTCCCGGGCGTGTAGTAGCCGTCGTTCCCCGCTGAGGTGCTCGCGCCCGCCACCGCCGTGACTGTGGTCGGGTCATCCCCTTCCGTCTGCGTCCAACCAGCAGGGACAACGCTCGTGAAGTCCGGGTCCGCCGTGTTCACATCGGCCGTGGTCGTCCCGGGCGGCACCGTCGCCGTCCAATCACCGTTAGCATTGGTGGTTACTGTGAAGGGCGCACCAATCGCTGGCGTGATCAAGACATCCACACTCGCCAGGTTGACTTCATCATCCTCATTTCCCAGGATATTATCCAGACCATCCAAATCCTGGGCACCATCGCCGTTGCGGTCATAGTACAGGTGTCCCGTAACTATCCCGCTATTCAGTATGGTATCCGTGACCGTATCCGTAATCGGATCTGGTTCCTCATCACTGGTAACAGACACGGTATTCACTACACTAGTCTCAGAAGTGGGATTGTCTACCGTGACTTGATAGACCACAGTCATGGAATCCCCAGGCACCAACATGAAGCTATCAGTTGCAGTCACAAGAGTGGCAGGTGTACCATTCGAGAGGTCGAGAGTAGTGCCAGCCGGGATATTGTCCCTTGTTACTCCACACAGAATCCTAAAATTATCGATGTAGAAGAAGTTATTATCGTTATCGTTGATTCGGCTAAACCGCACACGTGTGTTGGTAGCGATATAGGCTGTGATATCAAAGTTTTCACTTCCCGTGCCTTGATTCGCATTTGTGTAATTCCTGAGGGTCGTATAACTCGTCCCGCCATTACTCGAAATTTCGAGTTGGAGATTATCCTGGGCACCAATCAGGCTGTTGCGGTAATCGAACAGCAGACGAGCCGAAGTACAGACCGGAGCGACAAGGTTCGCCTGCCGATAGATGTTGTCGCCAACATCTTCCAACTCAAAACGCAGACATTGTCCATCAGGGCAGTTAGCGTCATTCACCACCGTGATGTTCCCTGCCGTGGGACTTTGTGCTGCACCATCCGTATCAGTCTCCACCCAGTTCGTTGCCCAGGCCAGGTTGCCATCCGTTCCATTATAGACCAGACCATCCTGGAAGGTGTCATAGAACGAGTGATAACCAGTTGCAATTGTACTTTGCGCTACATAAGTTGTCCCAACAGGTAATGCATCATTGACCACAATATTGTTTTGTGCAATACTACCCGTATTGTTGATGGTCATCGTATAGGTGATTGTGCCACCAGGGCTAACTGTCCCGCCCGCGCTGGAAACCTTGGATACTTCCAACAATGGCGAACGTGGCGTTACCGTCACGGTATCGTCATCGTCTTCCGTGGTGGATCCGTTCCCGGGAACAGAATCAATGTCGCTCCCCGTATGAGACGTTATTTCCGCATAGTTGTCATAGGCTCCAGTGGAAAGCACTGTCGCTTGATACGTCAGATTGACAGATGCGCCTGAAGCCAGCGAATTGATCGTCCAGACCAGCCCCGTTCCCGAAGGATCGACATCACTTCGCATGTCACCGCCCGCAATGGATGAAGCCACATAAGCATAACCGGACGGTACGATATCCGTCACATTGATATTGGTTGCAGCCAACGAGCCTGTATTCGTAACCACCAATGTAAAGGTAACATTACTCCCTATATTCGGAGTCGCATCACTGACCTGTTTATCGAGCGAGAGATCGAGATACGGCGGTAGGACATCTATTACTGTATCTTCGATTGGAGTCGGTTCTTCGTTACTGGTGACATATACAGTGTTTACCACCTCGGTCTGACCGGCGGTTAAATTATCTGCAACCACCTGATAAGTCACTGTCATGGATGTGTTCGGAGGCAGGCTGAAATTATCGCCAGAAACCACCAGGCTGGGAGGTGTACCGTTGATCAAGTCTGCATACGTTCCACCGGCAATATTATCTTTTGTAACAGACGGTGGAGTTGTACATGTGAACACCACGTTATCAAGATAAAAGAAATTATCGTTATTATCGTTAATATGATACAACGCAATACGCGTATCGGCTGCAATCTCATTCGCAACAAGTGGAAAAGTTACAACGCCAGAACCTAGATTGCCACTGGTGTATGTCGCCACAGTTCGACGTTGCGTGGTCCCAGTATACATTCGTACCTGTAATTGATCGGCTGCACCGATGAGTTGGTTGTTGTAGTCATAGGTTAATGTCGCGGCGGTACAGGTCGACAGATCCGCCTGTCGATAAATGGCGTCATTTGGATCTTCCAATTCAAATCGCAGACAGGTTCCATCAGGGCAATTCGCATACGTTCCGACCAAGATATTCCCACCCCCTGCCCCTCCTCCATCCGTATCAGTCTCGATCCAGTTCGTACCCCAGGGTTGCGAACCGCTTCCTAGACCGGCGTAACTGCCGGTTGTCGGGAAATTGTCGAAGTAATAGAACGGCCCGACGACCTGAGTGCTATTGAGCACATAAGTTGTTCCGGCTGGCAGCGGATCTGTGACGACAACATTGCTTTGCATCGTCCCACCGGTATTGTTGATCGTAGCCGTGTAGGTGATCGTCTGCCCCGGATTCACCGTCCCACCGGCACTGGATGTTTTTTGCACCCCAAGATCAGAAAAATAAACGGTTGCAGTATCCGAACCGGAGAAGGTATCGGACCCATACGTGCCCGTGACAGTGGCCTCGTTGATGACAAAGCCAGTCGTCGGCAGGCTGGTTGTTTCTGCACTGTATACAATGGTGAGGATTCCATCAGGGCCGACATTCAACACACCCGGGAAACTGTTCCAGGTCAGGTCCTGCCCGCTGATAGACGGGTCAGCAGAGGCGCCGGTCAACGTGCTGCCATCTGGCAGGGTGATCGTCGTGCTGCCGGGTACATATCCCCAGCCAGCAGGCAACGTATCCAGGACGCTGACATTATCCAGCCCAAAGGCGCCAACGTCGATCACCAGCGTGAATTCCGAAATCTGGCCTATCCCAAGCGGCAGATTGGTCGGATTGGCGGTCTTGTCCATCGTCACCACGATTTCGATCCACTCCGGTTTGAGCGGCAGGATGGCATAGCCCGCGTCGATATATGGATTCCCCGCACCTGCATAGGTGTCATCTTCGCCCCAAACCAGGGCAATCGGGGCGGTGGCCCAGACGTGCATACCGGTATTGTTGTTGTCCGGGTCGCGAAGCTTCAGGACCTGCAGGCGATTTACAAGATAGGTGGCATCCACTACCCCATCCGTGGGGCTGTAATCCACAAAGACAGTCGTACCATCCTGTGTGGGGGTCACAAACACCGGGGAGCCATTCGCAGTGTAGTTCGTCGTGCCGGGTGCCCAGCCAATGTAATAATCGCTTTCGAGTGTGCTGGCAGGGATCAGGCTGAAGCCATAGTTGTATGGATTATCCTCTGTATCGTGAGAGCCGATTGCCCAGAATTTCGTCGTGCCATCAGCCGCGGCGAGGATCACCGCTGAATTGACAGGCACTTCGCGTCCTACCAGCTCAGAATAACTGCGCGTCGAATTGGCCGGAATGCTGATCGTTCCGCTCCCGATATTGTCCTGATAATTAATGCTCAGTGCCGAACCGGTCGGGTTGTAAATATAGATGTCCGTTTCAGTCGTGGCATTATCGCTCGGCACGGGTGAATAATAGGCGGTATCCCATAACCCGCTCGGGACGGCTGTGTAACTGCGGGAATCAGAAGCAGTCCCGGCCCAGGGTTGACCGACAATGAATTGGACCTGAATGGGATTGCTGCCCGTGATCGTCGTACCGGTATTTGCATGGAAGTACTGTGTTGTCTCCCCCTTGTTCAATGTGACATTCACCTGCACACCCGCAACCAGCGGATCATCGATGGTAATTATCGTTCCGTCAACAGTCGCCTTGGCAATGACATATACATTACGAAAATCAAGATAACTGCGCGGCGCAGCATACAGGTCTTCCCCCACTGGAAGGATGTAACTTGTTTGATATGGCTTGACAGGATAAATCTCCCAGGCATTGGCATAAACTGTGTCAGTGACCTCTGACCAGAAAGCCTGGGCAACCGAGATGGCGCCACCGGCTGCATAGACGCGGTCGCGGCCATCGTAACAACTGGTCACGGCCCCTCCAGGAGAACCGCCAGCCGGGAACGTGCTGGAGCAGGTGCCTGCGGCCGCGCGTGGCACGATGATATCCGAGGATTCAAAGACAAGCACGGTGCCTTTGCTGAGATTCTGGTATCGCTCATCATATCCCGTGGTCCCGGTACCGTAACCATTCTCCCAATGATCATAATACACAGTTGTGTTGTCTACGGCAATGACCACCGTAATGATGTTGTGCATCTGATTACATTCTCCTGTGGTACCGCCGTTTGTGGGGCATGTACCAACCGCTCCCAGACCAAGCACATTAGCATTACCCAATTCCGGGTCATTGTCATTATCGCGCAATAGCCAGAAGAGCTGGTCCGTACCGCCAGGAATGAAGAACTCGGAAAATCCGGCCGGCACCGCGGCCTGAACCGGTTGCGGGAACCCCAACACTGAAAAAATGATACCGAGTAGGAGGATGGAAACTATTCCCGCACGAAAAATGTAGAGGTGGCGATTATTCATATTTCTCTCCAACCAACAATTTTTTACAATCCGTTAAGTATCAATCTGTACGAAACAGCGAAACCGTGTATGGCCGGTTTCGCTGTTCAGTCACTCAGGCTCCTTGAAAAAATGATGAGCACCTGCTTAGAAAGTAATTTAACCGAGGACCTGTGATCGTTAGAACCATATATCACACATAAGTACTAATTTTCACTTGATTTTAATATTTTAATCGACCAAAGTCAACCGTATTTGCAAACAATTTTGTTAAGAATAAAGCAATTATTGGCTCTTCAGCAAATTTGTAAATAACATGCAGTTAACAAAACAGACCCTGGCGACGCTATTCCTGACGAAACAACATTGACCAAAGGCCTGTTTCATAATGTATGACATCTCTATGTCACAAAGTAGTCTGCACCATAATCATTGCTCGCATGGTCTCCCCCACCAAGATCATTGTCCTGCAGACCACCAACGGTCTGGCTGAACCTGTATCAGGACCGCTTTCACCACCAGACGCTTTAAGTAGGTTTCTGCCTTTTCATTATAGTCGGCACAAGTGACCAATGTCAGCCAGGATTTGTCCTCATGCTGCAAAATAGACGGATCGGTGGCATCTAGTTTCTGGATCGACTTGATCTCGTAGATATACAGACTCCCAAAGGCATGTATGAATACCTTATTGCCTGGCTTCAGCTTGTGCAAATCCGTAAACGGGCCTGCCTGCCCAAATGGAAGCGTAACATGGCTGGTCAAGACACTATTGCCTGAAAAGCCAGGGAAGGCAGTGCCTTCCAGCCAACCGGCCTGGTACAGCAGCCAGTTGACATCCCATGAATTGCCCTTCTTCGGGACACCCACAACCGGCATTTTGAGCTTGAGAACTGGCACCTCCAGAGTCACATCATGGGTAGCATGGTATTTGGTCACCGGCAATCCGCTCAAATCAGTGATTCGGCCAGGCGCAAACCCGGTGACTGGAATCAACCCGCCGAGACCGGACCCACCACCGCCACCGCCGCGCGCCCCTCCATCGGAGTCACCGGGATCACTCGGCTCGCTTGGTGGAAGAACATCGGTAACTGTATCTTCGAGAGGATCTGGTTGCTCGTCGCTTGTGACATAGACCGTGTTCAAAACATCCGTTTGCCCCACAGGTACAGGATCATTCACAACGACCTGGAAGGTAATGGTCATGGAAGCATCACTGGGCAAATCGAAATCATCACCGGCAAGTACCAGGTTGGCTGGTATACCATCGAGCAGGTCGGCATTCGTGCCACCGGGATCATTATCCTTTGTAACTCCGCCACTCGTCACTACCGTACTGCTGGCAACATAGGTTGTACCTACCGGCAAGGGATCATATACAACAATATTGTTCTGCGTGGCCTCACCACCATTCGTAACATTGATTGTATATGTAATCAATTCACCAGGCGCGGTTGTTCCCCCAGCGCTCGAAACTTTCTCAAGCGTCAAATCAGACACTTCAACGGTTGCTGTATCCGAGCTTGTGAATGTTTCGGTACCCCTTGACCCAGTGACGACAGCCTCATTGATACTATAACGTTCTGGAGGGGTTCTTGTTGTGATTCCGCTGAATACAATGACCAACGTCTGATTGGGATTCATATCCAATGGACCAGTGGGGAAGTTATCCCAGGTTAAATTCTGCCCATTGATATTCGGGTCTGCATCTATACCAGTGATTGTGCTCCCATCCGGGAGAGTGATCGTTGTACTTCCATCGACGTATGCCCAACTGGCAGGAAGGATATCCACCACTGTGACATCATCGATGCCAAAGGTATCGCTATTGATGGTCAATGTAAAGACAGAGGTTTGACCCGCTCCAGAAGGGATGACGGGCGGATCAGCCGTTTTATCCAACGTTACCACAGCATCAAGCCATTCCACATTCAGGGGCAGGATGGTGTAGCCTGCATCGATGAATGGATTGCCAGTACTCGCAGCATTTGCATCTTCACCCCATACAACCGCAATGGAACCTGTAGCCCAGATATGCATGCCAGTATTGTCATTGTCGGGATCAAAGATCCTCTGTACTTCAATCCTATCTAAGGTATAGGTTGCATCGACAACGCCATTGGTGGGACTGTAATCGACATAGATTGTCGTGTTGTCTTCAACCGGCGTCACAAACACCGGTGAGCCATTGGCGGAGAGATCGGTCGTTCCGGGCGCCCAGCTGACAAAGTATTCATCCGTAAGTTGATTGGAAGGGATAAATGTAAAGCCATAGTTATAATCCGCATTTCTGGTGTTCGCAGAACCAATCGCCCAAAATTTGGTCGTACCGTCAGCTGCCTCCAGGTATAAGGCAGAATTTACAGGTACAAACCGACCCGCAAGATCTACATAACTACGGGTCGATTCAGCCGGAACAGCAAAAGATCCGCTTCCCACATTATCCTCATAATTGATCGTTAAAGGAGCAGCTGTTGGATTGTAGATAAAGACATCGGTGTTCCTATTGCCGCCAAAACTGGGTACCGGTCCATAATAGGAAGAGGACCAAAGCCCACTAGGCACAGCTGTGTAACTACGGCTGTCAGAGGAATTGCCAGCATTCGGCCGTCCCACAATAAATTGAGTTTGCACGGGAGCAGTCGCCAGGACCGTTGTCCCCGCATTAATGTGGAACAATTGTGTCACTTCACCGCGATCCAGATTTACATTCACCTCCATGCCTGCCAAACCGGGATCGTCGATTTGCACATTTGTATTGTTCTGCGTAGCCTGAACAATGACGAATGCCTGGGTAAAGTCCCTGTAATTCAGGGGTGCGACGGCAAGGTCTTCTCCAACCGGGATCGTGTAACTGACCTGGTAGGGCTTGATCGGGTAGACTTCCCAGGCATTAGCAAATACGGTCCCGGTCACTTCCGGCCAAAAGGCCTGCGCCACAGAAACCGCGCTGCCAGCGACGTATATACGGTCACGACCATCATAACAAGCAGTTGAAACCCCAGCAGGATTGGTACTTGTACAAGTATCAGCAACATTGCGTGGTACGATGATGTTGCTGGATTCAAACGTAAGGACATCGCCCCTGTCGGCTACATAGGTCTCATCACTCCCTGTACTCCCCGTGCCATAGCCGTTTTCCCAATGATCGTAGTATACCGTCACATTATCGGCCGAAATCGATACGGTTGTAACGTTATGCATTCTGTTACAAGGCGTAACGGTACAGCTCCCACCTCCTCCCAGCGCATTCCCAAGGTCTGGATCATTATCTATATCCTTCAAGATTTGGAACAATTGGTCAGTGCTGCCCGGAATATAGTATTCCGAATAGCCAGCAGGGACAGCAGCAGATACATGTTGTAGTATGACGAAAGTGGAAAATAAAAATACAAATAGTATTACTGCTATTCGGCTGAGATGCAAGAAACAGGGTAAGTTTTGTTTTTTCATTGGATTCTAAATCCTTCCTGACATCAAAACAGAACCGATAATCCATATTGTGTGCTGTAGTGGACTAAAAAATCGAACTTTCTTTGTTCCTCCCCTCGTTCCAGAACAGGCATCGTAAAAAACCTTTCAATTTTGTAAGGATTCTAGTGTAGACAATCCAATTTGTCAACAAAATAAGTCCTAATTATCAGGGCATTTGCAAAGCAGGCAGTGCTCGACAAAAAGCACTCCAATGAGATGAGCAAGCAAAATTTGTTTGTGGTAAAAAAAAATAGCAACTCGTCGGAAAGCGTCGATGAACTTATTTCCATTAACAAGACGGTAATATACCAAATTGGTTACAAAATTCCCCTATCGCTACATATTCAAACTTTGAGAATGGTCTATCCAATCTATCTGCTAAGCAGCTCTCTCGATAGGTATCGCTGGAGAATAAGCCTTATCTATAGAATTCTCTAACGTTTTGCAAACATACCAATGATAAAATCACCCCATGCTCCCCGATTTCCGTGTCCGTCAACGCGACTACCTGCTCGAAATCTCGCGCGCCCTCACCCAGGAACTCGACCTGGAAATCCTGCTGGCGCGTATTTTGCGCATCTCCATCGAAATGCTGGCCGGACAGGCCGGTCTGATCGCGCTCAAGGAGCAGGACGGTTGGCGCGTCGCCGCCGCCCATGGAATTGCTCCTGCTTTTCTCAGCTATCTTACCCCTCTGCTGGCCGAGGAAAAAGTCCGCGAATTAGATGTGGACGAACTCAACCGCATGCTGAAGAACCTGACCTACACCGCCAGCAAGGGACTGCTCAACGGGGTCGGTCTGCCATTATCCGCGCATGGACAGTTGATCGGTGTGATTTTCATCTTCCGCAATTATCCCGACTTGTTCTCCCTCAACGACCGCCGCCTTTTGCAATCTTTTGCCGACCAGGCCGCCATTGCCGTTTACAACGCCCAGCTTTATGGACAGGTTACCTATGAAAAGAAACGACTGGACGCCCTATTGGATTCTGCCGCGGACGGCATCATCATCCTCCATGCCGACCATACCATCGAGCGCGTCAACAATGCTTTCGAAAAAATGATCGGGATAGATCGCGATGAGTTGGTCGGCAGACCACACGATGAGATCATCTGCTGGGCGCGCGATCCCCAGGGGACTTCCCTCGAAGAAGCCGAACGAGGCGGTTGGCCGCTCACTCCCAATGCTACGCTCTATGTAGAAGGCGATCTCGAGCGAACAGGAATGCCGCCACTGCCTGTTGGCGTGACATATGCGCCGTTGCTTTCCGAGGAAGGCAAGCTGCGCAACATCGTTGCCAGCGTGCGTGACATCACCCATTTTCGTACCGCTGAGGAGATCAAATCCACCTTCATTTCGATCGTCAGTCATGAACTGCGCACCCCCGTGGCGCTCATCAAAGGCTATGCATCCACCCTGCGCCGCGATGATGCCCGGTGGGATCGCGCCATTATCAACGACAGCTTGTCCGTTATCGAAGAGGAAGCAGATCGCTTGTCCAAGATGATCGATGATTTGTTGGATGCGTCCCGTCTGCAAGCCGGCGGTCTCAGCCTTAACCGTTCCGATGTTTCCCTGCCCGTGCTGGCGGAACGGATGGCCGAACGCTTCCGCACCCAATCCAAGAAGCATACCATCGTGATCGACTTCCCTGCAAACTGCCCGGTAATTCTGGCGGATGAAAACCGCCTGGCACAAGTGTTTTCGAACTTAATCTCCAACGCGATCAAATATTCTCCCGAAGGCGGCGAGATCCGTATCGGTGGACAGGTGCGCCCCGAACAGGTCATCGTCTGCGTCAGCGACCAGGGACCTGGCATCGATGCACACGACCTGCCCCATATTTTCGATCGCTTCTACCGCTCGACCAACGCCGTCAAGCAGACCAAGGGCGCCGGATTGGGACTTTACCTCGCCCGCGCCATCGTCGAAGCGCATGGCGGACGCATATGGGCAGATGCTTCGGCAAGTTCACATACTTCCATACAGGCAAACCAGCATCCTGCCCATGATACCGGCGCAAGGATCTGTTTCTCCCTGCCGCGCTAGTGCCACGATGGCGTTTCGCTCTGATCCCGAAGCGGGTGGTACAATAGTGTCTCATTCGCAAAAATCTGCAATCGTAAATCTAAAATCTTAAATCTAAAATCGTAAATCGGAATTCACTTATGCCTCAGACTCAAATCTCCTGTCCCCAATGCCGCCAGATGATACCGGCCAATATCGAACAGCTCTTCGACGTGACGAATGACCCGGGCGCCAAACAACGCCTGCTGGGTGGCATTTCCAACATGGCACGCTGTCCATATTGCGGGTTTCAGGGACACCTGGCTACGCCCATCGTCTACCATGATAATGAAAAAGAACTTTTGCTCACTTACTTTCCACCCGAACTGGGCGTACCGCTCAACGAACAGGAGAAGACCATTGGCACGCTCATCCAAAAAGCCATGGACAGGCTGCCACCCGAAAAACGAAAAGCCTACCTTTTCAAGCCGCAGGCCAATCTAACCTATGAATCAATGATCGAGACGATCCTGGGCAAGGATGGCATCACCCCCGAAATGATCAAGGAACAACGAGAGCGCGTTATGCTGATCGAACGCCTGATCCAGGCCTCCGGGGCGGATGTGCGTTCCGAAATCATCAAGCAGAACAGTGCCCTATTGGACGAGCAGTTCTTCGCGCTTTTTAGCCGCCTGGCGCAAAGCGCTATAGCCAGCGGGCAGGAGCCGGTCGCCAAGCAAATGGCCGAGATCCAGAAACAACTGCTGGAGGAGACGGAATTCGGCCGCGGGTTACAGGAGTCTGTTGGTGAACTGGAAGCAGCCTCGAAGGCTTTGCAAGAAGCGGGCCAAAACCTGACGCGCGAGAAGCTGCTCGACCTGGTCATCGCAGCCCCCAGCGACGCCCGCATCCGGGCTTACGTCAGCCTGGTGCGCAGCGGTATGGATTACACCTTCTTCCAAACCCTGACCGAGAAACTGGAAGCCGCCCAAGGGGATGAGAAGAAGAAGCTGGCAGAACTGCGCGAAAAGCTGCTGGATTATGTCAATGAAGTGGACCGCCAATTGGAACAACGCTTCAAGGAGGCTCAGGCCTTTGTGGAGCGTTTGCTCGATCAGGAAGATGTTGCCAAGGCCACGCGGGAAAACCTCCAGGGTTTTACTCAGGAATCGGTGGATCTTGTCGGCCAATTGCTGCGACAGGCTTCCGAGAAGAACGATTATGCGCGCATGGGAAAACTGCAAAAAATGCTGGAAGTTTTGCAGGAAGCCAGCGCCCCGCCGCCGGAAGTGACCTTCATCGAACAATTGCTCGAAGCGCCCGATAACGTGGCCGTCGAAAAAATGCTGAACGAAAACGAGAACATGATCAATGATGAATTTATGAATATGCTCAGCGGTCTGATGGCACAACTCGAAGCGCAGGGACAAAATGGTCCGGGCGGCAAGCAGGCCAAAGCGGTGGCGGAAAAACTGGAGAGCGTTTACAAAATGGCGTTGAAGTTTTCGATGAAGAAAAAGATGGGATAACGCAACCGACCGGCACCTTTTGGTGACGGTCGAGATTATCAACCACAAATGAACATAGATATATTTGATTCTGGATGATTTACAGCGTTGTCTTCGTAACAAATTGCGCCACCGTGTAACATTCCCAGGTCGGCGACACGATGGGAACGGATCATTCGAGCGATGTTCGTTAAGTTAAGCTTCTACCCGTTTCCGTCTCCAGGTACTTCTTCCGTAAACGGTCGATCGGAAATTTTTCCCCGTCCGTGTCAATGTAATACCACTTCTCCCAGCCGTTGGCAGGCGCGTTCAATAACAATCTGGCCACCTTGTGGATCGAGCCAGCCAATTCCCCCGACAAGAGCGAGCCATCCGCACGGACAATTGCTTCTACTTTACCCGATTCGCCCAGGTACAGGACCTGGCCAGGCAGGATCAGACCGGTTTCCAGCAAACGGCTGAAGGGGACGCGACGGGCCTTTCGTCCAGACGAAGGTGCGAATAACGCTTCATCATACGGGTGGACTTGCAACCGATTAATCCGCTCTTGGGCTACGCGGACATATTCTTCATCCCGCTCGATGCCAATCCAATGGCGGTGTAGTTTCCTGGCAACAACACCAGTCGTCCCTGTGCCAAAGAACGGATCAAGCACTACATCTCCGGGATTGGAACTGCTCAAAACCACTCGATAAAGCAAGGCTTCAGGTTTTTGGGTGGAATGGGCTTTCTGTCCATTGATTTTGACTCGCTCCGCCCCGGTGCAAAGTGGGAGGACCCAATCGCTGCGCATTTGTAAATCATCATTGAGCGCTTTCATATCTTGATAGTTAAAGGTGTAATGCGCACCCTTGTCCTTTTGTGCCCAAATCAACGTTTCGTGTGCATTGGTGAACCGTACACCGCGGAAATTGGGCATCGGGTTGGTTTTGACCCAGATGATATCGTTTAAGATCCAAAAGCCCAGGTCTTGCAAGATGCTCCCCACACGATAAATATTATGATATGAGCCAATGACCCAAATCGTGCCGGTATCCTTAAGCACACGACGACAGGCGGTTAGCCAAAGATGAGTGAAAACATCATAATCTTCGAAACTGGGGAATTGATCCCAGGCATCATCGACCGCATCCACCCTGGTAAGGTTTGGCCGCCAAAGCTCCTGTGAAAGTTGCAGATTGTAAGGAGGGTCAGCAAAGATCAGGTCAATCGATTTTTCAGGCAGGGAGTTCAGGATTTCGGTGCAATCCCCCAGAAGGATTTTGTCCAAAGGTAATTTGCGGCTATTCATAAAATCATGCTTCAGACCTGACAGGTTTTTGCGGATTACCAAGTAGAGATGCAAAATCTGTCAGGTCTTTTTCTCATACCGGCGGATTATCCAATCGCACGCCATGCCCGCGCACCGTGTCGATATATTGGTGCGTCGGGTCGAGTGCTGCCAGGCGGTCACGCAAACGACGGATGAGCGCGTCCAGCGCCTGGTCGGAGACCCCTACCGACTGCTCCTCCCCCCACACCACCGCAACTAGATCGTTTCGGCTGATCACCTGTCCCTGGTTTTCATACAATACCCATAATAATTTGAACTGCTGTGCGGAAAGCGGTGGCACGAGCTGTTGCTGGTTCATCCACACCCGTCGTGAGCGGGCATCCATCATCAGGCGACCGGGACGGCCGGCGTTCTCCGTCAACGGCATGGTGGCATCCGATGTCAGGTACTGGAATTTTTGCGCCAATGCAATCTGCACCATATCCCCATCCTGCAACACAAGCGGCGTCGTCAACGGCGAACCGTTGCAATTCGTACCGTTCTTACTGCCCAGATCCTCCAGGATCATACCTTCGTTCGTCGGCGTGATACGCGCATGATAACGGGAAACCTGCCGGTCAGGAATGACGATGTCACAGGTCGAATCGCGACCCAGCACGACGGTCCGCATGAGCGGCCAGCGCTGGTCCTTGAGCGGGCCTTCCTGTGCAACCAACATGGGATATTCTTCCAGGGGAACTTCCATAATACCTCAAGGATGGTTCTCCAGGCTTTTCATGTGAAAGAAGGCCTATCACAGAAATTCCAGGAGAGTCTCGATGATTCGAATTGGGAAAACAATTATAATATAGCAGAAAAGCGAATTTCTGTGCAGTACCAACGCCGAGTATTTTCCTGCACAGCCTGCTTCCAAAACGAAATGAATATGTCTTTCCCGCTCAAGCACGGGGAGGTCTTGCGTGGTCGCTACCAGGTCCGCGAACGGATCGGCCAGGGCGGCATGGGTTCCATTTACCTGGCCGAAGACTTGCGCTTGTCCGGCCGCTTATGCGCCGTGAAAGAAGTCCGCTATGACCGCAACCTCCCAGACAAAGTCCTGGAACAGGCTCGCGAGCAGTTCTTTCGCGAGGCTACTGTGCTTGCGCGCCTGGATCACCCCAACCTGCCCAAGGTATCCGATTTCTTCTCTAGCGGCCAGCGCGATTACCTGGTAATGGATTATGTCCCCGGAAACGATCTGCGGGCATTGATGCTGGAAGCCCGCCGCCATAAAACATTCCTCGCCGAAAAAGATGTGCTGCATTGGGCCAACCAACTGGCCGATGCGTTATCCTTCCTGCATAGCCAGGATCCTTCCATCGTGCACCGCGATATCAAGCCCAGCAACCTCAAACTGACCCCCAATGGCCTGCTCAAACTGGTGGATTTCGGACTGGTCAAGATCATGGCCCCCGATGAGGTCACTATCACGATCATTCAAGGACAGGGAACTGCCCTGTATACACCGCTCGAACAATACGGCGGTGACGGCCTGCATACCGACGTTCGCGCGGACATCTACGCGTTTGGCGCAACCCTCTACCATCTGCTGACCAATGAGGCCCCGGCGGACGCACGCAAACGATTCTTACAGCCCGAAAGCCTGCCCCCGCCTCGACAGGTCAACCCGGCCATCAGCCAGCGTACGGAACGTGCCATTCTTTGGGCCATGTCCCTGCACCCGGATCAACGCCCAGAATCAATCGAAACATTCCGCCAGTCATTGCTTGGTTACAAGGACCCCCCGTCCATTCCCGTTGCCATTGCAAGACAACAGACAAGTCCCTCCATTTTGGAGATAATTACCTCCCCTCCTGACAGTATTTTGCTATGGGTAACAGCGGGATTATTCCTGCTCAGTTTGCTTTCGACCCTGATCCGTTAAACCCACCGGGACCATATCCAGGCCAGGCCTAGCCCAACCAACACCCCAATTGCAGACATTCCTAATACCCCTCCCAGGCCGCTTGCCAACACGATTTGCGTGCTACCCAGCAGGCCGAGCGTTGTCACGTTATAACCCAGCAGGCCACCCAACAGGACACAGATCGCCCAACGCCATCCCCAACGTGGCGACCGCAAACGACTGCCCACCAGATACATCAACCCAGCGCTCAGACCAATGAACAAGATCGCAATCAGCCAACTGCTGAATCGCGGATATCCCTCCAGCGTAACAAAATCATCTTCTTCGACTGGGGTGGGGGGAATGGGCGTCGGCTCGACGGTTTCAGTTGGGAACGGCGCGATGACAGTGATCGCTTCAGCCTGGCCCGAACTGACATCGATCTGGATCGCTTCAGAGATGATTGCAGGGTCACTTGAAGCGCGAATTTCGACCAGCCCCGGTTTTTCCAAAGCAAAGGAAGCTTGTGCTATTCCGCGTGCCGTGGTTTGATCCGATTGTTGAATGATGCCCCCACCCTGGCCGCTTAACAACATGGTGAATCGTACAACCGTCCCATCAGGAACAGGGTGATTATTTCGGTCATAGATCACACCGGTGCGCACATAGATCGTGTCGCCAATGCGTAACAAAGGAATGGATGTTGGTTCAGGAGCAATTGTTGGGGCGGGTGTTTGGGTGGAAAGAAACGCAAGCGGGGTGGGCATACTTGTCGGTGTAGAACCAGGTGGCAGGTCCAGAGAGAGCGTGATCACTTGGTTTGGATTCGGGCTGGTCGCTCTAATCAAGTCATACCCGGTACCCAGGATCGAAACAGGAGAAGCTCCCAGGGGGGTCATTTCCTGATAGAGCAAACGGGCTGCTACGTCGACAAAGGCAAGTTGTCTGCTATAAAAAGCATAGTAAGCGCTCAATTTGGAAATATCAGTTGCATCGAAATAATATGGCGCGGTAAATGAGAACAATACGATGCGCTTCTCGCGCAATAGATCCTGCCGCTCCGACAGGAAACGGCTGACCAGTTCAGGCTGTCCACGATCGGAATCAGATATCGCCAGCACGATCCAGTTCGCACGGCTGATATCGGATACCATCACCTCCAGCTCCGCGTTGTTGAGCAGAGCCGTCAGATCCTCGAACGTATACGAGCTTAAACGTGCTTCAGAAACCTGCCCGGATGCAGTTGGTCCATAGAGGCGTACGATTGCATCCTGCAAGGCTGTAAAGGAGAGTGCGGAATTCGCCGGACAACTGCTACATTGTCTCTGCTGGACTGTATCCGTAATGAATACCAGCCGATCGCGCAATAAAGGTGGGGATGGGAACAGCGAGGACAGTTCCTGTAAATCCGGGCTGATGAGCGTGGCGGATCGGCGCGCCACTTCGTAGACCAATTGCTGTGATTGTCCGATGCCAGCCAGGGAACTTTCCGGCAAAAGTACATCCGCAAGCTGAAATCCCCCAAATAATTGATACTTCCTGGTAAGGATGCGGGTGAGCGCTTCATCCACCTGTTGCGCAAAGGCTGGATCTTCGCGATAGCGTTGGGCAAAGAATTTCAGGATACGAATGGTCGTAGCGTAGGTATCATCCAGGTCGCTGGAAACAATATTGCCGAGGTATAACAAATCATTGCCGGCCAAAAAAGCATCACGTGCAACGATGTCAGCCGAGAAACCTTCATTCGAAGGTGCATAGAAAATGCGCACCGCCCGGCTCCCCAGGTCATCGCTGACGATCAAACCGCCGTTGCTCCGCCAGGTGGCCAATTCCTGCAACGCCAGAATTTCGCCCAGGGCTGACTGGTCGAAGCTGACCGGACGTGTAGTAGCACGGATGTTACCCTGGAAGCCCTGGAAACGGATGTGAGAGACCAGCAGGCCATCCGCCGTCGATAAAGCATTCGGCGCTTTCCCTGTCACGGCAAAGAAGGGGGCAAATTCGATTTGCTTCAATTGCTCCAGCGACTTGCGCACGGTCGCCACTTCTTCATCCGCCGGCCGGTCGGAACTACCCAGGCCGGGAAAATGTTTAGCAACCACGAGCATACGTCCATTGCTGCCGGTGTGTATACCGCTGATGAATGCGCGGCCCATCTCGCCCACCCAATACGGGTCACCGCCAAAAGAACGCGTCCCGATATTGCTGCGGGCTGCGGGATTGGGCGTGTCAAGTACATCCAGGGACGGTCCTATATACAGGTTGAATCCCAAGGCTGCTAACTCTTTTCCCTGGACTTCAGCAATCTGTTGCGCCAGTTCCGGTCGCCAGGTAGCACCAAGCGACATGGCGTTGGGGATCACAGTCAAACCATTCAGGATCTGATCGTAAGGAGCGCCTCCACCTTCCTGCTCGATGCCAACAAATAACGGTATATATGCCGATTGAGATGGCCTGCTTGTATTGGAATCGGTTGTTGCCAAATTAGAACTTTCCCATTCGATGCGTTGCATACTGGCGATCAACTCGTGTGCATCGGTCAGGGTGTTCGGAGCAGGTGTGAAATTATCGTTTCCGGCCAGTAAGACAACACCACCAACATGATAATTTGTAATCAGGTTATAGATTTGCGACTCCAAACCGGTATCAGTTCCGGTAAAGGTTACCAGAACCAACTGTCCCACACGTTCTTCCGGTGTGAGCGACTCCAATAAACGCAGCACTTCTGCGGGAGGCGCCCCTCCCTGGGCATGAACTCGCGGCGCGAGTGTTGCCACCACTACGACGAGAAGCAGCATCGTGAGCGCGCGTTTTACTGCCACGTTTCCCCCGCAAATCGCTGTATGATCTCAGCATGAATTTCGGGTTGTATATTGCCTCCCGAAACGACCAGAACCACGGGGCGTTCCTTTACTTTACCGGATAAAATGGCCGCCAGACCAACTACCCCGGACCCCTCCACTTTCTCATGATAGACATACCACGCAAATGCAATAGCACGGGCGATTTCATCTTCGCTGACCAGCAGGATCTCATCCGCCATTTGTTTGACCATCGGGATGGTCACAGAACGGTGTTCCACCTCGCCCGTCAGCCCGTCGGCAAGGCTAGGCAGGTCAGGGATGTCTGCCTGAGTACCCTGATAATACAGACGGTGCATGAACGGAGCGATCTCCGCTTGCACACCGATCAAGCGCGGACGATAGACCTGCTTCTGCAAGGACGAACCGATCCCGGCCAATAAGCCGCCCCCGCTTACCGGCACGAGCCACGCCGTCGCCCCCGACCCCCACCCTCCCCCCCAAAA
>DAOTXM010000524.1:0-2704 GCA_034435215.1 Anaerolineales bacterium
GTCATCCTGACCACCCACAATATGGACGAAGCTGAGCGCATGGCGCAGCGCGTGGCCATCATGGATCATGGCGCGTTGCTGGTACTGGATACCCCCGAAGCGCTCAAACGCCGGGTCGGTGAAGGGGACGTGCTCGAAATCGATCTGGACGGGGATCACGACCTGCCTCTTGAACGAAGCCTGGAGGCTGTGTCCAAATTAGTTCCCCAAACCAGCCTGGTTGGTCGGACGCTGGTCATCCGCGCTAAAGCTGCCGTAGACTTGCTGTCGGCCATCACTGAAATCCTACGTACCGCTGGCTTCCACCCCGGCGAGCTGCGCTTGCGGGAGAACAGTCTGGAGGATGTGTTCATCACGCTGACCGGAAGAAGGTTGAGGGAATAACCATGCGTCTTTTCTCCGTGTTTCGCGTCGCGTTGCGGGAACAACTGCGCAGCCCCTGGGACCTGGTCCTGTCCCTGCTGCTGGCACCGATGTTCATCTGGCTGTACTGGTCCATGGTGGGCGGCGGCTCGACTTATTACAAAGTGCTGGTCATCGACAACGACCGGGGCAGTTGCCCAATAGGGGACCCGGCTCAGACTTGCGCCGAGCAAGCCATCGAGCAGATGTCCCTCCTCACCTACGAAAGCGGCACGCCGTTGCTCAAGCTCACCTACGTCGATCAACGCACGGAAGCAGAGACAATGCTTCGCAACCGAAAAGCCGCCTCGTTATTGATTTTCTCGGAAGATTTTACCGACTCCATCCGGGACAAACAGCCGGGGAACAGAGCGCAAGTTACCTTCGTCGGGGACCTGACCAATCCATACTATACGCCTGCAGTGATATTTTCCAACGCCGTTCTGGAAAGCTATGTGCGAAAAGCCACTGGCCAACCCAGCCCCATCCTGGTAACTGAGGAACCGTTGGGCGGATCCGCCTCCCGCAGCGAATTCGAAATCTACGTGCCAGGCTTGTTGATTGCTGCCAGTACGATGATGTTGTTTTCGATCGCAATCCTGATCACCCGCCAGATCGAATCCGGTACGGTACGCCGTCTGCAGCTTACGCAGATGACCGCGTTCGACCTGTTGGGAGGCATCAGCATCCTTTACACGCTCATCTCGCTCGTCACGGTCGCGCTGTCCTTTGCCACGGCGCAGGCGCTCGGCTTCCGCAGCCAGGGACCGCTGTGGGTTGGAGTACTGATTTGCGCCATCAACGGGGTATCGATCATCGGGATTGGATTGATCACCGCCTGTTTTTCCAGGACGGTGGCACGCGCTGCGATCATCGTCAATTTTCCCCTGTTTCTGGTGTTATTCTTCTCCGGCGCTGTGTTCCCGGTTGGCAATCCTCGCCTGTTCGCACTGGCCGGACGCGATTACGGTATTTTCGACCTGCTGCCCCAAACCCATGCCACCACTGCTCTCAACAAGGTGCTTTCCCTGGGGGTTGGTTCAAAGGACGTAACCTTCGAGCTCATTTCCCTGACCGTACTCGCGTTGGTCTATTTTGCAGTCGGGGTTTGGATGTTCAAAAGAACCCACTTGCGGGCAAGCTAACGACCTTCCCAGCCATTTGACGAAGAGAAAATACCTTTTATAATCAGGAAACCACAAATATGATTGGGAAAAACCATGTCGATCGATGACGCCATCAAACAGGTTCAATTGACCATCAAAGCCACCAGCCCAGGGACGGAAATCAAGGTCGTTAAAATATCGGATGAGGAAGCGCGCATCTCGGTCTATGCCCCGGCGGGAGAAATGCAAGCCATCAAGAATGCCACCTTCCAGCCTGTATTGGATTTACTGACCAAGGGACTGGATGTGCAGGTTTTTGTTTACGACAAGGACCATCCCGCACCAACGGCATAGCCACACTATGCTGTCGAAAAGCGACGCCTTTGCGCGTCGTTTTTTGTTTTTGTATCCCTCGCTGAGTGGAGAGCCTGAGTGTAACAAGGGGAGTATAGGTATATCGTCAACCAGCCTTGACTACGGATCTCCCTTTCGTTCGGCCCCTCGTTCAGGCCGGACTAAACCATTTCCCACTGCCGCGCAAAGCGTACAATGCGGCTGCGAATGTAGAAAATGTCAGGATCGGCAACCGGACGATTGGCTTTGATCAACTCCATTGCATCCTGCGGGCTATGTCCCTGTGCGATCAGGATCGCCGCGCCCATCGCCACACCGCGATGCCGCCCGCCTGCGCAATGGGCGTAAACCCTGCCCCCGGCACGGATGGTTTCCAGCGCAGCCAGTGCCCCGCGCTGCAAGGCGCGTATCGGGATCGGGAAAAGGGGACTATCAATGGTGCGCAGCCAGAGAAAAGACAATGGTTCCGTACCCGTATCGGGACGCAAACGATGCTCCCAGCGCATGTTAATGACCAGCCGCACACCCAGATCGCGTAAGCGCTGATAATCCTCCCTCAGCGGCGTGGTGCCGATGTACAGATCATTTGTAATCCTCGAAAAATTCATAGGCGCAATCTTATCACAAGGGCCACATCCCAACGTGACTGTTCCAAATTTGGTAAAAAAGGTGAAGTAAACGACGAACCAGCCAGGGAGTGATTATCTATCAGCGAGCTTATGCAATCAGGCTGGTCAGATCGAGCCCGCGGTGCAAATGAGTACCGGCAAAGGCAATCAAACGGCTGACATCGAGAGCAGATTGCTCTTGTTTGTAGCCGCGCATCGAGCGATAGCGTTCTT
>DAOTXM010000525.1:0-2228 GCA_034435215.1 Anaerolineales bacterium
TTGCAAAGTTTGTGAATAATACAAATTATGTAACAGATGCAGAGCAAGCGGGGGGATCATTTGTTTTTGAAAGTAGCTCAGGGAAGCAGAAAAGTGGAGCAGACTGGCAACATCCACTTGGTCCTGATAGCAGAATTTCGACGATTATGGAACATCCGGTCGTTCATGTTTCTTGGAATGACGCCAATACTTATTGTGAATGGGCAGGCCGCCGCCTGCCGACCGAAGCAGAGTGGGAGAAGGCTGCAAGTTGGGATGAGAAGAATCAGAAGAAGAACGTGTATCCCTGGGGTGATGAATACGATTGTCAGTTTGTAAACTATGCAAACTGTGTAGGAGGCACAACTGCGGTTGGCAGCTACGAAAGCGGCCAAAGCTCATATGGGGCGTACGATATGGCGGGCAATGTCTGGGAATGGGTGGCAGATTGGTACGATAGTGAATACTATGCCATATCACCTGAATCCAATCCCTTGGGACCGGATTCAGGCACAAATCGAGTGCTGCGGGGCGGCTCGTGGCTCAACAGTGGAACCTTCGTACGTTCTGCCTACCGCAACGGAGAATCAACGGGCTCCAGCAATGTCGTCGGTTTTCGTTGCTCGCGTTATGAATTCCCATAGTTCTCCTTTGTTCCCTGGGAAGGTGCCACAGTCCAGAAGTCTATGAAACGCCCCAACCTCTTTTTGAGCAAGCCATGCCATGAAAACCTTTTCGCTCACCCCTGATCGAGCTGTCGCGGAGGTGGTACAGCAATACCCCAAAACTATCTGTGTGTGGCTTGCGTTCAAAACAGACTGCTTTGGCTGTTACCTGATGAAGTTTTGTTCGCTCGATTATGTTGCAAAAAGTTATCACATCAAGGTGAACACATTGATCGAAGAATTGGAGAAGACGATACTAAACGATTAACCGTAGGCCAAGCTTTTATTTATTGCATTTTATACATTCAATGGCAATGTCAGACTTTGATCGAACGGTCAAATAGAGGATGTAACATTGTCGACTTTATTTTATAACGTATTCGAGGAAGTTGATATGAGGAGATAAAAGATGCACACAACTGTCAAACAGATCCTTCAACAGAAAGGGCAGGATATCTGGTTTATAAAGCCCGAAGCAACCGTCTTCGAAGCGTTACAACTGATGGCTGACAAGGGTATCGGCGCGCTCCTGGTACTCGAAGATGAAAAACTTGTGGGAATTTTTTCCGAACGTGATTATGCCCGCAAAGTTTTTTTGAAAGGCAAATCATCCAAGAATACCCCGGTGAGTGACATTATGACAGAAAAGGTTTTTGTGGTGCATCCCAGCACGACCACCAAAGAATGCATGTTCCTGATGACCGAAAAGCGCGTGCGCCACCTTCCTGTACTGGATGATGGTCAACTGGTTGGCGTGATTTCGATCGGTGATGTGGTCAAAGCGATCATCTCCGAGCAGGAATTTGTCATCGAGCAACTTGAAACTTATATCACAGGCAATCACCATAAATAGTCTGCCGATAACAATCGAGAAGATAATCGCCTATGAAAATCGCCGATAAATTGGCTGTCCCCGCGATCGTCGTCGCTGGCGGAATGGTCTATCCTTTCAAAGAATTCAATATGCCGACTCTGATTCCTCTTGCGATGGGATTGTTCGGCACGTTTGCAATCCAATTGGGCATTGAAATTCTCGTAAACGGAAAGATCAAAATTTACAACCGCCTGCACAGCCGCAGGGAAAACTTTTCAGGTCTGCCCGCTCGCTCGTTTGGCGTGATGATATTTCTCTTCGGTACGGGCGTGACGCTCTACGCCTTTTTCGAATGGACACAGCCTGGCACGGCACGAAACGTTCTGGCGGGTTTGGTCGGGTCACCGCGCGGCTGGGGGATACTGCTCATCACGTTTGGCTTTTTCACCCTGCTGTTCGGGTTGATCCGCTTGATCGCAGGCAGTGGCCACCGCCCCGAAGAAAGAAGCGGGCTGGTTGATTTTGGGTACCGCGCGCGGGGGGCGGTCAATCTCATCATTGGTCTGGCCGCATTGGCAGGGGGAGTCTGGTTGATGTTCAAATAAAGGAGGCGCATATTGGATTCAGATCGGTGACGAATTGACCAATGAAGTTTCAAACAATCCTTCGCCAAAGGAGAAGCTCACATGCTTTACCAAATCGTTGTCTTCCTGCACGTCTTTTGCGTTTTCGGATACCTGCTCGCGCACGGTGTCTCAGCGGCGGTTTCT
>DAOTXM010000526.1:0-7326 GCA_034435215.1 Anaerolineales bacterium
GGGGGGCCGCCCCCCCCCACACACAACCATTTTTTCGGTTATCCCTGTAGTGAATGCGTATCAGCAACGCAACCTTGCGTTGTAAGACGAGTCACTAAAGGGATAAAATTTCCGTGGCTTTGACCATGCTCGAAGAACTCCGGCAACGCACGCAGGACAAAAAGGTACTCATCCTAGGGATTGGTAATCGTTTGCGCGGGGATGACGCGGTTGGCTCTCTCCTGGCCGAGCGTCTGGAAAAACAATTGAATATCCCTGTCATCGATGCAGGCGACGTGCCAGAGAACTATCTGGGACCCATCGAAGCCAGCGGCGCGGACCTGGTGTTGGTGCTCGATGCTGCTGATCTGGGTGCCAGCCCGGGCGACCTCTCCCTGATCGAGATGGAGCAGTTGCAAGAGACGGGAATTTCGACGCATTCAGCCAGCCTGTCATTGTTGTTCCAGGTCGTTCCAGAGGACAGACGACCGGACGCCGTTCTGGTGGCGATTCAGCCTGGACAAATAGAAGCAGGCCAGGGCTTGTCACGAAGCGTGGAAGGCGCTATGGAGGGGTTGGAAGAGCTTCTCATCCGGTTATTCAGTTAATCCTCCAGACGGCAATTTCACAAGCGACGGTCAAGTTAATCCACAATACGGTATTTCAGTAAAGTCCATACAGCTTCGAAGGCGTCTTTGAGCCCGATCTTCTTGCCTTCGGAATAGTCCCGCGGGTTGAAAGTGATTGGTACCTCGAAGATGCGATATTTGCGCTTGAGCACTTTGGCGGTGAATTCGGGTTCGAAATCGAAGCGCTTGGCATGCAGCGGCATGCCCTCGATCACCTTGCGGCGAAAAACCTTATAACCGGTTTCCATGTCGCTCAGGATGGTATTATAGAGAATATTGGTCATGAAAGTGAGCAGATAGTTTGCGACCATGTGCCAGAACATTACCACACGTCGTGGACCACCCAGGAAGCGCGAACCATAAACGACATCCGCAATGCCTTCTTCGAGCGGCTTGAGCAGGGCGGGATAATCTCGTGGGTCGTATTCGAGATCGGCATCCTGGATGAGCAGGACCTCACCCTGGGCCGCATCGAAGCCAGTGCGAACAGCTGCGCCTTTGCCCTGATTTCTCTCGTGAAATATAACGCGAAGATTGTCTTTGCCGTCCATTTCTTTCAACAAATCGCGCGTGCCATCGATCGATCCATCATCAACCAGGATAATTTCCCAGGCGAGCTTGGTGTATTGGACCCGATTGACAATCTCCTGAATGCTTTCAACTTCATTGTAAACTGGGATGATTACGGATAGTTTCATAGTTTGGGATTATAAACGAAAAAGCATCTGGCTTTCTGTCCTTCTGGTAGCCATGCTATAATCAAATTACCATCGTTTTTCTGATGGGGAGGTAATATGGCCAATCCATTACAAAGACCCCCTTCCGGGCCCCTGGGGTCATCTGTTGGTGGTGTTTTCCTGCCGCCGCAGGTCACCAGCCTGGATGATACCGGCTTGAACCCACTCTGGTTACAGGACCTGGTATTGAAGGTGTTATATTTTCGTGGTTATCTGAGCGGTTTTAAGATCGCCGAGGAGATTACGCTGCCCTTTGCAGGCGTGACCGATCAAATCCTGGTCGCGTTGAAAGCGGATAAACTGATCGAAGTCAAATCATCGCAAGGCGGATTGGGGGAGGGCGCTTACACCTATGGGATCACCGGCGCAGGCATCCAGCGTGCGCGCGAAGCGTTGGAGCGCAGCCAATATGCCGGGCCGGCGCCTGTCCCATTCGAAGTCTATAACGAAGCCATCCGCCGCCAAAAGAGCGGACGAATGACCGTCACGACGCGCACCATGCGCCAGATCCTTTCGCAACTGGTCATCTCGGAGACAACCTTCCAGCGTTTGGGGCCGGCGCTGAATTCCGGTACCTCCATTTTCATGTATGGACCGCCCGGGAATGGCAAGACCAGTATCGCGCGCGCCTTTGGGAATCTGGTACTCAGCCAGGACATGTACATCCCTTATGCCCTCTACCTGGATGGCCAGGTCATCAAAGTCTATGATGCTGTCAGTCACAAACTGGCTTCCGACGCCAAATCCGGCGCGCCGGGTACAACCACGGGCAACCTGCGCACCAATGCTCGCCGCGACCCGCGTTGGATCAAAATCCGCCGTCCCTTCATTATGACCGGTGGTGAGCTAACTCTCGAAGGCCTTGACCTGGTCTTTGACGATACGCATAAGTTTTATGAAGCACCCTTCCAGGTAAAAGCCAACGGTGGCATTCTGCTCATCGACGATTTTGGCAGGCAGCAGGTGCGCCCGAGGGACCTGCTCAATCGCTGGATCGTCCCGCTCGAGAATCGTGTGGACTATCTCACCCTGCATAACGGCCGCAAGGTGGAAGTGCCCTTCGATGTATTGATCGTATTTTCGACCAACCTGCCACCCAAAGACCTGGTGGATGAGGCCTTCCTGCGCCGTCTGCGTCACAAAATCGAGATTGGTGATCCGTCTTACCAAGAGTACCGTGAAATATTCAAACGGGTGGCAGAGGCCAAGAGAGTCGAATACAACGATCAAGGCCTGGCTTACCTGTTACAGGAATGGTATATCAAGAGAAACCGCAAACTACGCGCTTCCCATCCACGCGATTTGTGCGACCAGATCCTTGATATATCCAGCTATTTGTCGGTTCCGCCTGTCATGAACCGTGAAATGATCGATCGCGCTGCACAGGCATACTTTGTGGAGATTTGATGTGCGATTGGCTTCGTCCCTGTGCTTTTGCGCATCGGGGTGCCTCGCCCTGCTGGTGGATTTGTAGGATGATTGAAATCGCCGCCTGCGTAGAGGCTTGTTAAGAGGATGATTAACCGTTCCTCTCCAGCCAATCTGCCAAGCCAGCCAGGTTTTGGAATGTGTAATCCGGTTGAAAAGGGGAGTCTTTCAGATCTTCGATTTTTGTTTCACCGCTCAAAACCAGGACGGTAACAATGCCGCTTGATTGACCAAGCGCAATGTCTGTATACAATCGGTCGCCGATCATGGCCAACTGCCTGACCGGCAGGTTCATCTTGGCGGCTGCGGCATCTACGATAAGACGATTCGGTTTGCCTACTACTAAGTTTGGTTCCCTGCCCGTTGCGGCTTTGACAAAGGCGATCATCGCGCCGACGTCCGGCATCCAGCCTGTTTCCGTAGGGCAATTGAAATCCGGGTGCGTTGCGATGTAAGGGATGCCCGCCCGTACGAAATCGCATAATGTCCACAATTTTTGATAGGTAAGGGTCGTGTCGAAGCCCAGCACCAGGAAATCTGGTTCCTGCTCTACGAGACGGAAGCCATGCTGGCGGAATTCTTCTTCGAGGGAAGGTGTGCCAACCACAAAGAGTCCGGCTCCAGGGCGTTGTCTTTTCAGATAAAGCGCGGTGGCCTCCCCTGAAGTCAGCACGAATTCTTCCGGGATGGGTAGTCCGAGCCGACCGATTTTCTCAGCGTACTGACGACGATGTTTGGATGAGTTGTTGGTGAGGAAGAGAAACTCTTTCTTTTGCTTGCCCAAGAGATCTATAAAGCGCAATGCGCCCTCCAGCAGACGATCGCTCAAGTAGAAAGTGCCATCCATATCCAGCAGGAAGCCACGAACCAAGCTCAATTTTTCGATGTCATTCATGTAAAAAACCCGTTTCAAAAAGTCTTCTAATCATACGCAGGGTGAACATCCCTGTCAACACAATCGGCTTGCGCAAAAACTGCCATGTTGTTGCCTGGATTTTCTTCCGTGATAGAATCGCTTTATCAAAAGGAGGAATATGTTGAATCATTGGTTTGACGCAATGAAAGAGGCCATTCGGGAAGTCAAGGAATCGCCCGAAAAGGCTGTGCAGGTTTTTCATCATAATGATGCGGATGGAATCACCTCAGGCGCCATCCTGACCCGTGCTTTTGAACGGCAGGGGTATAAAGTTCAACGCTTCTGTTTGGAAAAGCCATATCCCGCCGTGCTAAAAAAGGTTTACGAACAAGAGGGACGCATTATTGTCTTTGCCGATTTTGCGGGACGAATCGCGCCATTGATTTCCGAACTGAACAAAGGGCGAAATCTGACGCTGATTTTGGATCACCACGTTGCGGAAGCCTCGACCGACCCGAAGGTCCACAATCTCGATCCTGATCTCTTTGGATTGAAAGGCGACCGGGACATTTCCGGTTCGACGACCTGTTATCTTTTTGCGGTGACGATGGACCCGATCAACCACGACCTGGCTCCGATTGCTGCTGTCGGCGCAGTGGCGGACGGTTTCTTTGTGGACGGACGTCTGGTGAGTCAGAACCGGGATGCGGCGCTGGAGGCCGTTCAGCAAGGCAGGTTCGAGATCCAAAAGGTCGAGAACGGCGAGCGATATTGGTTGAAAAATCCAAAAGGTGAAATCCCCGTTCTCGAATTCGGCGATTACCTCGATTTGTTGGGAGGAGTGGGTTATTACTACAATGGACCGGATATGGGAGTCAAAGTTTGTCTCGAAGGCGTTTCATCCGAATCCGATAAAATGATGGAAGAATTAAAAGCCACCAGGAAGAAGATCTTTGACAATGAGATTGCCAGGCTTCAATCCGGTGGATGGAAGCAGGCGCCTCACATCCAGTGGTTCCATGTGGAAAATCGCTTCTTTCCGATGGGCGTAAAAATGATTGGGGCATTCTGTGACGCGATTCGGGAGACGGAGTTGATCGATCCCTATAAATACCTGGCGGGATTCCAAATCATTCCGGACGAAATCCCAGGCTTTGGCGCGATCAAGTTCAACGAGGTCAAGATATCCATGCGGGTTTCCCCTTACATGGAAGGGGAGATCAGGGCCGGGAGGACAATGGGTCTCAATATCCTGCTTCCCGAAGCCACGAACAGACTGGGAGGCTTTTCGGATGCCTGTCATAGTTTGACGGCCGCCACCACGGTGGCCATCGGCAAGGAAGAAAAACTCATCGAAGAAATGGAAAAAATCATTCAAGGAGAATCGAATGTCTAAAGGCACAGGTTTTGGAAAGACCATCTTGATTGGGGACCAATTCGTTTTGGAAGAAGTTCCCGCAATCGTTTCTGCAATTTCCTATGAAACGGAAACAACCGTCGAACGGATGGCGGCAGGCGAGGGTTGGATTCTGGAATATAACCGCATCGAGGTTCCGGGCTATAAGGAAAAGAAAAAGGATCAGCAGGTAAAATCGATCGACAGGATTCTTGAGGTCATGAAGATCGATGTCAAGAAGAACCCGATCAAGATCACTGTTGGCGGAACCCTGCTGGCGGGAAGCGGTGTGGGCGCTAGCGCGGCCAGTTGTGTCTCGCTCGCGCGGGCGTTGAACGAGGAGTTCAATTTGGGTTATTCGATTGAGGAGATCAATCGTGTAGCCTGGCAGGGTGAATTCCCCTATCACGGGATCGCGAGCGGGGTGGATAATACCGCCTCGACCTATGGTGGGCTACTCCTTTTCTACCTGAAAAATCAGGAACAGCATTTCGAACGGATCAAAACTCCGCAGCCTTTTGAAATCGTTTTGGCCAATAGCGGCATCACCGCGAACACAGCGCTCTTGGATGAGTTCAGCGAACGCCAGAAAAAGGAAAATCCCGCCCTCTTTGCTTCGCGCATGCAGACCATCACAGATCAGGGACGGGAAATGAAAAAAGCGCTCGAAGCCGGTGATTTGAAGGCGGTGGGACAGATTATGACAACCAATCATCAACTCCTGGCCGAGATGGAGTATTCCCACGAGATTTTGGACAAAATGTGCAGGGAAGCGCTGGAGCGGGGGGCTTGGGGCGCGAAAGTGACGGGCGGAGGTCGTGGAGGCTACATGATTTCCCTGACGCCCGGGGTGGAACTTCAGGACAAGATCGCTTCGGCGTTTGAATCAGAAGGCTATAAGGTGATCAAGGCGACGATCGGCGGAAGTTGATGGCATAAAGTTTCCGTAAACACAATTAGCCACGTTGCAGACCCTAAAGGTTTCCCAAACCTTTAGGGCCTTTTCTGTGTAATGTATAATCAAACCATGCTCACGGAACTGCCCTCTCCGCTGATCCTCTGCCATCGCGGCGCGAAGAATTACGCCCCCGAGAATACCCTGGCGGCCTTCAAAATAGCCCTTGAACTGGGCGCGGATGGCTTTGAGCTGGATACGCAACTGACTTCAGATGGTCATGTTGTTGTGTATCACGACAGGACGGTGGATCGCACCACAAACGGGCATGGCAAGCTCTCCAAACTTCCACTGGCCGAACTGCGTGAATTGGACGCGGGCAGTTCCTTCTCGGAGAAATTTCGCGGCGAGAAAATCCCCACCTTGGATGAAGTGTTCGAGACCATCGGCAAACGCGCCCTCATTAATGTGGAACTGAAAAATTTCTCTACGCCGTTCGATACCCTGGCGGAAAAAGTATGCGAAGTGGTCCGCCACCATGGAATGCAGAAAAACGTCATTTTTTCATCTTTCCTGCCATGGAATTTAAAAAAAGCTGCGCGTATCCTGCCAGAAGTGCCGCGCGGTCTGATTACGATCAAGGGCAGGTGGGGTGTGTGGGGGCGTTCGTTTGGTTTTAATTTTGGGAACTATCATGCCCTGCATCCTTACCTGGGCGACGTGACTTCACAGCAGGTACAACGCGTCCACAAGTTGAAGCGTAGGATCAACGTTTGGACGGTAAACAGGGAAGAGGATATGAGACGCTTGTTCAGTTGGGGCGTGGATGGAATCTTGACCGACGACCCTCAGCTGGCCCTGCGGGTAATAAGGAGTTCCTCGGCATGATTCCGTTCGAGTGGATCTCCCAGGCTGACGGGCGCATCGCGCCGTACATCGCCCGCACGCCGCTCATCCACGATGCGGCGCGTGATCTTTATATCAAATGGGAGAACCGGCAGGTGACCGGCTCGTTTAAGGTTCGTGGGGCGTTCAACAAAGTGCTCCTGCTCGAAGATTGGGAGCGCGAAGCCGGGATCGTAGCCGCTTCGGCTGGCAATCACGGCCAGGGGATTGCGCTGGCTGCCAAGACGGTGGGCGCGGCGGTGGAAGTTTTTGTTTCGGAGCATGCCGTCCCTGCCAAAGTGGAGGCCATGCGTGCGCTGGGAGCGGTCATTCATACCACCCCGGGTGGCTACCCGGAAGCCGAAGCGGCAGGCAAAGCCTATGCCGAGGAGAATCAGAAAACGTGGGTATCTCCCTACAATGACGGACAAATCATCGCCGGGCAGGGAACGATTGGGTTGGAGATAATACGCGACCTCCCCCCAACCCCATCCCGCCCTGCCGGGCACCCTCCCCCAAAT
>DAOTXM010000527.1:0-2606 GCA_034435215.1 Anaerolineales bacterium
CGGCCCCCCCCCCCCCCCCCCCCCCCCCACCCCTGTTTTCGGGTTTCTCCCAGTTGTTTCGTGATGTACTGAGAATTTCTATTTTAGGGAAGAAAAAATCAAAATTGGGGGTGTCAATTTCGCTTCTAAATCATGTAAGACGGGAAGACCCTATTATTTCAAACCCAATAATGACCAAGGGAACAAAATTACAAATCAATTAGAGTTTTCTTTACGCTATTGACATCCAAATTAATTTATGCCATACTCTTGTCACAGCTGGGGGAGCACAATCGACCGCCATCCTTAAGAAAGGAGGAGGTGATGTCTAACATGGATAGTAGTAACCAACCCAGCGCTGTGGCATCCCTCCTCAAGTAAGTAAGGAAGCCACAGCGCGCCACGGGTGCCGTCCAATTGGGCGGCACTCTGGTCTTTTTAAGGAAACCGCATTTCGAAACGCCAGAACGCCCCGTTCGAGTCGATGTCCGTGCTGATACCCATCACTTCGAACCAGGTTGTCCCTGGCTTAAGGGGATATGATTCCCCATCCTTTGTGAAGAATTGCAACACGCCATTCTCGTTCGGGCGCGCCCAGTCCAACTCATACGCCTGTCCATTCCGGAAGGCATAGGCCGGGCCGGTACCGTAGAGTTGGATTTCGACCATTTCCGGGGAGACCGAGTAAAAATCATGCGGCACCAGCAAAATGATCACGTTATCTGCTGATATGGGTATATCACCGAGCGCGTCCCGCAATGGCTTGTACACCTCGGGTTGACCTTCAAATGCATTTTCCATGTCGACATAGCGATAATAGCGGGCGCTGGGCGGGTCATAGTCCCAACGGTTGTAGATGACAGCCGAATACCAGGCATATACGCGATCGGCGGCCTGCCCTCCTTCAGGAGGCTGTAACTGGAAGCGCATTCCCTCCATTTCTTGTCTCTCGTCGGCGATGCCCTGCGAGCGGATATATTCACGCACCGCGACCGTATCCGCCATCAGGTAGTTCGTCAGTGGATCCGGGCGGCACAGGGCCGGACACCCAACCTGCCACTCTACAATCAGCCGCTCGGTAAAATTGGAGTCGTACAATCGCTCCCGCACCCGCTCGTCGCCGCTGCCAAAGACGAAGAAGCCCCGGTACATGCGGATGATATGCTCGTCAAAGAAGCGCGCCGATCGGATCGAGCCAACCTGTTCCGCGTCCTTGCCGTAATAGATGGCAATGAAGCGGGTTGTGCCCTGTTCCGTGTAATACTCAAAGACGATGTCCGCCTGCGAGAGCCCGGACTGTGGTCGCACTTCCCGCGGTAAATTCGAGACCTTGATCAGCATCGGCCGGCGGTCGAGCAAAGCCGGATCGGTGCTGAGTCCCGTCAGCGGGTTGATATCGACCGGGAAGTCAAGCGGGCCGAATCCTGCTTCGGGGTAGCCGGGCGTGGCTGTCAGGTAGACATAGGGCTGGGTGGAGGTAACGGTCGCGGACGGCAGGGGCGGCGGAGTAGCCGTGGGAGTAGAAACCGGTTCATTCACCGGCTGGCAGGCCAGAGTCAAGGAAAGAAGCGAGATAAGGATCGTCTTGCGCATTGGTTGTCAGCCCTTATCATACCTTAATCCCGGCTCGTGCTTGCATTCCAATCGTTTCACCCATATAATGACAGCATGCAAAGAGAAAAATCGCTGGTATTTATCGGTAACCTGACACGTTGGTTCGTCCCCATGGCCCTCCTGCTGGTATTGGCCGCTTTCCTATTCATCACGCCGCCCGGCCTGCTGGGCAAAGCAGACGGGATCGGATATGCCGTTTGCCACCGCATCGACGAGCGTTCATTCCACCTTTTCGGCCGTCAATTGCCGTTGTGCGCGCGTTGCACGGGGGAGTTCAACGCAGCTGCGGTCACGTTGATCTTTTTGGGCATCGTCAGCCGCAGGCGCAGCAACATGCCCTTGAAAGGCATCCTGGGCGTACTGGTGTTCTTTCTCCTGGCCTTTGGCGTGGACGGTTCGAATTCGTATTTTTACCTGCTCAAAGAGAACTATGAAGGCGTTTTACCACAAATCCCCAACCTTTACGTTCCGAACAATGCGCTGCGCCTGCTGACCGGCAGCGGGATGGGCCTCGCGATGGCTTCCGTCCTGTTCCCGCTGGTCAACCAGACCATCTGGCGCAATACGGATGAGCGCCCGGCGCTGACTTGGAAGGAGTTTGGCATCCTATTGGGGATCATTTTGCTGGTCGATCTGGGTATCTTAAGCGAACAGCCTGTCATTCTATATCCGATTGCTTTTTTAAGCGTGTTGGGCGTGCTGGCGCTGCTGTCCATGGTATTCTGCATCGTTTGGGTCATCATCATGCGCCAGGAAAACACCTTCGAGACGCCCAAGCAACTTTGGATGCCGGTCATTGCCGGTTTAACACTGACGTTTCTGATGATCTTGGTCATCGACTTGTTGCGCCTGAATTTGACCGGTACCTGGGGCGGGTTTCCGCTTGGATGAAGAATCCACGAATACACACGTATGAACACGAAAAGCACAAAGATTTTTCAACCTTCCACCCTTGTAATATGGAGTAGCTTTTCAACAAGTTAGGGTGTCGGGTGTTTTGGGCGGGCTACGCC
>DAOTXM010000528.1:0-1878 GCA_034435215.1 Anaerolineales bacterium
CTCCTTATTGGGGTTAGGTGGCCCTGCCTGTGACGGCGGGGACACCACATTAACAGGTATAATCGCCCGCATGCATGAACTGCCTGTCACCCAATCCATCCTCGATATTGCCCTCAAACACGCCCAAAAAGCGGAGGCCAGACGCATCACCGACCTGCACATTGTCATGGGCGAACTGACCAGGCTGGTGGATGAATCGATCCAGTTTTATTGGGATATCATCGCCAAAGATACGATGGCTGAGGGCGCAAAGCTGCATTTTCGCATCGTTCCGGCGCAGTTCCAGTGTATGGCTTGTTTCGAGAAGTATGAACCGGATGGTGAAGAATTCTCCTGTCCCAATTGCGGCGCGGTTGGCGTCAAGATCGTCGCCGGCGAGGAGTTTTCCCTGGAAGCGATTGATGTGGAGTGATATACACGCTCTGAGCGGAGGGCTGAAACGCGTAGCGTTGAGGTCCGCAGTCGAAGCGCGATAAACAATTCAAAACCACTTCTAGCAGTTTATCGGAGAGGAGAAAAATTGCATCAACTGCTGGCCTGGATTGTCACACCTGCCCTGGCGGGCGGTGCCAGGGAATCCAGGCCGGAATCGGGCAAAATTGCGTTGTAAACCGCTGAATTTGGCAATCCAGCAGAGCAAAAGGATAATTCTTGATTGCTCTCCGACAGGCTGCCAGTATTCGTCAAATATGCTTCCAAATGAGATAGAATCAACCCATGACCCAACGAATCCCTATCATCGAACGCATCCTCTCCGCCAATGACAAACTGGCCGAGGAAAACAGATCCCGTCTGGACGCGGCCAGGGTCTTTGCTGTCAACCTGATGGCTTCCCCCGGCGCGGGCAAGACCTCCCTGATCGAGCAAACCCTGCCGCGCTTAGCCGAAAGACTGCGCGTGGCCGTCGTGGACGGCGATATTGCCACCTCCATCGACGCCGATCGCGCCGCCGCCGCGGGCGCTGCCGTAGCTGTGCAGGTCAACACGGGCGGCGAGTGCCATCTCGATGCGGTCATGCTGCACCAGGCTCTTGGCCAGATCGACCTCTCCAGCGTCGATATGCTGCTGGTCGAAAACGTCGGCAACCTGGTCTGCCCGGCCAGTTTCGCCCTGGGCACGCACAAATCCGTGCTGGTGGCCTCCATCCCCGAAGGCGATGACAAGCCCTACAAGTATCCCGGCATGTACCGCGGCGTGGACGCGCTGGTCATCAACAAGATCGACCTGCTGCCCTACATCGACTTCAAAATGGATTATTTTCAAAGAGGCGTCGAAGCCCTCAATCCTGGCCTGGTGACCTTCCCGCTTTCCTGCCGCACGGGCGAAGGCGTCGATATCTGGGTGGACTGGTTGCTCGAAAATGCCAATCCAAAATCGTAAATCGAAAATTGCAAATCAAAAATGGCTAGACTCACTGGCGTGAAAATCCACATTACGGGTATCGTCCAGGGGGTCGGCTTCCGCCCGTTTGTGTACGGCTTGGCCAAACGTTTCGACCTGAATGGGTGGGTGCGTAACACTTCCGCAGGGGTGGATATCGAAGTGGACGGCGAACAGGAGGTATTGGACGCCTTTGTCAAGGCCCTGCATGACGAGGCCCCGCCGCTTTCCCGCATCGATGAATTGACCGCTTCTTTCCACGCCCCGAACGGCTTCCGTTCCTTCGATATTGTCCATTCTGAAGCCGTGGAAGGTGCCTTCCAGCCTATCTCGCCCGATGTCGGCATCTGTCCCGATTGCCTGCGCGAGCTCTTCGACCCATCCGACCGCCGCTACCGCTATCCCTTCATCAACTGCACCAACTGCGGACCGCGCTTCACCATCATCAAGGACATTCCCTACGACCGTCCCAAGACGACCATGGAACCCTTCCCCATG
>DAOTXM010000529.1:0-19426 GCA_034435215.1 Anaerolineales bacterium
TTGGTGCGCCAGCGTAGACTGGCTCGAGATTACGAACGATTGCCAGAAACCAGCGAGTCTTTCATCTATGCCGCCATGATCAAACTGATGCTTCGCAGATTAGCCGCAGAATGACTTTTCAGACACTTTCTAAGGGCTTCGCATGGCAATCGACTTCCAGCAAATCTACACAAAGATCAAAGAAATTGGCATCGGCGCGCGTGAACGCAGGGAACGTATCGAAAAACTGCGGGAACATGCGCGCAATTTATTGGAACAAAACGCAAATGAACTGGACTATCTGCGCGGTATCGTGGACCGTGCCAAAGAAGCGGACCCGAATATCCGCTGCGCGTTACCCGTAAATGAGTCGCTCGCTGCGCACGTGCCCACGCCTGCCACCGTTAAAGAAGCCACGCTCATCGCTGCAGACGGTTCCCAAATTTATCCTGATAGAAATATATCCATTCAATATTGCCTAGTTAATGTAGGTGGTATTGCTATTCAATTGAATTCCGGAAAAGTAACAGATGTATCAACTGACAGTGAACTTCTTTTAGAAGACGAATGGGAAGCTCTCTACGGTCCAGCAACAGATGGTATGGTTGCATTACGAAGAGATTTCAAAGAGCGAAGCAAACTAGAAGAAATATCGAAGGAATACTCACATCCAATTGTCACAATCACTGATGGCCCGATGGAATTATGGGAACCAAAAGGCTTTGAGGAACTTAAAGCATTCAATACATTATTAAATCAATACTTGGGTGTCTTATCTCGTCTACAAAACAATGGAGTAACCACTGCCGGTTACATTGAGAAACCAAGTGAAAATCTGGTCGTGCGCCTGCTGGAGTTGGTCGAAGCAGGACAAACTGACAATTTATCCCACAACTTGCGCGATTACCATCCCCTGCGCGGCGTATCCGACCGCTGGCTGTACGGCGAAAAGGCAAATCCTTTGCTTGGCCCCGGGGAACGCTCGGCGGTGTTCGCCATCCAATCCAAATCGGAGAAATATTACCAGGGCCTGCTGGGATTGCACTTCTTCTATCTCAATGTCGGCACGCAGGGACATCCCTGGCCGGTCCGCGTGGAGATTCCCAAATGGGTGGCCGACGACCCCGACAAACTCGATCTTCTGCACGCCGTCCTGGTGGACCAGTGCCGCATGATGGGCAGCAAGCCTTATCCCTACCTGTTACATCGCGCGCATGAAGTGGCAGTCGTCAAGCAGGAGGAGAAATACCAGGTCGAGCAGATGCTGGCGCAGGAATTACGCCGCCAGGACGAAGAACTGGATGAAGGCTCGAATAAACAATCGGCGAAGGATTTGAAGGGAAGAACACGAATGTGACCCCCACCCGCCTTCGGCACCTTCCCCCATTTTCCGCTGGGGTTCGCGAAAAATGGGGGAGGGTCGGGGAGGGGGGCGGGCTCGCAATGACAGGAGGTAGTTTATGACCCACATCGAAATCGGACGCTTGCTGCGCGCCGGCACGACCGGCTTCATCGCCGGCTGCCGCGTCTCGCAATTGACCGTCCCGGCCTTCGGCGCGCTGGTCCGCGCCCCGCTGGGGGACGGCTACCAGGTCTATGGTCTGATCCACGACATCCACATCGACGATGACGGGCTGGTGCGCCAGCTGGTTACCGCCGACAACGTCAGCGAGGAGGTCATGCGCGACAACCGCGAGCGGCGCATCGTGCCGGTCGAGATGTCCGTGCTGGCGGTGGGCTACGAACAGGATGGGAAAATTTTCCACCTGCTGCCGCCGCGTCCGCCGTTGAGTTTGGACGTGATCTACTTGTGTAATGAGGATGAGCTGGCGCTTTTCACAGCTGCCGGGCGATTCGGGTATTTCCGTCATATTCTACGCGCACAGGATATCCCCATTGGAGAAGTTCTGGCGGCACACATACAACAGGCGGAAAAGGCGCATGGCAAGAATAGCCCGGCCTGGAAGGAAGATGCTGTAAAAGAATTAATTACTTTGTTGAGAGACGATTACCCAACATTAATGGGTGTGTTAGGCTCATTGGGCGAAGTTGTTTAAACACAAAGGCTTACACTGAGCTTGTCGAAGTGACACAAAGGACACAACGTTTATGACAAGGCTACCAAAGAGGATTTACGTACCCATACTGCCTGAAGTCCAGGGTATTGTGTGAAGAGGATTAATATAAAATCAATGGACAAGAAAGAACGAGAAAGAGCGTTTTTAGCTGAAATCAAGACGCTAAATCCTGATTTGATACCAGGAGAAATCGTTGATTCTGAAAGCCCTGATTTTATTTGCAATCAGGATTTCGGGAAACTGGGAATTGAGATAGTTGAATATGTACGAGGGCAAAATGCGGGGGAATCCGCACTGCGCAGAATCGAAGTGATTAGGCAACGTATTATTGATGAAGCTAAAAATGAATTTTATAAGACAAAAGATATTCCTTTATGGATTATTTTCTCCTGGTATCCGAGAAAACTTCCTCGCAAATCGGAAGTGTCTGAACTGGCTTCTATAGCAGTTTGGGCAATCGGTAATAATACTCCCCAAAACCTCTTTGATAATATTGAAATTACAAACGAATACCTTGAAGATACCCTTCTTAAGAAATTTGTGCACAAGATTAGAGTAATAAGAGTGCGCAATGAAAAGCAAGCTTTATGGGGTTCTATTGAATCGGGATTTATTAGCGTTGTACCAAATGAAATCCAAGAGATCATTTCATCTAAAAATGTAAAAGTAAGACAATATAAAACAAACTGTGACGAAGTGTGGCTAGTAATTGTAGCAGAAGGAACACATATTTCATCAACAGTTGGTTTGGAACAAGACACGTTAACCAATCAATTTGACAGTGAATTCGATAAAGTACTTTTTTATGATCGACAAGAACATAAAGTAATAAATTTGGTTGGTTAAAGTGAGAGGAGGAAGAATGAATTCTGAAAACGTTTCGATTGGTTATATCGTCGGCGGCGGATTAAAAGAAAACTTCCGCGTGCGGCTGACCGTCCCCGCGCAGGAAGTACAGGAAGGCGCGTTCGTGGTCATCGAGAGCGGTACGTGGCAATATTATGGCCTGGTCACGGATTTGATGTTGGGCGCGACCGACCCACGCTTTGCGGACGAGCAATCCGAGATGCGACTGCCGTCCACGCTGGCCAAAGCCCTGCACGGGCAGACGCTCTACACCAACCTGGAAGTGCTGCCTGCCCTGATGCTGGAACGCGGCCCGGAGCCGGGTTCCGCGGAATATGACCGGTGGATCGAGTCGCTCGGGGGACGGCAGCCAAGACCGGGTCCGGTCAAGAGCGTGCCCCCGCACCATGCCCAGGTGCGTCTCGCCGCCGAGGGCGATATCGCCGAGATCTTTGGCGACCCGTCCGAGGCGTCCAATTTCGTCATCGGTTATACGCGCGAGCAGGGACACCCGGTCTGCATCGACATGGACAAGTTCGTCCAGCGCTCGTCGGGCGTGTTCGGCGCCACCGGCACGGGCAAGTCGTTCCTGACGCGGCTCGTCCTGGCCGGGCTGATGCACTACAACAAAGCTTCGGCGCTAATCTTCGACATGCACAACGAATACGGCTACGACGACACCGCCTCGGACACGGGATTGCGCGTGACCGGCCTGAAGACCAAGTTCGGGTCGAAGGTGCGCGTGGTCGGGCTGGGAGCGGGCGCGACCATCCGCGGCTCGGCCCCGGACTTCAACCTGGAGATCGCCGCGAGCGAGGTCCTGCCCGCTGACGTGGAGCTGCTGACGCGCGAACTGAACCTGCGCGAGACCACGCCCACCACACTGGAGGCGTTAATTACGACCTTTGGCGCCAAGAACTGGTTCAGCCGTTTCAAAGCCATGAACCGCGAAGAAATCGAGGTGGAGGACGAGCGCACCGGCAAGGTCAAAAAGGTGCCGCACCCAGACAGCGTGGCCGCCTGGGCGTACGAGCACGGCGTCAATGTGGCCGCTGCCGAGGGTTTGCACGACAAGCTGCGCCGCCTGTTCAACAAGCCTTACATCGTGGAAAACCCCGCCGCGGACGCGGTCAGCGAGGTGGTCAAGGCGCTGGAATTCGGGCAGCACGTGATCCTGTCATTCGGCGAATTCGAATCCGACCTGGACTACCTGTTCGTCAGCAACTTCCTGACGCGCCAGATCCGCCGCGTTTGGGAGCAGAGGACCAACGAGTTCCGTACATCCGGGAAAGCAGAGCCACGGCAATTAGTCATCGTGGTGGAGGAAGCCCACAAACTGCTCAACCGCGAGATGGCTGCCCAGACTACCTTTGCCACCATTGCGCGCGAGCTGCGCAAATACTACGTCACCCTGCTGATCATCGACCAGCGCCCCTCACAGATCTACGACGAGGTCATGTCACAGCTAGGCACGCGCATCAGCGGCTGGCTGGGCGACGAGGACGATGTCCATGCCGTGCTTTCGGGCCTTTCGGGACGCGAGGCGCTGCGCGGGATGCTGGCGAGGTTGCAGCCCAAAGAGGAAGTGCTGCTGCTCGGCTGGGGTGTCCCCATGCCGCTGCCGGTGAAATCGAGACGCTATGATGATAATTTCTGGAGGGAGTTGCTTGGCGGGAGAAAGCGCTCCGAGGCGCAGAATCTGAAAGAGCTAGGATTTTAGGAAATAACTTGTGGGAGGGGTATTGTCAACAATCCCCCTTGTTTGGCTCGACAGGAAGATACTGGGCCGACACCAAACAATAAGCTATGCCGTCTGGACAACGACGTTTGTACATTTTGGTCTGGGTTTTACATTCGGTGTTCCTATCGTTCGAGCATTAAACACGCATCAAGATTGGCTTGGCTGGAAGCTTCCCATACCAACTGAAATCGGCTTATTGTTGGTTATCGTTACTGGGGCAGCTTCTTTGCTGGTAATAATAAACCTTGCCTTGAAGGGATTGGGTGCGCCCTTTTTCATTGCGCTCAGTCGGAAATTGGCAGTAGATTGGCTGTATGCGTGGACTCGTAATCCTATGGTGCTTGCCACTTTGGTCTTTTTCCTGTCGTTGGGAATCTGGTTTCAGTCATTGCTGTTTGTACTCTGGGTCCTTATCCTGTTTGCGCCAGCATTGCTTTTCTTCGTGAAAGTGTATGAAGAACGGGAGTTGGAGATTCGATTTGGGGCATCCTATCTGGAGTACAAATCCAGACCACCGATGTTGTTTCCAAGAAGGCCAAGAGGTTGAACGCTGTGCCACCCACCGATTAACAGCAGTATCAAGGTTGAATGGCAACCGCACGTGAAGGTCACCTTTACGGAGAACCCTAAAACGCAGCGCAACGAGGCCCATAATGATAACTCCCTCGGTCACGAATCCTTTGCGCGCATCAGCCTCCGCCTACCGGTGGGAACAGCCGGACAGTATCTTTATTGGAGATGATGACATCAGTTGATTCCGATGCCTGATCGTTGACAACCACCAGGTGGACTTCAGCAGCGGGGATACCCAGTTCAGATAGGATATCGGTCAACCAGGTTGGATCGGAGATTTCCACATCGATCCAATGACGGCGGTTAGGCGTGAAGAAGGCGAAATAGCTTCCCAGATACAGTTTCATCGTTTCAGGTTTGTTCGAGCTTGTCGGCTGCCCAGCCCAGGGACAATTCTTCCAACCGCTCCCTGGTGGGATGCCCACTCATGGGATTCCAGCCCTTGAGCTGGTAGAGCTGAGTCAGGGCTGCCTCGAATTCCTCGCGCGGCATGGCATGACCTTCGAGGACTCCATTTTCCAAAGGCTGGAACAGACGCTCAGGCAAAACGTCATCCTTGCGTGAAAAACCTTCCCGGACGTTGAAGACGCGTGCCATGTTGGTGGCGCGTTCCCCGATACGCAGTACCTCCTCCATGTTGATTTGCCAGCCAGTGACAGCCCGGATTGCAGCCAGGATATCCTCAGGCTGGATGAAGGAGCGCGGCGCCGGGCCGAAGAAACATAGTCCGATTACTTTCTCGAAGCTGTTCCATTTTTCCAAAATATAGAAGTGCTCCATTTTTTCAGCACTCAGGCTGCGTGGGGGTTGCGCCTGCTTGATCCCCAATGACTGGGCACTTTTGAACGCCAGCGATTCTGGATTGGCCAATGTGGGATCATGCACTACAACCAGGTGATCGGCGCCGATTTCGGATATGGCATACCCCATCCCGACATTGTATTTGCCGCGCGGTTCGTGCATGGCCAGTTCCTGCCCTTTGACCTGCATGGCAAAGTAATGGGCATCACCGCCGATCTTCTCTGCTGCGCGCTTGCTGCCTTCGGCCAGCAGGTTCCCAAACCCCGTACGGGTGGCGATCATTTCAATCAACGGGAGCAGGACTTCACCGTTCCCGAAGCGCAGGTCGAGGCCATCCGTATCTTCTGGACTGATCAGCCCATGCTCGTAGCATTCCATCGCAAAGGCGATCGTTGCACCGGTGGAGATGGTGTCGAGTAAATATTGATTGCTTAGTTCGTTCGCTTTGGCGATCAGGTGCAGGTCATCAATACCGCAGTTCGGGCCAAAAGCTCCGACGGTTTCGTACTCGGGCCCACCATACACAGAGACCTGCCCATCTACTGCAACTTCGCGCTTGCAACGCACTGCACAGGCGTAACAGCTTCGCCGTGCCGTGAGCAATTCCTTTTCGTAAACCTCCCACTTGACCTTGTCCACGTTTTCGAAAGCGCCTTGCCTGAAATTTCGGGTAGGCAGGATGCCGGCCGCGTTGAGTGCCTCTACCAAGCCCGGCGTGCCGCGATTCTGCAGATCGGCGCTCGCCGGGTGCTTTTTGACTTCCTGCGACAGTTTCCTGCCGAGGGCCATCAACTGGTCTGAATCATATGCCATGGTCTGGTAACGTTGATGTCCGCGCACCGCAACCGCCTTGAGATTCTTCGAGCCCATCACCGCACCCATGCCGTTGCGTCCGTTGAAATGGCGCAGGTCGTTGGTGATGCTGGCGTAGCGCACCAGGTTTTCGCCCGCAATGCCAATTTGCAGGACGCGGATTTTCTCGTCACCCAGCTCGGCTTGGATATCCGCTTGAACTTCGGCGGGATGCCGTCCCCAGAGGTGCCCCGCCGGGCGCAGTTCGGCCTGGCCATCCTGGATCCAGAGATAGACCGGTTCACGTGCCTTGCCGGAGATAAGGATGGCTTCAATCCCGGCCATTTTGAGTTCGGGGCCCCAGAAACCGGCCGCTTCGGATTCGCCGTAGCCATAAGTTAGAGGGGAACGCGCTGAAACTACATACCGTGTGGCGGTCGCGACCGGGGAGCCGGTCAGCAACCCATTGGCGATCACCAACAAATTCTCCGGAGACAGCGGCTCGATGTTCGGTGGCATTTCGTTCAACAAGTAATAGCCTGCCAGCGCCTTGCCACCGGGATAAAGACGATAAAATTCTTCTGCCAATTCTTCGATGCGAAGTTCACCAGTGGTCAAGTCCACTCGTAGTATTTTTCCTGAGGTTCCGTACATTCTCTTGCTCCTTTTACTTCACCAGATGTCAAAAATGATCTACACAATTTCCCAGGCCATTGCGCAGGGAACCCCATCGATTGTGGTCGTGGGCAGGGAGGGCGTCAGGGTGATGATCTCATTCTCCGCTGCCCCCACCAGGATGGTGTCCTCCACCTTTGCACCCGTAATGGACGGGTTCCACGCAAAAGCCTGTCCTTCGGTAACCATTTCCGGTGAGCCGGAAATGGCTAAAAATTCCCGCGGCTCATAACCGGTCAGACCACCTTGGTGGTGCTTTTGCCATTCGTCCGGAAAGCCCAGACTTTCATAAGCCTTTTGTGCTTGTGTAAATAATTCGCCCAATGACCATCCAGGCCGTGTAGCTTCGATCAGGGCAGCGTTGACTTGCGCGGTCGCCAGGATACGTTCCTGTAACGCTCTCGGGATTAGGCCAAAATGGATCAATCGGGTGATTGAGCACACCAATCCCCATTTCCGCCCACACAGAACCAGCATGGCATACTTCTCCAACTTTTTGTCCGTGGGAAGCGGGTGGCGGAAACGGTAGACGCGCTCATCCGTGGCAACCAGGTCGACGATGGGTTGGGCACCGCGTGCCAGCGTCTCTTTGCTGAGCGCTGCCGCGATCTGGTACTCGCTCATACCCGGGCAGACGGCTTGCAACGCGGAGACCATCGCCTCGGCACATAAACTTCCCAGTTTTCGGAAGCGTTCTCTTTCCATTTCGGTCAAGCCGGACCTCGATCTTGCTACCTCGCCGCTGACATCCACCGCTCCCGGGAAGGCAACATCCGCAGCGAGTCTCATGCCGGTAACTATTCTGTTCAATTCCTTCTGTGGCTCCGTCCAGGGCGAAACCAGAAATTCCCAGCCCTGGTCAGCCAGACCGAATTCCTGCTCCATGCGCGGCGACTCGATGCTGTTAGTCAACAGGAAACGGTGCTCGCGCGTGATGAGTAACGAAGCGGCGCCCTCGGTCGCTGCCATGTTGACGTACGAGTCCGCGCCGCAGGTTGCCCAGGCAAAGCTGCTCACGCGCCGTAAAAGCAATCCATCCACTTGGTGCCTGTCAAGTAATGTGTATATGCGCGACAATTTGATCTGTAATTCTTCGTTTGTTCCCATCAATGCTACCCCTCAACATATGGAATGGTGGATGAGGCATGCGGCAGGAGACCGACATGCCCGCCCGGCTGTAAATCGGCTAACACGGTGTCCAGAGCCGTCTGTAAGTCGGTGACCGGGTTGAGCAGTAGGGTTTTGGAAAAGTCAATGTCCATTTCGGAGTAGAACATAAAGCGCACCTTCGACGCGTCGCGGGCGATCTGGTAGGCTTTGTGCGGGCCGATACGGAAGCCTTCCGCTGAAAATTGCCGGAATATATCTTCATACGAAGCTTTGCCAAGCATCCATTCCTCGTAATGCGGGCTGCCAGTCCCTTCAGGGCAAGCCGCCGCCAGGATGATCGTCCCACCGGGTTTTGTGACCAACGCGGCGTGCGCCAGTCCTTTTTGAGATTGGTACAGGTTGATGTCCTTGGGATGCCCGCCGGGTGAGGAAATCATCAGGCTATATTTGAATGGCACCCCGACCTGGCAAACCTGCCTCGACAGCGGGATTCCAGCTTGCATGACCGCACGCGGATGCCCCGCCAGCACGTGAACGATCCGCTTGGACTGGTTCAGGATGGCATTGACTGCAAAATGGATGCCGATCTTTTGCCCGATCTCTTCGATATCCTGCCGGGCTGGATTGTTCTCGTATTCACCGATTTGCGAATCTGGATGGGTCATCAAGGCATGGTTGCAGTTGATCGTATTCAACCCGGCCAATCCGACCGCGGCGCTTTTGACGCCACCAGAAAACCCTGCAAATTGGTGCGGCTCGATGTTGCCAATGACAATTTTGAAATCTGACTCGACATAAGTTCTGTTGACCCAGACTGGCGTGCCACGCGAGGTCACTCCCAGATTTATGAGGAGGTCGTCATTTTCTGAGTCATGGGAAACAACCCGGTAACGTGCCAAAATATCAGCAGGTAAGATGGATGGGAACTCACCCGGCGTCATCGGAGGGTGTGTCCCCACCGCGATATATAAAGTGATTGCTTGTGACGGGATGCCCAGCGATTCCAACCGCTCCAGCAAAGGCGGCAGAAGGTGTTGGTGGGGCACAGGCCGGGTCTTGTCGCTGACTGCGATGCCCACGGATTTCGCACTTGCAAACGCGGATAGACTGACGCCGCCCAAGGGATGATCCAGCGCGGCTCCAACAACCTCCAACGGTTTGGAAGCAGGGGGGATCGCCGGTGCTTCGATGATATCTACTGGCACATTATCGGGCAGGTTCAGGGAAATAGACGAGCGCCCATAGGGCACAGAAATTCTCATGAAGAAAATAACCTACATAGATATTTCTGGACTTTGTCCATTTTGAGGCAGAAAGACGCTATAGGTAGGATATGTTGTTATCAACCGCCATATATGGTGGTTAAGCAAAATTGGCCAAAGTCCAGATATTTGAAAGTGTGTAGAAAATTTACTCTTGGTGGCGTCCTCACCGCCGAGGACGGCGGCTTGAGCGGCCAGAGGACACCGCCAACCGAATATTAAATAAAGCGCCATCACGAAGGTGTCGGCGCCTTATTTTCCATTCCTGTACCTCCTAAGCGCTGCGATACAGCTTGGTGATGACGAATTCATCGTGCCGCAGGGTTTCGGCGTTGGTCAGGCGGCCATTGATGGTGTGGGCCATCACTTCCAGGGTGCGGTCGGCGGCGCCGTCCAGGTTGAAATCGAAGCGCAGCATACCGCTCAAGTCCACATCGATATGCTCGGACATGGTGGCGACGGTCAACGGGTTGGCAGTCATTTTGATGACCGGCAGGAGCGGGTTGCCGATGATGTTGCCCTGTCCGGTGGGGAACAGGTGCAGCACCGCGCCCCCGGCGAGACAGAGCGTCACCATTTCGGCGGCGGCGCTGGATGAATCCATGAAGTGCAGGCCGGGGGTCTTGGGCTCTTCGGCAGGTTTCAGGAAGCCAGCCACCGTGCAGCGGCCCATTTTTTCGACGTTGCCGAGCGCTTTTTCCTCGATGGTCGAGAGGCCGCCCCGGATGTTGCCTTCGGTTGGCTGGGTGCCGAGCAGGCTGACGCCCTGCGACTCGACCAGGGCCTGGTAATCGTCGAAGGCGGCCTTGAACTGCGCGGCCACTTCGGGGGTGGCGCAATTTTCCATGATTTTGTCTTCGGCGCCGGTTACTTCGGTGGTCTCGCCAAAGAACAGGGTGTTGCCGGTCTTTTCGAGCCGCTCAAAGACGCGCCCGACGGTCGGGTTGGCGGCCAGGCCGCTGGTGGTGTCCGATTCGCCGCATTTGGTCGAAACCCAGATGTCCTTCCATTCGACCGGCACACGCGGCAGTTCGGTGGCATATTGAACGAACTCTTTGGCTTTGCGCGAGGCCATTTCGATGGTCTTCAGGTCGCCGTAGCGCTCGATGCTGAAACCTGCCACCGGTTTTCCGGTCTCGGCGATGCCCTTGACGATGTAATCGGTCCAGTTGGGTTCGATGCCGATCACGACGACGGCGGCCACGTTGGGGTTGCGTCCCGCGCCGATCAGGGTGTTAAAGGTCAGGTGCAGGTCTTCGCCGAATTGCAGGCGTCCGTAGGGATGCGAAATCGCGCGCGTGCCGCGAATCAGGCTGGCAACGCCTTCCACGGCGGCGTTGGAGATGTCATCGACCGAGAGAATGATGACGTGATTGCGGATGCCCACGCGGCCATTGTCGCGGCGGTAGCCAGTTAAGGGAATGTTGGGGAATGTGGTCATGTTAATCAACTCCTATTTTCCGAGGACTTTGGCTTTGCTGGCCGCCCAGCGCAGGCTCTTGATGTTGTGGACATGGACATGCGCGCCAAATTTGATGTCCTGGAACGCATAGCCAATTGCGCGGCCATATTCCTGCACGTGATGGTTCTCGGCCATATCGCGCATGGCGACTTTGTGACCGAGCGGCACATCCTCGATGACTTTGACGGTCATCACCGGCGCGCCTTCGAGGGTCACGGCCTCGATTTCTTCGCCAGCCTGGATGTCCATCGCGGCCACGCCGACATCGTCGGTGGTTTCATGTAACAAGATACCTTTTTTCATAACGTTCTCCTTTTTTTGATGTCCAAATTTCTTTTGGATGGATTTCATCACTTTTTGGGCGGAGTCCCGGGGAGCGAATGCCAGGGCTTCCCGCCCGATTTTTTCTTGCTCCAGATTTCAACGTTTTCTAATAACGCCTGGGCTTCGTCCACGCTTTCGCAGCCAAGCACCACCATCATCAGCCCTTCCGGGTTCAATTCCTTGAGCAGTTTCTCGACGTGACCCGGCTCACAATAAACATAGACCAATTTCCCGGCGGCCTGGATGCGTTGCAGCAGCGGAATCCACTCGACGGCAGGCTGCGTCCCGGCTCCGGGCACCCACTGGATGCCATTCAGATGCGGCAGGGCCAGCAGTGAATCGAGGTGCCGAATCGCGCCCTTCCCGTCGAGATGGTAGATGGTGCGGGGAACCAGCTCGGTCTGCTCGGCGATGAAGGGCAGGAAATACTCGTCGAACATGCTGGACGAAATCAGGTACGAGAAGTCCGATTGCAGGTCGGTCGTCGGGACATCGGACCAGATGCCCATCCAGAAAAAGTATCCGCCGATCGGGTGGGTGATTGCCACGCATTCCTGCCAGTATTGGAACTAGGCGCGGTTGATTTCGGCCAGGGCTGGTTTGAGATGTTCAGGATGGTCGTAAAAATCGAGCGCCAGGGTTTGCGTGCCGCGCAGCCGCGCCAGGATTTCGGTCGGGCCGTTCAGGTCGGGGACGCCGACAAAATACCCGTCGGCCTGTTCGACCGCCGCCCGCATCAGGCGCTGCGATTGTTGCCAGAGCGGGTTCTCGGGGTTGTAGTGCAAGGCTGGCCGGGTTTGCCAATCGGTGATAATGGGATGCGCCCAGACTGTCTCGGTGTTCAGGAATTCCAGCGGACAGCCCAGGTAGGCGGCGGTGATGGCGACCATGCGTCCCATAACCGGCTGCAAGACCGGGAAGGCTTCGCCGCCGAAATACGTCTCGGCGAGCTGCTGTTTCAGGCGCGGAATGACCACATCCGGGTCGAGGAACCAGCGCTCCACCTCTTCGGGGGACATCGAAGTCGTTTCATCTGGCACGGGCTTCGGTCTCGCGCGCGGCGCGCGCACCTGGACGACGGCCCGGTCGATGATTTCGTGCTGCCACCAGGCATCGACGCGGCGCTGGCATTCAGGAATATCTTCTTTGTAAACGTTCATGCCTGAACCAAAATCCGCTGCGCCCGGTTAGCGGATGCCGTTTTTCTCGAGCAGGTCTTTAATCTGCACCGGCTGGCCGGTCTTGACGGATTCTTCCGCCGCCGCGCCAACTACCACCGTCCAGAAACCCTCCGCCACAGTGGCGGTATTGGTCGGTTTGCCGTCCAGGTTGTCGATCAGGTTGATATGCTCAAAGAAAGTCGCGCCGTTGTGGCCGCTTTCCTCGATGTAGGGCGGGTAGCACGGGCTGGTGACGCGGGCGGGCTGCTTCTCGCCGCGCAGGATTTCCAGGTGGGTTTTGGGGCGCGGGATGCTGAGGAAATCCTCGCGCTCATAGGCTTTCAGGTAGCCCTCGTCGCCGCAAATCGAGATTTCCTCGTAGAACATGGGCGCGAACATGCACAGGTTGAAACTGGCGCGGATGCCATTTTCGTAGACCACGCTGACAATGGCATTGTCGAGGATGTCCGATTTTTCGCCGTTGTACTCGAAGTTGATGAAATTGACAGCCTGGCTGCCGGTGGCAAAGACGCTGGCCGGGCGCGATTGGGCAAACAGGTTGAGCAGGTCAAAGTAGTGACAGCACTTCTCGACCAGCGTGCCGCCCGAATATTTGGAGAACTTGTTCCACTGTTTGACCTTGTCGAGGAAGGGGACGCGGTGCTCGGTGATGTTGACCATTTTGATGTCGCCGAGCGACTTGCGCTCCAGCGCTTCGTGGATGCTCTCGACATACATCGACTTGTAGCGATATTGCAGGCCGATTTGCAAGACAGCGGGATAACTCGCCGCAATTTGCATGATTTCGTGGGCGTCCCGCACCGTCGTTGCCATCGGTTTTTCGAGGAAAATGTGCTTGCCCGATTGAACCGCCACCTTCAATACTTCGAGATGGGTGTAATTGGGCGTCGAAATCATCAGCCCATCCACCTCCGGGTCGCTGCAGGCCGCTTCGAGCGATGCGTACACCTTGAGCGATTCGCCGGGCCGGAAGCGCTGGAACGAGGCCTGCGCCAGGGCCACGCTGCCCGGATTGGGGTCATAAACGCCGTTGATTGTGGCGCGCCCCTCCAGCAGGGTGACCCGGATGTGTTCACAGCCGTTGACGCCGGTCCCAATCACATTGAACTTGTAGCGCGGCGGCTCCATGGCAAACAGGTAGCGGTCTTCCGCCGGGAGATAGCCAAAATGCGGATTCATTGAAAACGCGCGCGATTGGATTTCTTTTCCTTTTGCCATAGGTTTACTCGTACTGGGTCTTGTCCCAGAATTGGGTGAACTTCTCGATGCCCTCGCGGGTGTACGGGTGCAGGAAACCTTCCTGGTAGACCGACAACCCGGCAGTCACGATGTCCGCGTTTGCCAGGGCCGCATCCACAATCTGGCGGGAATTGCGCACGGCGGCCACGATAATCTCCGAGCCGAAGCCGTAGTTATCGCGGATGGTGACAATTTCCTCCACGAAATTGCGCGTTTCCTCGCCGTTGGCTTCCTTCCAGCCAATGAACGGGGAGATGTAATATGCCCCCGAGCGCATGGCCTGCAGGGCCTGGAAGGCCGAGAAAATCAGCGTGCAGTTGACGCGGATGTCCTTCTTTGCCAGGGTTTCCATCACGCGGAAAGCAGGTTCGACACACTGCAGCTTGATGACGAAATTAGGCGAGATCGCAGCCAGTTTTTCAGCTTCGGGCAGCATTTCTTCGTACTTCATGAAATGCGGATTGACCTCCACCGAAACGGTCTTTTCTGTCCCTTCCACCAATTTGGCAATCTCACGGATGACTGTCAAAAAAGGTTTGCCAGAAGCTTGTACGTGGCGGGGATTGGTTGTGACTCCATCGATGTTGAACGACTCCAGGGCATAAGAAATCTCATGGACATGGGCACTATCCAGGAAAAATTGCATAGGGTACTCCTTTTATATGATTTGGAATTTCACTTCGGAAGGAAGGTTGGATAACTTCCCATCGGAGGTAACGTTCAAATCCAGACCCGGTAACTGCATCCCGTTTCGTGGCTTCCCGAAGGCCCAAACTTGTTCGAGGTCGAGGCCGGCTTTGAGTTCTCCGGTGTGCTGGACGGCTGGCCCCAACGGGAGCAGGGTCCCTTCGCGCCCGAAAATGGGAATCTGGTCGAGGGGCATTTCGCGCTCGAACAACCCCGGCCCCTGCACCCACACCTGGTTCCAGATGTCGAACCATCTCCCGGCGGGCAGGTAGAAACGCACCTTGCCGCCCGGCTGAATAACCGGCGCGACCAGCAGCGAGGGGCCAAGCATGTACTGGTGCTCAAAATTCCAGGCGAGCGGCTCATCGGGGAAGGCCAGTACCATGGAGCGCATCACCGGCAGGCCGGTTTGAGCCGATTCAAGGGCGCAAGCCTGTAGATACGGGATGAGTTGATAGCGCCAGGCCAACCAGGTACGTATGATTTCTTCGGCCTGCTCGCCGAAGAACCAGGGCTCGCGCGGGCTGGTGCCGTGGAAGCGCGTATGAGAACACATCACCCCAGCCTGTGCCCAGCGGATGTAGAGTTCCGGGTCGGGCATCCCGGTGCCCAGCAGGCCGCCGCTTTCCTGCGGGCCATAAAAACCGCCGATGTCGTGCGTGTAAAACGCGCCGCCGCTCATGCCCCATGAGAGTCCGCCGCGAATACTGCCCGCCAGGCCTTCCCAGTCGCCTTGCGGGTCGCCGCCCCATTGGACAGGGTAGCGCTGCCCGCCTGCCCAACTGGAGCGTCCCCAGACTATGCCATCTCGATCTCCATACATTTGCGAGGCTTCGAAGACGCAGCGGTTGTAGAGCAGGGTGTAGGCGTTGTGCAGGCGTTTGCCGGTATCGCCGTTGTGACCGACCACATCCTCGGGCAGGGCCTCGCCGTAGTCGGTTTTGATGACCGAGACGCCGATGTCGAACAGGGAACGGTGCATGTCGCGGAACCAAGCGTAGGCTTCGGGGTGCGTAAAATCTACCAGTCCCGAAGGCTGCAAGTGCGGAATCAGGCGGTCGTTGGGCGGCGGCAGCCAGCGGTAGATATACGTCCCGCCGTCCTTATCCTTCAGGAAATAGCCTTTCGCCGCCAGTTCGGGGAAGAGCGGGTTCAAATCTGACATGTAGGAGTATTCCCACAGGCACAGGCGGTAATCCATCTGCCGCAGGCCGCGCACGAAGGCGGGCGGGTCGGGGTAGCGGTCGGGGTCCCACGAAAAGTCATAGCGCGTTTCGGATTTGTGCCAGGCGCGCCCGTCGAGGGTCAGCACGTCGGCGGGGATGCGCCGCTCGCGCAGCTGGCGGGCCACGTCCATGATTTCATCGGCGGTTTTGTAAATGGCGCGCGAGAACCAGGCTCCATACGTCCAGGTGGGGGGCAGCGCGGTGCGCCCGGTCAGCCCGGTGTATTTGAGGAGCATCTCCGCCGGGGAATCGGCGAAGAGCAGGAACAGGTCGAGGTTGGGGTCATCGAGTTTGAGCACGTAACTGCGGTGCGACCAGGGCGAGTAGCCCACGCCATGCGTGACGCGCGCCGCGGTGTGGACGAACAAGCCCCAGCCGCGCGGGCTCCAGGCAAAGGGCACGTTTTTGTAAGAAATTTCGGCGTTGACGCCGGTGGCGTCGCGGTTCCAGTTCTCAATGCGCTGGCCGCGTTTGTTCAGCCCGCCGAACTTTTCGCCCAGCCCGTAGATGGGTTCCTCGCTCGGCAGGGCCAGGCAGAGCAGCCAGCGTTCCTCGTCAGCGGCAAAGGGTGACAGGCGCAGCACGCCGCCAATCGTTCGGTCGGTAGACGATTCGAGCATCAGTTTCCCGGCGCGGTAGACGGCCAGGCACAACGGCTCCTGCTCGAAAACCAGTTCCAGGTTGCCTGCGGAAACGCGAATCTTTTCGCCGTCGGGTTTGACTTCCAGCCCGGATTCTGCCGCGGCCTGGTCGAGCGATTCGGGATCGACCAGTATCCCGTAATCGGGCGCGGGCGCGTGGAGGCAGCGCAGGCGCAGCAAATCTTGCCCCGGCGCGCTCACTTCCAGCGTCCCGAAGGCCGTCTCGAAACGGGCGATGCCGTTTGCTACGCCCTGGAATTCCAGCCAGTTCAGGCGATTGAAACCTTCCTGTAGTTTGTTGGCTTCCTGGTCGAACAACATTATTAAGTGCTCCTTATTAAGTGCTCCTTTAATCGTCCCGAAGGTTGTCTTGTTTTGACCGGGTTTACCTGCAAAACCTTCGGGACACTTTTTTATCGGAGTTGGATGGGCTTTCCGGCGCGGATGGATTCCAGTGCGGCCAGCGACACGTTCAGCATCTCACGGCCCTCTTCCCCGCTGACTCGAGGTAGCCGGGCCTGGAGTATGGCGTCGGCGAAATCGTCGATTTCACGCTGGTACATGTTCTCGTCACTGACGGCGATTGTTTCCCAATCGCCGCCCTCGCGCTGGAGGCTGGCCTGCTGGTGACTGCCGCCAAATGCCGCGTGAACGACTCCGCTTGCTGTGAGAATGACCTCCGGCATGGACGGCGGCACCACCCCCGGCGGCACGCCCCAACTGACGAGGAAGTTGCCCACATCGCCCGATTCATAGCGGACGGTAATGGTAGCAGTATCGACGGCTTTTCGAGGAATATGCGCCAGTTCGGGGCGGTTTTGAGCAAAGGCGAAACCATGCGCCGTGACTTCGACAGGCGGCGAACCGAACAGGGCCTGCCAGGTGGCGAAGAGATGAACGGCCATATCAATCACCGGGCCGCCATTGGCCTGCGGGTCGTGCATTTCACGTTTGGGACGAATCTCGCGGATGTCGCTGGCCCAGTAGATGGCCGGGCGGCGCAGGGGGTCAGCATCCAGCCAGGTTTTGAGTTCCGCCAGCACCGGCGAGTGGTATCGCATCAGTCCGACGCTGAATTTCACATTGTTTTGGCGGGCGGCGGCTATCATGGCGTCGGCCTGCGCCAGGTCGAGTGCAATCGGTTTCTCGGTCAGGACGTGCCGTCCGCGTTCGACGGCGTAAATGGTGACAACCGGGTGCAGGCTGGTGGGAATGCAGACCGAAACGACATTGACCTGCGGCTGGTCGATGGCTTCGCGGTAGTCGGTGAAAAAGCCATCCAGGCCCAGTTCACCGGCCAGTTGGCGGGCGCGGGATTCCTGGACATCGACCACGGCCACAACCTGCGCCTCGGGGACTTGCGCCCAGCAGCGGGCATGCGTTCGGCCCAGGTCGCCGCAGCCGACGACGCATACGCGCAGGGGTTTTTCGGTCACACACCCAGTTCCCGAAGGGCAGCGCGGCTGGCCTGGGCGCTCTCGAAGGCGTTTTCCAGTTCCTCGTCGCGTTCCACTGTCAGCCAGCCGGAGAATCCGCGCTGTTTCAAATCAGCCAGGACGGCGCGGAAATCGACCGTGCCGCGTCCGATTTCCGTCCATTGCTCATTGACCGTATCTTTGAGATGGAAATAGCGAATGCGCGGATAAAACTCGTCGATGACGACCAGCGGATCGAGACCGGCGCGTTTGACCCATCCGACATCGAGGGCCAGGGAGAATTTCGATGGGTCCGTATGCGCCATCAGGGTGCGCAGTTCGCGCAGGTCGTCGGCCAGTTCCCAGTTGTGGGTGTGATAGTTGAGCGGCATGCCCTCGGCCTGGCACAGTTCCGCAATCCAGTGCAGGGAATCGACTTCGGCCAGCAGGTCGGCTTCGGTTTTGCCGTCTTTGGCTTTGCCGCTGACCAGTACACAGTCTGCATGGACGGCGCGCGCAAAGCGAATGGCTTTCTGGTAATCTTCCTGCTTGGCGCGAATGGCGGATGGAGTGTAAATCTCGCCGTGAATGTGAATTCCGGCCACGCCCAATCCGAAGCGGGTGAGCAGTTCCTTGAAGGCTTGCGGCTCATCGAGGTTCAGTTTATGCGCGCCGATTTCAGCGGCGTCGTACCCGGCGCGGGCAATTTGCTCCAGCACGGCGGGGAGGTCAGAACGATGCAATTTGTCGAACCAGACGTTGGATTGGATGGCGATGGGCATGGTGGGTTCCTTATTCAATTCAGTGTTACAGTTTAGCGGCCTCCAAAGCCGGTCAGGGCGATGCCCTGGACGAAGTAGCGTTGGGCAAAGATGAATAGGACCAGCACCGGCGCGACCATCATCGTCCCGGCGGCGAAGACCAGTTCCCAGTTTTGAACGTTCGTATCGTTCAGCGCCCGGATGCCCAGGGCCATGGTCCACTTGTCCATCGAGCGCAGGAAGATCAACGGTTCGATGTAGGCGTTATAGTGTTGGAGCAACGAGAAGACAGCGATCGAGGCGATGACCGGCTTGGACAGTGGCAACAGGATATTGACCAGGATCTGCAAGCGGTTGGCGCCATCGATCAATGCCGCTTCCTCCAGCTCAACTGGCAAACCGCGGAAAAACTGGTACACCAGGAAAATATAAATCGCGTTGACGGCCATCCAGTGCGGCACGATCAGAGGGTAATAGGTATCGATCCATTTCAGTTCCCGAAAGATCATAAAGCGCGGGATCAATGTCACGATTTCAGGCAGGAACATGGTAGAAATCATCAAGGCAAAGAAGAAATTCTTACCCGGCCAGTTAATACGCGCGAAGCTGTATCCAACCATGAGGGAAGAGACG
>DAOTXM010000530.1:0-9310 GCA_034435215.1 Anaerolineales bacterium
CGTTGCACACCTTTCCTGGTCTTGCCAGCTCTGATGATGTTGGGCTTACTTTTTCTGGCTTGCAGCTTTTGATAATCCGGGCAGGCTTCGTTTGGACAGAATTCACCTACTTTCGCTAATTGTTCCATCAGGCTCCCTCGATTGCGTTTGCCTCAAGTGTACATCAATCCTCAACCGCACTCAAGAGGGAGACTGCCTAAAAGAGGATACTACAGAAAAGCTTTTTGTTGGCAAATATTTCTTGGCATGGAGATAGAAACTTAACTTTCTATACAAGTTTACGTTTGGTATACTTTTATTATTACAGCGCAAAGTTCCAAGAAAATCCCGAAAAAATGGTTGTGCGTGGGAGCGCACACCCTCACGCATAACCATTTTTTCGGTTATTCCTGGCAATGAATGTGTATCAGCAATGCAACCTTGCGCTGTAATGCTATAGGCTGTTAGAAAAAGGATGGAACAATGAAACCAAATTATTCTTCTCCCAACTCGCCAGAGGTGTACGCGGATGAAGTCAGCCGTTTACCACCAGATTCACAACTCGATAAAGCATATATTCCACCGCTAGTGCAAAAAGCAATGAAGGAAATTCCGCTTGAGAGGGCTTACAAAAATGCTGCATCAAACTTCTATTGGATCGCAGCACTTTCACTTATCAATTCGCTTGTTTCAATGTTTGGTGGTGGTATTTATTTTGTGATTGGATTAGGAATCACTCAACTGATTGACGGGGTTGCTTATTTGATAGTTCACGATATTCCAAACCTAAATACAATTGCCTATGTAATTGCGTTTGTTCTAAATCTCAGTATTTGTGGAGTCATTGCTTTATTAGGTCTCTTGACAGCAAAAGGATATCATTGGGCGTTATTAACAGGGATGGTTTTATATGCCATGGACGCTCTATTGGTCCTAATTTTTAAAGACTGGTTAGGTTTTGCATTTCACTTGTTTTTTCTTTGGCAGATTTGGATGATGCTGCGACTTATTAAGTATTGGAAAAAAGTTCGCCAGGACGCAATCCCAAAAACTCCTCAAAATTTCATTGAAATTTAAGTTGCAGAGACGGCTATTTAGCCAATTCTTAATAGATTGTCTCCAATTTACTTTAGGAGTTCTTATGCCCGCCCCCAAACGAGACATCTACCTGCTTTCCTCCAAAGAACTATCCCCCGAAACCATCGCGGTGGCCTTTGCCAAGACCTCGCGTTTCCCCGATTCCTTCCGCGATATCGCCGCTGAACTGACCGATGAGAAGTCCGCACAATTCCACGAGAAATGGGTGGTTGGCTATGGACATGCCTCTGTGGCGGAACATGCCGTGCTGCACCTGGCAATCGAAAACGCTTCCCGGGTCGCGATGGAAGCCATCGAGAGCAACCGCCTGGCATCCTACACCGAAAAATCAACCCGCTACCAGAAATGGGACCCGGAAGCCTTCCACATCCCGGTCGAGTTGGATGGGCATCCCTTGCGAGAGGCATATGTTGCTACCTGCCGTATGCTGTTCGAGACCTATGCCGCTTCCCTCGAGCCGGTCAAAGCGCTGATCGCTGCGCAAACCCCGCGCCGTGAAAACGAAAAGGAGGAGGCCTACGACCGTCGCATCCGCTCGCGTTACGTGGACGTATGCCGCTTCAGCCTGCCGGCGGCTGCGCTGGCCAACGTCGGTATGACGGCCAACGGGCGCGTGCTGGAGAACGCCATCCGCAAGTGGCTTTCCAGTCCGCTGGCGGAGGTACGCGAAATCGGCGAGACGGTCAAGGCTGTGGCACAGGGCGAGATCCCCACGCTGGTCAAGTATGCGGATAAGGTGGAGTACCTTGTAGAGACCCCCCGAGAGTTGGGGAAATGGGAATCGGGAGACGGGGATCGAAAATCGAAAATCGAAAATCGAAAATTAGATGATTGGTGTACGCTTGTCGATTACGACAAAGACGGTGAGAACAAAGTCTTAGCCGCTGCGTTGTACCGCTTTGGGAACATATCCTTTACAGAGGCGCTGGAGAAAGTGCATGCAGGGGAACGCGAGAAGCTGGCCGAAGCCTTGCTGCGCCGCTTGGGCCGTTACGATGTCCCCCTACGCGAACTGGAACACTGCACCTACACCTTCGACCTGGTCATGGACCAGGGCGCGTATGCCGAGTTCAAACGTCACCGCATGATGACGCAGACGCCGCAGTTGCAAACGGCTGCGCTGGGGTACGCGACCCCGCGTCTTATCACGGAAGCAGGCTTCGGGTCCAGGTATGAGGCGGCCATGGAGGCAGCCCGGTCCATGTGGGAGAAGTTGGACACATTCAATCCTCACGTCGCGCAATATGTCGTCCCCAATGGATTCAACCGCCGCGTGCTGGCGACGTTCAACCTGCGCGAAGCCTTTGCCTTTTGCCAATTGCGGGCGGCGTCCAATGCGCATTTTTCCATCCGGCGCGTGGCGCAGCGGGTGCATGAGGAGATCGCGCGCGTACATCCCATCCTGGTAAAGTATATGATTCTGCCGGATGAACCTTGGGATCAGATCGAAAAAGAATATTTTACAAAAACGTAGAACGGGATACCATCCCGTCCCACAATAAATTATTCGTCTTCTTCGTCTTTTTCTATCCCGAATATCGCATCGATTTGCGACATGATCTCTGGAGTGAATTTGTCCACGAACTCCATGGCTTTCATATTCTCGCGCACCTGCTCCGCGCGGCTGGCACCGGTGATGACAGTGCTGACGTAGGGATTTTGCAGGCACCAGGCCAGCGAGAACTGCGCCAGGCTCGCGCCCATCTCCCGGGCGATCGGTTCCAGCGCAGCCACTTTCGCAAGTTTATCCTCATCTGTCAGGTGGTTCTGCAGCCAGTCATATCCTTTAAGCGCGCCGCGGCTGTCCCTGGGGATACCACCCTGGTATTTGCCGGTCAGCAGGCCGGAAGCCAGCGGACTCCAGGTGGTAGAGCCATAGCCGTAATCCTTATACATACGGATGTATTCCGAACTGAAACGATGCCGCTCGAACAGGTTGTACACCGGCTGTTCCATGACCGGTTTGTGCAGGTGATGGCGCTCGGCGATCTCGATGGCGGTCACGATCTCTGCCGCCGCCCACTCGGACGTACCCCAGTACAGCGCCTTGCCCCACTCGACGATGTTGTGCATAGCCCAGACGGTCTCTTCGATGGGCGTGGTCGGGTCAGGGCGGTGGCAGAAGATCAGGTCCACATAGTCCAGGCCCAGGCGTTTTAACGAGCCGTTGATGCCCTCGATCAGGTACTTGCGGTTCAGCGTATTGCGCTGGTTGGGGGTATCGTGCAGTCCCCAATAGAATTTGGTCGAAACCAGATAACTTCCACGTTGCCAGCCCAACTTCTTGAGCGCAGTCCCCATCACTTCTTCGGATTTTCCGTTGGCATAGATTTCGGCATTGTCGAAGAAATTTACACCCGCATCATAGGCAGCAGCCATCATTTCGATAGCAGCTTCGACTCCCGCCTGGTTGTGGAACGTGACCCATGAGCCGAAAGAAAGTTCGCTGACCTGTATCCCCGCCTTCCCCAGATGACGATATTTCATACTACCTCCTGTAATTATTTCGGTTAAACCGCTATACTGCCTCGCCCCAAGTATAATCCTGGGCATGAACCGCGCCCTCTTGTCGATCGCGATATTGCTGACTGCCTGCGCGCCGCAGCCAACGGAACAGACGCCCGCTTCTCCCGGAACCTTACTCCCTTTTCTCACGCGTACGCCCAGCGCCACGCCCGAACAGCCGGAAGGCTTGGTCGTCTCTTTCGAAACGCCGCTTCCGTCTCCCACGCCCTTTGTATATGAGGTCCAGGCGGGCGACACGTTGAGCGGCATCGCCTTCAAATTTGGTGTTTCCCTGGATGAACTGATTGCAGCCAACCCGGGGATTTCCCCGAACAGCATGTCCATCGGGACGAAACTCAACGTCCCCAGCAACCCGGCCAATCCAACCGGCGCTTCCACCTCGACACCCGTGCCTGCTCCCGTCAAACAGATCGAATGCTACCCCACGGCGGACCAGGGCATGTGGTGCTTCGTCCTGATTTACAACGATACGCCGGATGTGATCGAAAACCTGTCCGCGCAGGTGACTCTGTTGGATGCAGAGGGCAAAACTTTGGCCAGCGCCCCGGCGCTTTTACCGTTGAACATCCTGCCGCCGGGCGATTCACTTCCGCTGATGGTTTTCTTTCCCCCGGTTATCTCAGCTGATGCTCGTCCCCAGGCCCAATTGTTGGCAAGTATCTCTCTGGAACCAGGCGATGCGCGTTACCTGCCCGCTACCCTGCACAACACCCTGGTCGAGGTGGAAGGTTCCGGGCGCAACGCGCAGGTCAGCGGGATAGTACGCCTGCCGGAAGATACAGCCCCTGCGGGGCTGGTCTGGGTGGCGGCGGTCGCGTATGACGTTTCCGGGCGTGTGGTTGGTGTACGCCGTTGGGAATCGACCACCGGGATCCCACCGGACGGCAGTTTGCAATTCTCGTTCGAAGTTTCCAGTTTAGGTGGGGAGATCGCTTGGGTGGAGTTTGTGGTGGAGGCGAAGCCTTAAACTCCCTCCTGGCTTTTGCGAAATGCCGCCGATCTGTGTCACCACGCCATAGGGATCGTATCTGTGTGCCTAGGTGCTCACACCCCTACCTTCGGTGATCGGGTGTATGGAACCGAAGCGTCGTCCTGAACCGATCGCAGGGGTATCGCCTGGGAAGTATGCAATGTGCGGCGCGCTGGATGCGTGGCGCGACGTGTCCATGGTGCGCTGGGCGACGATCTGGCCGCCGGGAAAATAGTCGTTCTGGATATCGATGAGGAGCAAGGCCGTTTTCATAAGAACTTATCCTTTCATTCCAAACAACAAGCGCAAGATGTTAATCCGCTTAACGACAAACTCGTAAAGCACCATGATAATCATAAACGAAACCGCCGCCAGGAACAGGTATTTGGGGAAGACGGCCACCTGCCAGTTTCTGATGAAAAAGCCGACTACCACGATCACCGTCTGGTGCAGGATGTAAAAGGGCAGCACGGCTTCGTTGGCGTATTTCAAAAAGTTGTTGCTGAAATTCAGGTGATGCGCGGCGAAGCCGAGGAAGGTTAACAGCCAGGCCCAGGTGTTGAGTCCGCGGAAGGGAGCCAGGGAATACGAGGTGATGCTGACGTCCGCCATTTCAAGGGTATAGCCGAGCGCAAGCAGGACCAGGCTCAAGGTCAGGGAGAAGAAGCGCAGGCGTTCGATGGCAGGGCGATAACGCTCGTCCGTCGCCAGGATGTATCCCAGGCAAAAGATGACCAGATACGTCAACACACTCCAGCCGCCAAAACTGCGGATGCCGATCGTTTCCGGCGAGAGTCCCACGATGAATTCAACCAGCATGATCGGAATGAAAAACAGGTAGATCAGCACGGAACGGCTGAAAAAGCTGGCCAGGCGGGCCGTGAAGTCCTGCGCACTGCAGATGCGCTGGAACAGGGGCAGCAGCATCCACGAAAACAGGAAGAGCATCAGCAGGTACCACAGGTGCAGACCCATCCAGGCGAAGTTGCCGCCGAAGCCGTACCAGCCGTCGAAGTAATGCGGGAGGAACTGCCAGAACGTGCCACTGAACTGGCCATGCGTGACGCGTTCGATGTAGACCTGCAGCGGGATGTGCGTGAACATGCCGAAGAACAATGGAACGAGCAACCGTTTGACGCGCTCGCGCATGAATTCGTTTCCCGGGCGGCGTTGGAGGGCGTAGTAACTGGCATGAGCCGAGAGAACGAAGAACAGCGGCATGATGAACTGGACCAGCACCGTCACATAGACCGTCATGCCGAAATCCAGTTGGGGGTTCTTGACGTGCCAGTCTTCATAGTCGAAAAAGCGCGCCGTGTGGAATGTGAAAATTAACAGCATGCCGATGGCCCGCAGCCAGTCGATATCGTAGTAGCGTTTTTTCTCGTTCAACCCAATTCTCACTTCCTCCCAAAATCCGCCGGGATCTCACCCCAGGCCTTGGTATCCCATTTCAGGACCTTGAAAGCTGGATACACTTTCAGGGACTCCTCCGCGTTTGCAATGAAATCGAACAGCATTTTATTCGACGGCAGGCGCTCCAGTTTCGTGTTGCATTTGCCCGCCTTGATCCAGGCGATGGCGTTGGCGGAATCGGAGTAGATCGGCCAGTCGAGTTGTTTGGTGAGCAGCCAATCCATGGCCAGCACGATCGCCAGGAACTCACCGACGTTGTTGGTGCCATCCGGGAACGGCCCGGCGCGAAAGATCTGCTCGCCCGTTTCGGTCAGCACGCCGCGGTATTCCAGCCTGCCGGGCGAACCGTCGCAGGCCGCGTCCACGCAAATGGAGGGAAGCAGGGGCGGCTCCGGCGCGAACAGCCATTTTTGCATCGAGGCAGGTTTACCTTCGTAATCTGTATAGGATGCGGCGAAGGCGCGCGCGGCTTCTTCCCGCGAACCGAAAGCCTTGTATTCCGCGTTCGGGAAACCCTTCACCTGCGCTTCGCACTCCGCCCAGGAGGCGTAAATCCCGGGCGCCCGTCCCTTCCAAACGACATAGAATTTTTGCTTTGCCATGGGGCAATTGTAACCCCACATTCCGCACCCCTTGGTAGATTATTGGAGTGATTTTCACCTGCCCGTAATGATTGAGCACTTCTCTTCATGTGGAATATGGGGTTACCCTTGTCGGACTTCCAACAAGCCTTAACAACTTGTTAAAGTTCCCGAAAATTCTTATGGTATAGTTCGCAAAAGAACCTATGAACGAAACCATTCTCGTCGTCGAAGACGAACCATCGCTCCAGGAGACACTTGCCTACAACCTGAAAAAGGAAGGCTACACCGTGGAAGCAGTCGGCGATGGCCTGGTTGCGCTCGAATCTGCCCGGCGGCTGAAACCCGACCTGATCGTGCTCGACCTGATGCTGCCCGGCCTCGATGGTTTCGAGGTCTGCCGCATCCTGCGCAAGGAGATGACCACCGCCATCCTGATGCTGACTGCCCGCGACGACGAGATCGATCGCGTGGTCGGTCTGGAGGTCGGCGCGGACGATTACCTGACCAAGCCCTTCTCCATGCGCGAGCTGATGGCGCGCGTCAAGGCGCAACTGCGGCGCACCCGCCTGATCCGCGAGGAACTGGGGAAACAGGCTACAGAAATCCCGCAGGAAAAGCTGACCTTCGGCAATCTGGTCATCAACCAGACCCGCCGCGAAGTCACGTTGAGCGACGAACCCCTGCAACTTAAACCGAAGGAATACGAACTGTTGCTTTTCCTGGCGGAACACAAGGGACAGATGCTCTCGCGCGAATTCATCCTGGAACGCGTCTGGGGCTGGGATTACATCGGCGACAGCCGCACGGTCGATGTCCATGTACGCTGGCTGCGGCAGAAGATCGAAGCGGACCCGGCCCGGCCGGAACGCATCGTCACCGTGCGGGGTGGGGGCTACCGGTTCGAGGGATGAACCGGATAGGAAAAAGTCACAGGATAGCACTTTGAACATCTTTCTCGGCTTCCTCTTGCTGTTGCTGTTGGTATTACTGGCTTGGGTGAGCTGGCGCTATCTCCGTCTCAAACGCCGGATCGAACGATACACTGATTTGCTGCGCAACGCCGCCGAAGGAAGCACTTCCGGGCTGGCATGGTCCACCGAGGTAGAAGGCCTGGAACGCCTGTCCATCGTTGTCAATGGGATGGTCACGTCGCTCAAGGCGCAACTATCCAGCGTCGATTCCAATCGCGCGCGGCTGGCGGCCGTGCTGGATCAATTGACAGATTCCGTTCTGATTGCCAGTGCCGCAGGCCGCATCCAATTTGCCAACCCGGCGGCTGAAAAATTGTTCGGCAAGGGACTGGTGGAGCGCTCCGTCGCCGAAACCTTGCGGAATCACCAGCTCATCCAGGCCTGGCAGCGCTGCCAGGAACTTGGCGAAATCCAGGTCGAAGCCGCGGAACTTGCAGGCAGCCGTCACTTCCTGCAAATGACCGTCATTCCCGACCGACATGCGCCCGGCGGGAGTTTGCTGATGGTGCAGGACCTGACCCGCATCCGCCAGCTCGAGACCATCCGGCGGGACTTCATCAGCAATATTTCGCACGAACTGCGCACGCCGCTGGCCTCGCTCAAAGCCCTGACCGAAACCCTGCAGGACGGCGCTCTCTCGGACCCCGAAGCTGCGCCCCGTTTCATCGGCCGCATCGCCGCCGAAGTGGACGCGTTGACCCAGATGGCCCAGGAACTGCTCGACCTCTCCCGCATCGAATCGGGAAAAGTGGACCTTTCGCTCAAGCCGGTCGCGCCAAAGACGTTGCTGGCCTCGGCTGCCGAGCGCATGCGCCTGCAGGCCGAACGCGCGGGTTTATCGCTGTGCGTGGATTGCCCGGACGATCTGCCAAAAGTCAGCGCGGACGCGCCGCGCATCGAGCAGGTGCTGGTCAACCTGATCCACAACGCGGTCAAGTTCACGCGCCCGGGCGGAAGCGTGACGCTTTTGGCGGAGAGCGTCCCTGCGACCTCCCCGGCGGGGGAAATGGGGGCAGGTCCGGGCCTGGTGCGATTCGCGGTGAAAGATAGCGGGGTGGGCATCCCGGCCGACGACCTCCCGCGCATCTTCGAGCGCTTCTACCGCGTCGACAAGTCCCGTACGGGCGGCGGGACCGGGCTGGGTCTGTCCATTTCACGGCACCTGGTCGAGTCGCATGGCGGTCGAATCTGGGCCGAAAGTCGCGAGGGGGAAGGCAGCACCTTCTTTTTCACGCTCAAAGCCACTTAACAAAATTGTTTACCAGTTGTTAACCAGCTCTTAAGTCGTTAACGGGGCAACGATGATATTATGTGATTGTGTAATAGGAGTTCACCATGAGCATCTTTCTCTCGATCACACTCGTAGCTTTGCTAACCGTCTTCAGCGTGGACGTCATGCAAAAACGGCGTGAATTCGTGAAGCAACAACACAGTACAAAGCATCAGGACTTCTAATACATTTCTCCTCCTTTGTTGGCCTCCCAAAGAGGCAAAGCCCATCGAGCGCCCCGATGGGCTTTATCTTTTAACCGTTATCATCCCCTATCTTCGGAACCTTTCGGATGGATTTTTTACAGCGATTGCTCTCCGAAACGGCCTGGTTCTGAGGTAAAATTGACGCACATTTGTTCTAAGAAAGTGTCTGAAAACTTGAAAAAGTAAGGGAAGTTGGGCAAACTTGTGGGATGACCAAATCTCAACAAATTTACCCAACCGACCTGAATGATACCCAATGGTCGAAAATTCGACCATACCTGCCAGCGGAA
>DAOTXM010000531.1:0-8984 GCA_034435215.1 Anaerolineales bacterium
GCAATAGGGCCGGGCTGAATTGCCAGTCGAAATTGCGACCATAGAGAAGATGATCTTTATCGAGCAGCATAGTGAAAAGGGAACAGGCCCAGGCTGAAGAGGAAGCAGGCGTAGTCACCGGATATTCGAGCAGCGCAGTCCCTGAATGCGAACGGTACACGCCGATATAGGTCATCGTGTAGAGCGGGTAATCGTCCACTTTTTGCAGCGAACTCAGGGTTGTGAATTGTTCTTGGGTCAAACCTGCGGGGAGGGTAGGTTGTATCGGCGCGGCTGGCAGGATGGGGGTCGCTGGAACGAGGCGAGAGCCGCATCCGGCCAAGAGGAGAACGAGGATAAATAAAGCGCCCGTTTTCAGGCTGTTTATCATATCCGTATTTTAAGGGATGGCATTGGCAACTAAGATAATTGAAGCCAATACCAACAATCCAATCGTAGCCCCTTGCAACAGAGTACGCATACCTTCGGGTTTATCGCGAAAGAGCGCCTGTCCTTTTTCATTAGACGAAACCAACCAGACGGTACCGAGCAAAAAGAAAACAGCCCCTCCAGAAAACCCGCTGAGGAGAAAAATCGATCCGGCAATCAGCCACACTACACCCAGATCCCGTCGATTTTTTTCGTTGAAATGGTTGACCATGTCACTCCTCCAGTAACATATTGACTTGAATCATGTTAGCAAAAACCCGTCAAACGTACATGCTGCCGGAGGGTGATTTTAGTCGATACTTTGGAGGGGAATAAGCCAATCCCCGCCAGTGGGCAGGGATTGGCTTATTCTGTGTTCAGTTGTTGTATAAGCTTTCGATAATCTTCTGCATTGGGAGGGTTCATTAGCAAGATCTGCTGGATAGTGCTCAACGCATCCTCTATCTTTCCTTCTTGGATAAGGGTTTCGCCGATCACGTCCAGTTGGGCAATGGCCTGCTCTGTCTGCCCGGCCTGCTTGTACTGTTCAGCAAGTGCACGACGGAGGATCATCCTGTCTTCGTGTTCCTTGACCAGTTCTTCCAAGAAGGGAATGATCTTGTTGCTCTTATTGTTCGTATTCAGATAGGAGAGATAGTTTTCCAGTTCGGCAATTGCCTGTGGTTGTTGCGCCAGGCGTAAATTGAGGTCGATCAGGTTTTTCCGTATAGCCTCATCATCCGGACGCAAAGTGCGAATCTGTTCGAAGACGCGCATGGCTTGTTTCCAATCCAGGCGCTGCATATCGATATCGGCCATGCGCTGTAGTATGTGTACATTCCAACTCCGGTCGGCATTGGCCTGTTGCACAACGCGCAACGCTTCTGTATACGTCTTGCGCGCCATATCGAGTTCCGCCAGGCGGTAATATATGTCCGCCACTTCGAGGTATTCGTTGATGGCCTCATCCACTTCACCACGTGCAATGAGCTGGTCGATCAAGCGCGTTCGTGGAAGCAGATCCATAGGGGCGAGTTCGATCACGCGGCGTAGCATTTTCGTAGCCTGATTCGATTCCCCACGGACACCGTAAGCTGTGGCAATGACCGTGTATTTGGCAATCGCCTCCTCGGTATTTCCTTCACGGACGAGTAAGTCGCCGATCAAGCTGTGGAGCGGGAGGTAGGTGGGAGCGGTTTGCAGCGCATGGAAGGCTTCTTCCATGGCCGAGCGCAACCGCCCCTGGCGGGCAAGCTGATTGATGTGGCTCATGGCATCCAGCACCTGGCTGCTCTGCGCTTGAATAATGACCTCGGCTAATGGAAGTGGTGTATCACCTTCTTGCGTCTTGGGTAACTGTTCGCGTGTTCTGAGAAGAGAGTTTCGCCAATCGGGACGCACCAGCAATTCCTGAATGCTTTGACACAGGCGTAGTTGGTCGGCCTCATTGGTCTCCGTGGCCTGGGCTTCGATGAGTGGCTCGTAAAGCTGGCGGATTTCATCGGCAAATTTTTCCTGAACGATCATCGAGTCTGCTTGTTTGAGGGCTTCCAAATAGGATACGGCAGCCTCACTTATTCGCCCCAATTTGATCAGCAGTGCACCCATCAGCAGGCGGGCGCCCAGGGCAAAGTCCACATGTTTGACGGCGTGTCCCAGATGACGCAGGGCGCTTTCGGTACGCTCGGTTTTCGAGCGTAACAGTCCCAGATTGAAGTAGAGCGCAGGATGGTCGAAACCGGCTTCCAATGCGCTTTCCAACTCCTCTGCGGCCAAGTCCTCCTGGTTTTTTGTCTGCGCGTCAATGGCCTGACCGAGATGTAAGACAATCTTGGTCTGTTCGGCCTGGTGCAGTGAGAGTTGCCCGGTACCTCTGACAATCGCAGAAAGGCCTCGCCGGGTTTGCGCAACAGGACTTTCATCGGAGTAATCGAAGAGGACTTCTGCCAGAGTCGTAAGCGCTTTCTGACGCGCTTCAGCGATCGGGTCCATGGATGATGCGACGGGTACTGATAGCGGATGCAGTTGTTTGACTTGAGACATCATCAACGGGGCGGTGCCCCCGCGCGGTCGAATAGGCTTAGGTAGCAATTGCCCGGCACGCAGTAACGTCTGCGCCTGTTTGGCCTCGGAGCTGGCGGGTGCCATGGCCACGGCCTTGTTGACCAGTTCGGTTGCCTTTTCCAGGTTCCCGGCGCGCTGCAGGAGACTGGCTACGGCCAGGTATTCGGCAACAGCCTGCTGTTTGTGACCGAGCCTTTCATGGGTCAGCGCCAGGCGTGAGCGCGCCAGGATGTGTTCCGGGTTGAGCATGGTGACATGCCCCCAGTTCTCGATGGCCTTTTCGATGTCACGGTTATTCAAATATAATTCAGCGGCTTTCATGGCCGCATCTCCGGCCTGCTTGAGCTGACCGAGGCGTTCCGATAATTGCGCAATGCGCTCGAACGGGATCGGATCCGTGGGAGAAATTTGGGCAACCCGTTGGTAGATTTGCAGCGCCTCGTCGAACTCTTGGGACTGTAACAATGCCAATCCCAGGCTGCTCAACGCCTTGGGATGATCGGGAAACTCTTCCAATGCCTTGCGATAGGAAGCGGCCGCCTTCTTCCACTCCTGGTCCCAGGCATAGGAGTGACCCTGGTTCATTGTTTTTTGGAAAACTTCTTCGTTACCGGGCATGGTATTCCAATTTTACCCTCGACTGCTCCACTGGGGAGCAATTTCAATGGTTTTGCATCTTATACCCAGGTCGGTTGAAAATTGCGCTTTTTTACGAGCAGGGATGTGCAATTTTCAACCGTGGGTATTATCTATCACCTGCATCTCGCCCCAACTCCGGCCCCAGCGCGCCTCGGTCAGAAGCGGGATACGTAACGGATAAGCCGCCTGCATGGTTTCCCGTACGACTTGCGCGGTGGCATCCAATTCGCGCTCAGGACATTCCAGTACGATTTCGTCATGCACTTGCAACAGCATCTTACCATTCAAACCGGCTGCTTGCAGGGCAATGGGGATCTTCAACATGGCAATTTTCATGATATCGGCAGCCGTGCCCTGGATGGGCGCGTTGATTGCTTCGCGTTCCTCGCGATTTTTCAGGTTGAGGTTGGTCGGATTCTTAAGCATAGGGAAGTAACGGCGGCGACCAAGCAACGTTTCCACATAGCCCTGCTCCGCAGCAACTTTGCGGATGCCGTCCAGGTAACGCTTGACGCCTGGGAATCGCTCGAAGTACGCCTTAACAAACTTCTCAGATTCAGCCAATGTGAGCTCGGTGGAGCGGGTCAGGCCGAAGGCAGACATGCCATAGATCAGGCCGAAGTTGATGGCCTTGGCGTGACGGCGTTGCTCTTTCGTCACCGCCTCCAATGGGACCGAGTAAATTGCCGCCGCTGTAGTGGCATGGATATCCTGCCCCTGGCGGAAGGCCGTTAACATGCCCTCGTCTTCGGCCATGTGCGCCACGATGCGCAACTCGATCTGCGAATAATCCACGGAAAGCAACACATTCCCTGGTCCAGCCACGAAGCCATTACGCACGCGCCGCCCCTCGGCAGTGCGGATTGGGATGTTCTGCAGGTTGGGATTCGACGAGGAAAGCCGTCCGGTGACCGCCCCGGTTTGGCTGTAAGAAGTATGCACTCGACCAGTAACTGGATTGACTGCAGCGGGAAGCGCATCCAGGTAAGTGGATTTCAGCTTGGACAGCTCTCGATGTTCCAGGATCCAATCCACTACTTCATGTTTGCCGCTCAAGGATTCGAGCACCCCTGCCGCAGTGGAATAATGTCCGCTGGCGGTTTTCTTGCCCCGGTCGGGCGGCTCCAGGTGCAGACGATTGAAAAGCACGTCCGAGAGCTGCTGGGTAGAATTGAGATTGAACTCCTTGCCAACCGACTGGAAGACCTGCCTCTCGATTTCGTTCAACCGTCCTTGTAATTCCTTTGACATGCTGGCAAAGAATGGCAGGTCAAGCAGGATACCGCTCATTTCCATATCCGCCAGCACAGAGATAAGCGGCATCTCGATCTCTTCCATCAATTTCATACCTCCCACGCGGTCCAATTCGTTGCGCAGGAGCGGCATCAAACGCAGGGTGGTCTCCGCATCGGCTGCAGCATAGGCGGCTGCGGCTTGCACGTCCACCTCCGCCATGCTGCCCTGGTTCTTGCCTTTACCGATCAAGTCTTCGATGTGTGTCATCGTTTCGCCCAGCCGCGCTTCCGCCAGGTTCTTCAGCCCCAGGTCGCGTGAGCTGGGATCGATCACGAACTCGGCAATCATGGTATCGAACGTCAGCGGCGAAACCTGAATACCGTAGCGTGCCAATACGATATAGTCGTATTTGGCATTGTGGGCCACTTTGCCGATCTTTGGATTTGTCAGCGGCGCGCGCAAGGTAGAAATGACCTGTTCCACAGGCAGGTTCTGGCCGTTTTTGTGGCCGACCGGGATGTAATAGCCCCTCCCCGCTTGCACAGACAAGGAGATGCCGACCAGGTCGGCCTGCATCTCATCCGTGGAGGTCGTTTCGGTGTCGAAGGAAATGATCCCTGCTTTGTTCAGTTCCGCGACGAGCGCTTCCAGTTTCGTTGCAGAATCCACCACCTGTACATCAATGCCGGCGGCGGCCGGGGACGCGGAGAGGATGGGTGCTTCCTCCCCAAACAACGACAGTTGGCCTGCCGGTTTCGTGACCTGTACAGAAGAAGGTGATCCACCGCTCAAATCCGCCACTTTTTTGAGTAACGAGCGGAATTCGAGCTTTTGGAAGAAAGCCTCCAAGGCTGCCGGGTCGAACTGACCAGCGCGCGCCTGCTCGAGGTCCAGTTTGACCGGCAGGTCGGTACGGATGGTCGCCAGGTCGCGGCTCAGGTAAGCCAGGTCTTTCCCGTCTTCCAATTTTATCCGCCAGCGATTCTCCACTTCATCCAGGTGAGCGTAGATTTCGTCCAGCGAACCGTATTTTTCCAGCAAACCCAGGGCGGTCTTTTCGCCTACGCCGGGTACGCCGGGGATGTTGTCGGATTTATCGCCCACGATGGCTTTGTAGTCCACTACCTGTTGCGGAGGAACGCCTAATTTGCTCTTCGCAACATCCTCGTCGGTAACGTAGGTCTTGTCGTCACCGGCCACATAAACAGCGGTGCGTTCATTGACCAGTTGCAACAGGTCGCGGTCACCGGTGACGATCTTAACCCCCAGACCCTGCTCGGCGGCGACTCTGGCAACCGAACCGAGCACGTCGTCGGCCTCGAACCCTTCCATTTCCAGGCGCGGCAGGTTGAAAATATCCACCATCTCGCGGATGCGTTCGATTTGCGGCCGCAGGTCATCCGGCATTTTGGCGCGCGTGGCTTTGTAATCAGGGAACATCTCATCCCGGAAGGTTTTGCCGGTATCGAAAGCCACCGCTATGTATTCCGGCTTTTCCTGCTCGAGGATGCGGATCAGTTCCCTGGCAAAGCCATAGATCCCGGCGGTGGGTTCGCCCTCGGAGGTCTGCCAGCGTTGGTTGCTGCCGCCAGCGGTCAGTGCAAAATACATACGGTATGCTAAAGCGTGTCCATCGATCAGGTAAAGGATAGGGGGCATAAGATTGTCCAATCTTCGGTGGTCAGGAAACGGCGGTCAGTAATGCACAATTTAATGAAGTTCATGAACGTGACCGGGATTATTCTCCAGAAATAAATTTTACCGCAGAGACAGCCGTCTCTGCGGTAGAAGTCAACGATGTCCTTCGGAAATTTCCGTGATAGATCCCGGATTTTACCAGGTTACCGCCGTTGCTGGGAAATGCCCTGGCGTTGTCGGGTCTGCTTGATGTAATCCTTGACCAGTTGCGGTGGGTGCGGCTGCAAACCGCCCATGATCAGATAGCCGGGCGCCCAAAAATCACCGGATGGATTATCACGTTTCAAACGCGGAAATTCACCAAAGATCCTATCCGAAGTTTGCTGGCGGATAATGCGCATCAGATAGCCGGGTGAGGTATTTGGCGTCACATTGACCACCCATTGCAAATATTCGGGTCGGACCGCCATAAACTCCAGACGCCAGCCAAAAGCAATACAAATATTCGGCATCCATTCTGACAGACGATCGGCCAGGTCTCCAGTCATGTAATGGGCGGTAAAGCGCGGCACCAGCAGACAGGCGTAATTCAATTGCGCCATACCTGGCGAAGCTGATTCGGTGATCATCCGGCCGGCAACCTCCGTGATGGAGTGCGGGCGTGTCTCATCCAGCTCACCGGGAGCAGGCTGTCGTATGGGGGTAGCCGGTCGCCTGCGCTGTGATTTGGAAGGCATGGTTGCAGCCAGTTCATCGGGAAAGTCCGTCAGCGAATTTGGCCGAGTCTGCAATGAATCAGCCAGCATTAGATCACGCAAATGAATGGCCGGAGAGCTTTCCTGGCTTGGGCGACGCGTGGATTTTTTGGGCAGGGGGGTGGATGGTCGCGTCACAGCAGCGGAAGGGTCCAGGTCCATGTCGACATCCAGGCTTGTTCCACTTTCTTCGTCCTTGGCGCTCATCTGGGGGACGTCCGCTTCCACGCGCTTTGGCGGTACAGGTGGAGGAATCTCATCCAGGATGTCCGCGATGGATGGGATATCCGGAGCATCGCCTGCTCCCTCGATTTCGTCCGCATCCGGCTCGACTTGAACCTGCTCCTGTTTCGGGATAGGTGTACGTGCGACCGGTTCAATCGGACCTGTCTTGGCGATTGCCAGGGAGCGTGCCAGAGAATTTGCCTGGCTGCGGATGGTGCTGAAAGGGGTTTCTGCATCAAAAACCAACGCCAGGATCACATTTGCCGTCATGCTGGTCGCATACAGCATGTGCTCGGCTTTGGTCGATTCCAGCCGCACAAAACGGAGCAGGTCGTTCCCCTTTTGCCCATCCCAGTGACGCGAAACGGTTGCAGCAAGCTCGTTGGCAGCATTCTGCGAAAGCTGACCGGCATAGGCCCACAAATCCCTCTCTCGGGTGATCAAGGCTGCTTGCGCAGACGATTCCAACGTCAGGCGCGTGAGATGCTGGGCAGCTTTCGACACATCATTCAGCCAGGGAATATCAGCTATTTGTGGGGTATCTTGTGGGGAGGGATTCATATCTTCTTCACTCGCTGGTTTTTGGATCTCTTCCAACGCATCGATGAGCTGGTCCGGGATGATGGGCACAGCACGAACGAGCTGGATAAAATCAGGCAGGTAGAAAGGCTTACGAAGTAACACCCAGGGCCGGATGGCATCCATGGTTGGAGGCAATTCTTCATCGGCCAGGATCACCAGATCAAGATCGGGATTTTTACTGCGTAGAGAACGGCCGATCTCAAGCAGGGCTTTTTGGCCCAATTCCATGTCCAATAATGCCAGCGTATATTCTATCTGTTCAGCTGCCTGAATGGCCTCTGGTACACCCTGAATCACTTGTATGTGAAAAGAGCCTGTATTACTCAGGCTTTCACGAATGAGTTCTCCAAAGCTGGCTTGTGGTGTTACTACGAGTAAATTTACCTTCATGCCAAATAAAGTGTATCATGTCCATGGCGCATAGGCAAGTCAACCATTCAGGGGGTCTTGGATATTTGTCTGTACAACTTGACTTTCACCCCTCATTTGTGCTATCTAATAGTAAATTTTTTTCATGAGGTCGTTTATGCACCGTGAGCGCGTATCTGAAAATGTCTACTGGTTCCAAAGCGATGTTTATGCCCAAGTAACGGCCGGGGTGGTAGCGGGGCCGCATTGGTCGGTTGTCATCGATACCCTGGCGCTCCCTGATGAAACCATGGGAATGCGTGAATTTATTGAACATGAATTGGGCGTGCCCGTGCGTTATATCATCAACACCCATTATCATGCCGACCACACCTGGGGCAATTGCTTCTTTCCCGGCGCAACGATCATTTCTCATACTCGTTGTAGAGATTTGCTGATCGAACGAGGTATTCCTTCGCTGGAGTCTGCCAGCAAGCAGAATACTTCCTTGCGGCAAGTCAAGATCATTCTACCCCATATGACCTTCAACCGGGGTGAAATGACGCTCAAAGTAGGCAAAAAGAATCTGACCATTATGATGGCGCTGGGACACAGTGAGGATGGCATATCCGTGCTGGTCGAGGAAGACCGGGTTTTGTTTGCGGGTGATGCATTTATGCCAATTCCTTATATTGTGGATGGCAATGCAGACGATATTGCCGCATCGATCAAACGCATCAGTCGTATGGGGCTTGAAAACATCGTGCAAGGTCATGGCGACATCATTTTACGCGGCGAGATCGAAGCGGCGGTGAAAGAAAATTTGAACTATATCTCAGCGATCAAGAAAGCTGTTCGAACCGCGGCGCGGCGGAAAGATCCTCTTGAATATCTGAAAGAAGTGAAGATCGAGGATTGTGGAAAAAGCCGTGTCAACCTGGGTGGTCTGGCTGTCCAGTTGCACGAACGCAACTTGCGCGCGTTGTTATATCACGTACAAAGCGGGCTTGATTCCGGGAACGATGATTAGTTCAACAATATCAGAGACGAACAAATAATCATTTAATCACAAAATGGTTTGGAGAAGCG
>DAOTXM010000532.1:0-7751 GCA_034435215.1 Anaerolineales bacterium
TTGACACCCCATATTTCGGACCGCCGTCCCGTCATAAATGATAGGATCAAAAGAAATCAAGGAGATTCGAATGAGGTATTATTTTTCCAAAGCTCTTGACCTGCCGTTCGAGGAAGCTATCCTCCGCGTAACCGAGGAACTGAAAAAGGAAGGCTTCGGCGTCTTGACCGAGATCGATGTCAAAGCCACGCTCAAAAAGAAATTGGACGTGGACTTCCGGGACTATCGCATTCTGGGAGCCTGCAACCCGTCCTTCGCTTACCAGGCCCTGTTGGCTGAACCGCAAATCGGCTTGATGTTGCCCTGCAACGTCGTCGTCCAGGCCGGCGAAAACGGCCAGACCATCGTCTCAGCCATCGACCCGCTGGCCTCCATGCAGGCGGTGGAGAACGAATCGCTGGGACAGGTGGCAGAGCAGGTCAAAGCCAAACTGCAAAAGGTAATCGAAAACGTTTAGAAAAAATATAGACACGACAGGTTTTTTGAAGCGTCCCGTAATGAAATGTATGGGGAAAACCTGTCAGGTCTTATATTGTTATACCCAGGTCGGTTGAAAATTGCGCTTTTTTCGAGAAGGAATGCGCAATTTTCAACCGTGGGTATTATATAATCGGTTTCAGCATGCTATCCCTGACCCTGCTCGAACAGACTTTCACCGTCCACCGCCTGGAACCGGGTGCAGAAATTCCCGCCATCGCGTTGGACAGCCCATTCTTTGCCATCGCGCGCACAGACGATGAAGTATCGCTGGTGTTGCCCGCATCGTTCGAGATCGAGAGCGACAGGTCTGAGCCGGGCTGGGCGTGTTTCAAAGTGAACGGCCCGCTGGAATTTGGCCTGGTAGGGGTATTAGCCGGGATTTCATCCGTCCTGGCAGAGGCGCAGGTGCCCATTTTCGCGCTGTCCACCTTTGATACGGATTACATTCTGGTGAAACGGGAGCAAGCTCCAGTTGCGCGCGAGGCGCTCACGTCTGCCGGATATCTCGTCAAGAAGGAAAGCAAAAGAACGAAGTTATGGAAAGATAAAATGCAAAGCCAGTAAAATTTTTACCTGCATATCTTGTTTCCAGTTGTGGAATTTGCTACAATAATATCAGAAGCCAGCCCTGCAGTCAGTTTGCAGGGCTTTTTTTTCGAAGGAAGAGTAACATGGCAAAATCATCAAAAGGACGGGCCAAAGAACCCACAAAGAGAACAAATATCATCAAGGGCACAGTAAGCGGGATTGCAATACAGGACAGTCAGGGGAATATCAAGATCAACCAACAAATCGGCACAAGCACAAAAGAGCTATCTGCCTTGTTCGAGCAGGTGTATGCCTATCTTGCGCAACGAGAAGAAAACAAGGATGTGGAAAAAGGGGAAATCGAAGCCATTGTAAAGAACATTCAGGAAGAATCTTCTAAAGGCAATGCGGCCAACCGAACTAAACTGGAACGTTGGCTTAAATATCTCAATGAAATCGCTCCTGACATCATCGATGTAATCCTGGCTTGCCTGGGAGGGCCGGTACCAGGATTTGCGGCTGTGCTCAAGAAAATTGCCAAGCGAGCACAAACGCAAACCAGTCATCCATAGTGGAGGGAGGATGTCTCCTAAAAAAAAGCAAAACACTGGCAATAAACACAAATCATTACAGAAAAAAAGCGGGGTAGAGAAGCAAAATATCATTTCAGGGAAAGTCGATGGGATTGCATTGCAGGATGTTGTTGCAGACCAGATCGAGGTCCAGCAAATTCATCGTGAGGCTACGCCAGAGGAAATCCGTGAACAGGAAAGGAACGTTGCACAAGCCTATCTCCGGAGATCAGTGAGGGACAAGTTCAATGCCTTGAAAGAAATTGCCCGCAGCGAGCCAGATATAAGCGGGAATCCCTACCGTTTTCTTCAGCCGCATGCTATCGATGAGTCCAGGTGGCTCATGGGGCGCGATGAAGATGTGTCCAGGTTGCTGGCTGGATGGAAAAAACATAATTGCCAGTTTCTAGCAGGAAACAGTGGAATAGGGAAAACCAGCTTGATTCTGGCTGGGCTCATTCCAGCTTTATTGAAAGAAGGCCATCTGCCTCTCTTTATCGAAGCACAAGACGAACCCCTCGATATCAGCATCAAGAAACAACTGCTCCCGGATCTGAACCTCTATCCTTTTTTGCGAGACCTGGCACTTTCTGAGTTTTTGCGGGAAGTAACAGCCATTCTTCGAGGGGCCCATCTTTATTTGTTGATCGATCGCTTAGAATCATTTTTTAACCAACCATCTGAAACCCAGGATTCCTTCAAAAACGAATGGGCGCTCGCCATTTCCAGCGCTGCCCTCGAAGTTCACTGGTTGTTCAGCATACAAATGGGATGTTCATTTCAGCTAAGTTTTTTTCAACCGCAAGTTCAACCCTTTACCAATTTGACTGTTCTGGCGCCGTTGACACGGGATGCAAGCCGCAAGGCTATTCTCATTCGTGCGCGAGAGGCAGGCATCCAGATCGAAGACAACTTGATCGAGACGATTTTGAATGATCTCTCTCAGGATGGAATTGATCCGCTGGAACTGCAACTGGTTTGTTATACCTTGGCAGGTGGAAATGAAAGTCTCGTAACCGAGTGGGATGATTTAACCTACGAGGCGCGCGGTCGTGTGGATGGGATCCTGCAAAGTTACCTAGAACAGGCCATCAACGAACTCCCACCAGCGGAACGTAAACCTGCCTGGCTGGTCTTGTCAACGCTGGCGGAACCACGTGATCGGGGCATGAATACAGATAAACTTGTAGACCATATGAAAACTTTCATAGTTGAAAGATCGGTTACCTTGAGGGTAGTAGAAAATCTTAAGAAGAAACATTTAGTCAATATTGAGGATGAAAATTACAGACTATCCAGCGCTAACCTGCTTCCAAAAATCCAGCAATGGCAAACCGAGCAAGCTGCCTTCGAACAGGCGCGGCAGGAATATAGCAGGCAAATCGAGCAAATACGCAATTCAGCAATCCGTGGATTGTTTGGAGGCGCCATTGGATTTGCCGGTTTTGGCATATTTGCTTTCGTTTTACAAAACCTTGACTGGTTAATAAATTTGGGATTTGATTTCTTGTTTTTCTTCATCTTTTTGACAGCCACAATCGGCGGCGTGGCCGGTTTAATCTCAACATTATCGATGGATGTGGCATTTGCTTCTTATCACGGAGGTAAAGGCTTGAAACGGATTCTGTTTGCAAGTCTGGGATGCAGCTTTGCGATGGGTATGGTTCTCGCCCTGTATACGGGTATCAACAGGAGTGGTGAGGGTGCTATCTTTCCCTTAGTAGTGTCCTTTATTGAGGGCGGAATTTGGGGAGGCGCAACAGGGGTAGGGCTGGCCTTGAGTATCGGCAGCAGATTGAAGTCCTGGTCGATCGTGCTGTATGTCTCTATTTTGAGTAGTTTCATCCTACTCTGTGTAGATTGGATCGGTCATGCTCTTGCAGGAACGCACGCTTTTCTAAAACTTTCAGGTAGCTTAATCTTTATTGCGGCTATCGGAATCTTAATTCTCTGGAATCGTCAAAGGTTCATTTCAGGAGGTGACCAATGAATATTCCGCGCGTTTTGTCAGCACTCTTTGTCCTTCTTATTGTTCAAAGCTGCTGTAATTGCTGCACAAAAAATGAAAAAGTCGCAACTGTAGAGCGAAAACAGGATCGAGTACAGGTAGGCCCTCAGGACAATTTGCAGGATGTTCAGACAACATCAGACCTATACAATAACGAATCTATCAAAGTTACGGAAGGTGGAAAAGCTCTCGTGGAATTTTTTAGTGGGTCAACAGAATTGGGGTGGGTAACCTTATACAACGATACCCAAACCAAAAGCGTTCGTACCGAGAAAGTCGGTACCAATCCAGACTTCCCTTTCTGGGTTTGCGCGAAACTCAGCTATGGCTTGATAGCAATTGACACGCAATCCGAAGGCTCATATGATTTCAGTGTTGGTAAGATAAATACAAAGATACTGTCCACGAGAGCCCTGATCGCTTACGATGCCGACACTGGCTATGTTTCAATTGGGAATTTCGAGGGGAGCGTATCCTGGTCTTATGACGGTGGCTCCGAAACAGAAATCCCAGAAGGGGAAGGCATAGACATTAGCGCCGATGGCGAAACCCTTCAATATATATTGCGGTTTAATTGGGACGATCTGGATCGAGAGGTAAGTGTTGCGGATAATCCGGTCAACAAATTGATGGAGCTACGAATGAGCACAGGAGAACCCGTTCCACCACCTTATGCTCCTCCAACTCCCGCACCTTATGCTTCTCCAACACCTGATAGTTCCAATGGAAATGAACCGAGCCAACCGAAAATGATTAGAATTGCAGTACAGAGCCCGCTTAGCGGGAGTCTTGTCGACTTAGGGATAGATATCCAACGTGCTGCTGACTTGGCCTTCAGCGAGACGCGGAGATCAATTGAAAATCTCGGGTTCCAAGTTGAGCTGGTCGTTTACGATGATGGGGGAAATGTTGATACCGGTCGATCCACAGCCTCTCAAATCATCTCCGACCCAACTGTACTTTGCGGCGTCGGCCATCTGAATTCGAACGTGTTTTTGGCCGCATCGGACTTCTATCATGAAGGTGGACTGGCTTTTATTTCACCCGCAGCAACGAATCCAACGGCTATGGAGCGAGGCTATTTCGAGGTTAATCGTGTGATAGGTAGAGATGACATCCAAGGAATAGCCAGTGCTCGCTATGCAGCAGAAGAGGGCATGTATAACATAGTACTGAGCAGCGAGGATAACGAGTATTCACACAGAATTGCAGATGCTTTCATTCAGGAAGCCCAAGCTTATGGGATGAAAGTACTGGATGTATCAAATATAGCATATATCTATGATCCCGCTGGTCCGCCGGTCGATCTGGTTTATGGTGTCGGTAATCCTTCCTTTGCCCGCGATTTTTTCATCTACATGCAGAGCATGGGATACGATGGTCCCCTAATGGGACCCGATATGATCAATGCGCCTGACATAATCGGAACCACAGGTGATACTTTTTACGATGGAATATATTTCTCAACCGCTGCCGGGCCAGCATATTTCTATGAAGGTGCCGCCACTTTCATGGAAGAATTCCAGGCTTACTATGGTAGCTCTCCTCAGCCTTTTGCAGTTCAAACATATGATGCCATGTCGATTTGTATCCAGGCAATTGAAAAAGCCGTCAGGGAAAAAAACAATCAAATCCCAAGCCGGTATGAAGTAGCACAAGCTATTCGTAACATGGGTTTCTCAGGCATTACCGGCTACATTCAATTCAACAGCAACGGTGAACTGTTAGATGCATCTTACTTCATCGCGCATGCCTATTTTTCATCTGGCACGCAGTTTCAGGATGTAATCAAGAGATATAACATTTCTCCACCGTAGTAAATCGCCAAGTTTGGATGTAAATTCTGTCCTCGGGCAAATACCTGAGGGCAGTTTTTTTACTCCATCCAAACAGTCCGGTCTGTAAAGGAAGGTCGTTCCTTCGTCTCAGGCTTGAACTCCGGATAGCCAATGTAGATGAACCCAATCAGGTGCTGGCCTGCTGCGAAGCCCAGGAATTGTTTCACGTTCGGATCGCTGGCCGGGCTGCCAGTGCGCCACATGGCTCCCAGCCCCTCGGCGTGGGCGGCCAGCAGCAGGTTTTCGACCGCCGCGGCGCTGGCGCATATATTCTCCACTTCGACCACTTTGGCCTCCAAGGGCTTGTCCACGCCCACTGCGATCACGACCGGTGCGCGCAGTGGCTTCGCCATTTCCTTTTCCAGGGCTTCGAGTGGGTAATCGGGATGTTCGGCTCTCAACGAGGCTACCATTACCTCGCCCAGCCTTTGCCGGGCCGCGCCCGTCAACACGACGAAACGCCACGGTCGCACCTTGTAATGGTTTGGCGCTTGCACCGCGGCGGATAAGAGCTTCTCGATCACAGCACGCGGCACGGGATCGGATTTTACTTTGCCGACAGATTGGCGGGTGTGTAACGCTTCAAAAGTGTCCATAGTATCCTCCAGTACTTTCCAGATGAATGCGGGTAAAATTGTCTTACCTGATCAGAAAGACGCCATGCAGGTATATTATTCTAACACCCATGCCCTCCACAACCCACCCTTTGAGCTGTTCGATGGTGGCCAGCGCACGCCCTATCTCGAAAGCCCGGAGCGCATGGAGCGCATTCTGTCTGTGTTGCAGGCACAAGCTTGGATCGAGATGCTCGAACCGGAAGACTTCGGTCTCGACCCGATCCTGGCTGTCCACGATGCGGAGTATGTGGATTTCCTGCGCACGGCCTACGATGAATGGACTCAGGTCAAAACCGACTACGAAAAGACGACTTTGCTGCCCGCCACGTTCCCACCCCGGGGCTGCTCGCACAGACCGAAATCGGTCCTGGGCCGGGCGGGATACCACATGTTCGACCTGTCAGCTCCCATCATGGAGGGGACGTACCAGGCCGCGCTCGGTTCCGCCTGCTGCGCCTTGAGCGGCGCAAAGGCCCTGGCAGGAGGCGAGAGGTCAGCCTTTGCCCTGTGCCGCCCGCCGGGACACCACGCGGGAAAATCCTTCTGTGGCGGATACTGTTATCTCAACAACGCCGCCATCGCCGCGCAGTGGCTATCCGCAATTGGAAAGGTTGCGATCCTGGATGTCGATTACCACGCCGGGAACGGCACTCAGGACATTTTCTACGCGCGCGGCGATATGCTGACCATCTCGATCCACGCCGACCCGGATGTGGAATATCCCGCCTTTTGCGGCTACGCCGATGAAACGGGGACAGGCGCAGGGTCCGGGTGGCACCGCAATTTCCCCCTCCCCACCGGGACGGATGATGCCCGTTATCTGTCCACGCTGGACGAAGCGCTCGGATTGATCTGGTCGTTTGCGCCCGCTTATCTGGTCGTTTCCGCAGGCATGGATCTGTACGCTGGCGACCCGCTGGGAACGTTTCAGGTCACACGCGAGGGCATTAAGGAGATCGGCAAACGCGTCTCTGCTTTGGGACTCCCGACCCTGATCGTCATGGAAGGCGGGTATAACAATGCCGCGCTCGGCGAAAACATTACAGCCCTGTTAGAACAATTTTCACAAAAGCTGTAGTGCAAGCTTGTTGCAAGGACCGGAATCCAGTATAGTTTGGCGTATGACCCAGTTCTTCGAAGAAGTCCCGGACTAAACGACAGCGCCCCGGTACCTGGGGCGCTGTTCATCTAATGTTCACCAATGATCTCGGCGGGGTTTTCCAACCATTTTGCGAGATGGTTTGCATGATACTCTTCGTGTTCGACAAAGATATCAATGAAATAGGCGACCGTACCTGTTTCCCCCCATGGAAAGACAAACTGTTGATTGTATTTTTCATCCGGCAAATCTTTAAGAGTTTTCATTACGCGTCCACGGGTAGCCTGCCATTCGTCGATTACCTGGTCGAGGCTGAGAGACGCACGCGCATGCACCGCTTTGGCGTTGTAAGCATTGATCCCGCCAACTGTCATGTCCACCGGTTCTCCCCTGGCATGGGCCTGCAACGCTTCGATAATTACTTCGTCCCAACCTGAAAGATGGGCCAGAAATTCCTTGATTGTCCACCCGGCATGAATTTCTTTAGCAGGGGGCGCCTCTGCAACCAATGATTCCAGCACCTCCCGTTTTTCTTTCAAGCGCTGGGTGAGAAAAGAGCGTTGTGCTAACATTTCCAGCCTCAATTCGCGGAGATGACCTCATAGAACC
>DAOTXM010000533.1:0-2116 GCA_034435215.1 Anaerolineales bacterium
CGAAGCAGCCCAGCGGATCGTGAATCTGTATACTTCGTATCTCTGGCAGTTGGCCGGGATTTTGAAGACGCTCGGCATGTCGTCGGTCGGCGAGCTGCGCGGGCGGAGTGATTTGTTGGTGTATTTGGTTTAATTGGCCCTGAGCGGACGCCGAGTGAAACGAGACGGTAGTCGCATCGTCCCTGCAAGGGGAAGGGCGCTCCGACTGCGTTCGCCTGCCGGCTCGCTCCGCTCAACGCGAATAATTCGAGGAGGAAGAATGATTGTTAGAATGTGGCATGGACGAGTACCAACCTCGAAAGCGGATGCGTACCGGGAGTTTACCAATGGGCGCGCCATCCCGGATTACCAGTCGGTAAAGGGCAATCTCAGCGTGCATGTGCTGGAGCGGCGCGAAGGCGACGTTACGCACTTCATCACGCTGACCTTCTGGGAGAGCCTGGAAGCTATCAAAGGCTTTGTAGGCGAAGACGTGGAGGTGGCGAAGTATTATCCGGAAGATCAGGACTTCTTGCTGGAGTTCGAGCCGAGAGTGGTGCATTATGAGGTGGTGGGGCAGTCGTGAGAATGGCCTTGAGCAGACGCCGAGCGAAACGAGGCGGTAGTTGCATCGTCCCTGCAAGGGGAAGGGCGCTTCGACTGCGCTCGCCTGCCGGCTCGCTCCGCTCAGCACCAAAATGAGCAAGAATCGGGTGTGTTTTGGTGACAGAGATTTGTAGAATGGGAACCACAGATGAACACAGATAAACACAGGGAAACAGATGGGCATCTTGTCTATCTCACAATCAGTGTCCATCCATGTTTATCTGTGGTCAATTCCCAAAGGAGAACCCATGAACACCCTTGTCACTGATTTCCACCAATTGTCCGAAGATTACCGGCGCATCGAGCAGGCAATCCAGTACCTTGAAAAGCACGCCCACTCCCAGCCCGAGTTGAGCGAGATCGCCAGCGCGGTCGGACTGAGTGAATACCACTTCCAGCGGATTTTCAGCCGCTGGGCGGGCATCAGCCCCAAGCGCTTCCTGCAATTCCTGACCAAGGAAGGCGCGAAGGAATTGCTGGCACAGTCCGAGAATTTGCTGGATACGACATACGGAGTCGGGCTCTCCAGCCTGGGCCGCCTGCACGATCTGTTCGTCACGACTGAGGCGGTCACGCCGGGCGAGTATAAGTCCGGCGGCGCGGGGCTTACAATCCGTTATGGATTACACGACACGCCCTTCGGCAAGGCGCTGATCGGCGTCACCGAGCGCGGCATCTGCCATCTCGGCTTTGTGCAGGGCAGCGAAGGCAAGGCCATTGACGCCCTGGTTGCAGACTGGCAACAGGCGAAGATGATCGAAGACCATAGAGTCACTGCTCCCCTGGTCGAACCCATCTTCGACCTGACAAAGCGCGGCAATACGCCCCTGCGCCTGCACCTGCGCGGGACGAATTTTCAGCTCAAGGTGTGGGAGGCGCTTTTACGCATCCCGCCCGGGGCTGTGACCAGCTATGAAGGTCTCGCTGCACAGGCTGGGCGTCCGGGTGCAAGCCGGGCGGTAGGAACAGCGCTGGGGCGCAACCCTGTCGCGGTGTTGATCCCCTGCCACCGGGTGATCCGCAAGCTGGGCGAGTTCGGGAATTACCGCTATGGGACTGTCCGCAAGAAGGCGCTGCTGGGGTGGGAAGCGGCACGAGTTGAAAATATGGTGGTTGAGTAGGCGGTATTCGCCCGCCATATCGAAACCACACTTCCAATTGCTGGTCTCGATACGCCCATTCCTGGCTACTCGACCAGCAATAAAAGGTAAAAATGAAAACGAAAATTTGGATCGCTTTACTGGCACTTTATATCGTGTGGGGTTCGACGTATCTGGCGATTAGATTCGCAGTCGAAACCATCCCGCCGTTCATGTCGGCCGGGATGCGCTTCCTGGTCTCGGGTGCGATTCTGTTGATCTGGCAGCGTGCAGCCGGGGAGGCCATGCCCACGCCGCGCCAATGGCGCTCGACAGCCATCGTCGGCATTCTGTTGCTGCTTGGCGGTAATGGCATCCTATCCTTTGCCGAACAGCGGATTGCCTCCGGTATTGCAGCTTTACTGGTCGGGACGGCCCCGCTGTGGCTGGTT
>DAOTXM010000534.1:0-8994 GCA_034435215.1 Anaerolineales bacterium
TGTCTTCTTCTGTTCCTGTTTGCACGCTCGAAAAATTCACCACCTTTGGTGATTTACTTCGCTTTCTAAGGCGGCGGGCTGGTATTACGCAAATGGAATTGGCGACGGCTGTCGGCTATAGCGATGCCCAGATCAGCCGTCTGGAGCAGAACCTGCGCCTGCCCGACCTTCCCACGATCGAAGCGCGCTTCGTCCCGGCCCTGGCTCTGGAAGAGGAGCCCAAAGCGGTTGCGCGGCTGTTGGACCTGGCTGCCAATGTGCGGCGTGAAGACGCGCCGGTTCTTGGCCTTTGCCCGTACAAGGGATTGAATTACTTCGACGAAGCCGATGCTGACCTGTTCGTGGGACGGGAAGCCTTGACCGCCAAACTGGTGGAGCGCGTCCTTTCCCTGACTTCGGGCTTGCTCCCGGAGGAGGTGCGTTTCCTGGCCGTGGTGGGCGCTTCGGGTAGCGGCAAGTCGTCGCTCGTGCGCGCGGGCCTGGTGCCGTCCCTGCGTTGGGATAAGGCCTCGGCAGATTGGAATATTCATGTTTTGACGCCCACTGCGCGGCCATTGGAAAGCCTTGCGATGAGTCTCACGCAAGAGAGCAGTTCGGTTGCTGAAGCGGCCAGCTTGATGGACGATTTTGCACGCGACCCGCGCAGCCTGCACCTGTTTGCCAGACGTGAGATGAAGTCCCTGAACGGGTCGTGGCTCTTGCTGGTGATAGACCAGTTCGAAGAGCTGTTTTCCCTGTGTCGTTCGGAGCAGGAGAAAACCGCGTTTATCGACAACCTGCTCATGGCGGCATCTGAAGCGAATGGTCCTATTATTGTTGCCATCACCCTGCGTGCCGATTTCTACGCCCACTGCGCAGGGTACATCCAATTGCGTGAAGCGTTAGCGCGCCAGCAGGAATACATCGGCGCGATGACCGACGAGGAATTGCGGCGCGCCATCGAGGAGCCTGCCCGCCGTGGCCGCTGGGAGATCGAGACGGGGCTGGTGGATTTGTTGTTGCACGATGTTGGCCATGAACCAGGCGCCTTGCCGTTGCTCTCCCATGCGTTGCTGGAAACCTGGCAGAGACGGCGCGGTCGCACGATGACGTTGAGCGGTTACACCTCCTCCGGTGGCGTGCGCGGTGCAATCGCCGAGACGGCCGAAGCGGTGTTCGTCGATCAGTTCACAGCCGAACAAAAGGCTATCGCCCGCCGTATTTTCCTGCGTCTGACGGAGCTGGGGGACGAAACCGCAACCGGTGACACACGCCGCCGGGCAACGTTCAACGAGTTGATCCTGAAACCGGAGGAAGCCCTCACCACACAAAACGTCTTGAAAGCACTGGCCGACGCACGCCTGATCATCACCAGTGAGAACGCTGCGGAGGTTGCGCATGAGGCTTTGATCCGTGAGTGGCCGACCTTGCGCGGTTGGCTGGAGGACAACCGGGAAGGTCTGCGCCTGCACCGGCATCTGACCGAGGCGGCACAGGATTGGCTTTCCCGAAACCACGAACCGGACGTGTTGTATCGTGGCGCACGTCTGGCGCAGGCGCGTGAATGGGCTTTCAGCCATCAGGACGAGATGAACGCGCTGGAGCGCGAATTCCTGGCAGCCTCACAGGAACTGGCGGAGCGGGAGGCAACCGAGAAAGAAGCGCAACGCCAGCGTGAACTGGAAGCAGCGCGCAAACTGGCTGAGGCGGAACAAAAACGCGCCGAGGAGCAGGCGTGCGCTGCTGGACAATTGCGGAAACGGTCTGTCTACCTGGCGGGCGCGTTCATCGCAGCGTTCGTCATGGCGCTCATCGCCGGGTTCCTGGGCTGGCAGGCGCGGGAAGCCGGTCGCCTGGCGAACTCGCGTGAGCTGGCTGCGGCCTCCATCAGCAACCTGGATATCGACCCGGAGCGCAGCATCTTGCTGGCGTTGGAAGCCGTCTCGACAGCCAATACCCTGGAAGCCGAGAACGCTTTACACCAATCCATCCTGTCCTCGCGCGTGCAACTGACCATCCCCGCCCATGAGCCGGGGGCAGGGATCGACGTAGCGTACAGTCCGGATGGCAGTCGACTCGCCACCGCCAGCGCGGATGAGGAGGTAAAGGTTTGGGATACAGCTACGGGCAAATTGTTGTTCTCCGTAGCTGGCCATGGCGTTGCTTATCGACTGGATGGCAAAGAACTGGCTACCGTCCTTGCCGATGGAACGGTCAAATTCTGGGATGCGACGACGGGGAAGGAGATTCCGCTGGCTGGTAAGATCGATGCGGGTGCGAATGTGGCTTTCAACCCGGACGGCTCCCGCCTGGCAACGCTCACTCCTGTTAATCTTCCGCGCATATGGGATCTTGCAACTGGGAGGGAATTGGTCAATTTTCCCGGTCACACCGATTATGTGTCTTATGTCTTCTTCAGCCCGGATGGGCGTCGTCTGCTCACCACCAGCGACGACGGCACGGCGCGTGTCTGGAACGCGGCCACGGGGCAGCAATTGCTCAACCTGTCGGATCACCCCTCCTGGGTCTGGACGGCTGCCTACAGTCCGAAAGGGGACCGCATTGCCACCGTCAGTGAGAATGAAGCAATCATCTGGGACGCACAAACCGGCGAAAAGCTCATTACCCTGACCGGGCACGTGAATACCATCTACGCGGTTGCATTCAGCCCGGACGGAACGCGCCTTGCAACGGGCAGCCTGGATCGCAAAGTCAAGGTGTGGGATGCCACAACTGGTAAGGAATTATTCACGCTTTCCGGTCATACGGGCGCGGTCTTTGGCCTCGCCTTCAACCCCAATGGGATCAGTCTCGCCACCGGCAGCGACGACGGCACGGTAAAAATCTGGGACCTCATGCCAGGTCGCGAGTTGTTCTCCCTGCCCGAGGGCGCGATGGCCCAGATTGCTTTCAGTCCGGAGTGTACCAGCCAACCTGGGGCAACAACGCAGCAGTGTGGGGCGCGGTTGGCGGGGGGCGGGGAGGGGAAAACGATCATCTGGGATGCCATTACAGGGAAGCAGCTTCGATCCCTGGCAAATCCAGACAATCAGGTAAATGCCCTTGCTTTCAGTCCCGATGGGAAAATGCTCGTCACGGCAGGTGATGACCTGCATATGGAAATTTGGGATACGGCTTCCGGCGCGGAACTCTACAGTTGGCCAGCGCATACGGGTTTGGTCAATGCCCTGGCTTTTGATTCCACGGGGACACGTCTTGTCTCCGCCAGTGACGACTATAAGGTCAAGGTTTGGGATATTTCGACGAACGCAATCAATAAAGCAGGAACCATCCCATTATCATTCACTCTGGAACTCCCTGCAGAGGTGAAGTCTCTCGCCTTCAGTCCGGACGGTACAAGGCTTGCAACCGGCGTCCACAATGGTACAGCTAAAATATGGGATTTTGCCACAGGGAAAGAACTACTCACCTTGCGTGGGCACGCCGACTCGGTCATATCGGTTGCGTTCAGCATGGATGGGAAACGCCTCGCCACCGCCAGCCTGGATGGGACGGCGAAGGTCTGGGATGCCAGCACAGGCACAGAAATGTTCACACTGGCCGGACACACGAACGCCGTCATGGCGGTTGCCTTCAGCCCGGATGGAGAGCGTATCGCCACTGCCAGCCGGGACGGCACCGCAAAACTGTGGGACGCCAAGAGCGGCCAGGAACTGCTCACCTTTCTTGGCGATGGCGCGGGTCTCAACAGCATTGTTTTCAGCCCGGATGGAAAGCGTCTTGCCACAGGCGGCGATGGCGGCCTGCGGTTGTATCTCCTGAACATGGATGATCTGGTGGCATTGGCACGCACACGTGTGACCCGTTCCCTGACCAGCGAGGAATGCCAGAAATATTTGCACCACATTTCCAATTCGTGCGCGCCTCCGATTTCAGCTCCGGTAGCCACTTCATTCCCTCCCGCTACTAAGGGGAGGATCTGCCAAATTGCCGGCGCTGGCGGCCTGTATGACAATTATTTCAATTCATTGCTGTACAAAGGCATACAGGACGCCGCCAGTTTGTTCGACTGGGAGGCGACTGCCCTTCAATCAGCTTCCACATCCGATTTCGCAAGCAACATGCTCGCCTTCGTGGATGCAGATTGTAAGTTGATTGTCGCGCCAGTTTCTCTCTATGAGGCAACACGCAGCGCGGCAGAAGCCAACCCGGATGAAAAATTCATGATGATGGACTTCATGTACGACCCGCCCTTGGAAAATATCTGGAACCAGGTTTATGCTACCGACCAGGCTGCCTTCCTGGCCGGTTATATAGCTGCATCAGTCACCAGGACCGGCAAGGTGGGGGTCTTCGGCGGGGTCGACATTCCGCAAGTCACAGATTTTATGGATGGTTTTGCCCTCGGTGTTGATTACTACAACCAGAAACATGGGACAAGCGTGGAAGTGCTCGGCTGGGATGCGCAGGCGCACCAGGGTTTGTTTATCGGCAGTTTCTGTTGTTCGACGGAAGGCAGGCGGATGGCGCAACTATTTTTGGATAGAGGTGCGGATATTATCCTGCCCGTGGCAGGTAAGAGTGTAGGTTGGGGTGCGGGGGCGGAAATCCAGGAGCACGGAAATGCGTGGATTGTCGGCGTGGACAATGATTGGTCTGTGACGATGCCTGAATTCTCGGATATTGTCTTGACCAGCATCGAGAAGCGCTTCGATGTCAGTGTGGTGCAGGCCGCCAGATCTGTTGCGCAGGGCACGTTCAGCGGAGGCATCCATGTGGGCACCTTGGAAACAGGCGAGGTAGGCATTTCACCTTTCCATCAATCCAATGCGCTGATTTCTGCCAGCGTAAAAACCGACCTGGAACGGATCGAGACCGATATTATTGCTGGGAGAATCGAGACCAGACCATAGTCCCGCTCAACCACTGCCCTTTGCCATTGAAATTTATTATCCCCTGCTGGTTGGATGTTGGAGTGGACAGCCTGCTTGAAGGTCATGAGACCAGCGGGGTCAACTCTGGTACGAACCGCTCACGGGTTACCCAGCGGACCTGGTCCTCGCGATAATGCGCCCGTTGGTAGAACGGATTCCATGTTCCGGGAGGTTCGATCGAAACCACCTCATTGCCTTTGATGATGAGGGTATAAGGAACATTCCCTATCGCAGTTTCTATATTGCGTTCCGAGATGGGGAAGGTAAAGCTAACCGTGTTGCCCGCTTCGACATATCCTGTTTGCGCATACCGCCCTAGAAAGGAAAGTTCTCGTCCTGTTCCGTTCACCAGGGCAGACACCTCGGCCGGCTTTACCCATTCCGGGATGCGCACTTCCAGATTACAAGTGGTCTTCGTGATCACATCTACTTGGCCTTGATAGGGCAGGTAACTGTGAATATCTGCCCAGGGTGAGGCGCGATTGAGCAGGAGGTGAACGCGAAGGGTGGCGTTCTCGAACCCGATCATCTTTGCCCATACGTGATACAGAGCGCGGCCTCCATTGCCGATGCAACAAAACGTAGTACCTGGTTGCCCCTGGATATACCAGTCATTGGCGCTGGCCCAACTGGCAAACGAGCCGATCATTCTCTCTGAAACGCGCTCGCTATCTTCATTGGCTGCCGGGGGAGTGGGTGGCAGTGTCGCAACCATCTGATCGATCCACTTATTGTCCAATAATTGCATCTGGGCGAACTGGTTACGCACATAACGGTCGACATCGTCCCAGTAATCACCCTGCCCGGCCTCGCTCAAGGTTAATCCCATTTGGATCATATCAGCTGTGGAACAAGTCTCGCAGTCCACATAGGGACGGTCGTCGGGCCAATCATCGATATATTCAGGGAAAAACCCAACCAGCGGCGAACCCAGGGAGCGTGCCCATTCGTAGCCGCTCTTGGCGAAGGAGGCGAACTCCGCATCGCCTGTGGCTAACGCGTAGGCCGAGATCCCTTCCAGGGCGTTCCCGTTATGATGAAAATGCAGGGCAGGCCCGTTGTCTGACGGATGCCGCGCCAGGAAGTGCGCATCTTTGTCGAACACCTGCGCATGCTCTTTCAAGTAACGCGCCAGTTTACCTGCCAGTTCCAATGCTTCTGGAATATCGGTATCTACAAAAAGTTGTGTCATGCCCTGAAGCACCCACCCGCCCCAGGTGGCTTCCCAGCCGGTTGGCATGCCGCCCTGTTCGTTCGGATAGTAGCAGTAATCATCCTGGAATACCATCCTCTGGGAGAGACGTTTGACTGCTCCTCTGCCCAAGGCGAGCCAGCATGGGTCCTTTTCAATGCGATAATTAATGCCAAGCCAGGCCAGAAGTCGACCACCGTCGATGCCCCACCAGGGATACTCCCCATTGACGATGGTCTCGAGGAAAAGCTTTCGCCAGGTCTGGTCGACATGTTGATTCAGATCGCTGCCTGTCAGGTAGCGCAATAGGGCCGTCGCCTCCATGTATTTGCCGTTGAACATGGTTTTACTGAACATGACCGGCGGATTCCGCCAAAGGGCGAAATTATCATACGGGGCGTTGTTGTCCTGCGGATCCGTGCAGGCTGTCATCGCGCTGAGTGCCAGCCTGGCGCGTTCTTGCAAATCCAGGGTATCAGGTACCTGCGCCTCATAACGCTCGCCCCTTACACGAGGCATCGAAGAAAGGCTCATCGGGTCGAGGCACTTTGGCGCAGAGGTTGGTATTTTTGTCGGGATTTGTGTCGGGACAGGGAGGTCTGTAGGTGCAGGCGTCAACACCCTACCACATCCGGAAAAAACCATGCTAAATGATGTAGTGCCACAGAGTTTGAGAAAGTCCCGCCTGGATAATTGGGTTATTTTCTTCATGGAGTAAATTCCTCTGGTCTTACTATTTAGCCAAAAGTAGTTTAATGTTTCATTTCTCCTGAAAAACGAATCGCAGCCCGCGATTGTAGGATTCTGGTTTGTTGCTCGCGTGTCCCTCTCCTTCTATGATGCGCGTCTCCATTTCGAGACCTGGATAGTTTCGTTCACCAAGAACCCGCATGAACTCTTGCACCGGTCCAGCCAGTTCCTCCAGTTCACCGACGCACAAGTACAGCCGCACTGGCAGATCCTTATGGCTGCTGGCATAGACAGCTTCCTGTTCGAATGCGAACCTGTTGCCATACGTCACAACAGGACTACCAGCGATATATCCATGGAAGAGCGTAGGTTCACTGAACATAGCGTACAATGTAAAGGTGCCACCGAACGAGCTGCCCATCAACACGCGTTGCGAGGCATCCACTGGATAGTTGGACTCGACATAGGGCAGCAATTGTTCTTTGAGAAAAGCATAGAACCGGGGCCCCTCGCCGGAATTTTTGAAGCGCATATCCTGCACTGGGGTATAGTCCAGGGATCGCAAGACGTCATAGTCCGGGTTGTCGCCGGAATAGGTGATGCCAACGATGATCATCTCGGGTACGAAACCATCGTAGTGAAGTCCGCCGTAGATGGAGTCGAGCATTTTGAAGTCCCACTGCCCATCCAGGGAGTAGACGACAGGATATTCCTTCCCCTTCTCGGGCGCGTACTCATCTGGGAGGCGGATGTAAATATCATAGTCGCGGTTGGTAGCGGTGGACTTGAGTTGCCTGACCTCTGTATTGGGAAGAGTTACCCGGACGGATGGCAGGTTGGGCCGTTTCTGGGTTTTCGCCGGTATACGCGCTGCACACGCGCTCATGGTTTGCGCGATCAATGCTCCAATGATGAGGATGGTTCTTCGGAATGTAGATGTCATCGTTGATATTTCCTGCGATGTGAAAATCTGCAAACGCTTTGTTCGGCGGCGAACTATACCCGGGGCGGTTGAAAATTGCGTTTTTTCGAGCAAGGATGCGCAATTTTCAACCGTGGGTATTATATCTTGACAGTCGAATGATAGTCGGATAGTCTTTTATCATGAGACCACGGATGACCAGATCGCCATTTTCATTGCTGGCAACCAGTTCTTGTTCGAAGCCGTGCAGAACATCCACCCCGATCACTTTTTGCGGTGAGAGGGTTGGGAAAGTGAGGGTGGCTCTCTCGCCTGGATCATCTTCGACTGCTGCGCCATCCGTCCATATTGCCACCAGAGCCTCGCCATGCGGCAGGGAGAATGCATAATACTTGATATTGATTGCTGCGCTCTCGATCCGGATAGGCAAATCTATGACCTCCGCACCAGCCATGATGGTTGACAAGGCTCGAATTACCGCATGTGATCGCGGTCTGACACCCTCGGGCACAACTGCCAACCCAGTGGTCACGTCGAGACCGAGGTGGGTGATCATGGCGCGCGCATAATATTTTGCCCCAGTTACATCGGTGAATCCATACGGTTCCGACTCGTGCGGCGAATAGGCTGGAGTCCGCCATAGCATTTCCTCGACCAGGAATTCACCCTGGAAGCCATGGGAAATTGCAACTCGTTTGATCTCTTCCACAAGAGCCGGATAGTTCTCCCAATAATTCGACATCTGGGGCGATTCAGGATCACGCACGCCTCGCAAATCATCCGAAGGCGCGGCTCCATACATGCCGTGCCAGGAAATCCCGTCCACGAGCGGCATGACTTCAGAGCGAAGGAGGCCCCACATCCAATCGCGAGCGGCATCGAACCTTGTGTCCGGGACGGCTCCCACCACAATCTTCGCATCTGGATCTTCCTCTCGAATGACAGGGACCACCCTCTTGACAAGATTCACGTAAGCAACCACGGGCATCCCTGAAGGTTTTTCGAAGCTCAGATCAGGTTCGTTCAAGATTTCGTAGTATTCGATCCGGCCTTTGAAGTGGCGGGCCATGGACCGTACCCAGTTCATGTAGAGCTTTATATCCTCCTCGGACTTGTAATACACGACCCTTTGACCTGTTTCCCAAACATCGAGCACCAGCATAATCCTGACGCCATTGCCCAAAAGTTCGTCGATGACCTGTTCTTCCTCCGGGTCAATGACATATTCTTCCCTCTCCCAGTCCACATGTTGCCACCGTCCGGATGAATCCATGATCACGCGCATCCATTTCAAACCCGCATTCCATGTCGCTGCA
>DAOTXM010000535.1:0-4741 GCA_034435215.1 Anaerolineales bacterium
CTGCACTGATGGGCAGTTCCTTGACCTTACCAAGTTTCACAGCCTACCAACTGGCGCTCCCCTTGCCTTACCCTGATACGACTTTATAAGACTTTGTTAAAGTTCGGTGGATACAACTTTACGAGACTCGACAAACTATCCAAATATTCCTGCACAACATCAGCAATAAGCAATCATGCTTAATGCGAAGGTGACTGTCACATCAAATCCTTGGGGGAGGGACCGAGGAGATATCCTTTATTTGGGGAAGACCAAAACACGAAAACCACGGGAAGAACTACCAGCACGACAATTAAGATTATACGCTAAAACAGGTGACTGTTATCTACAAGATGACAGTCACCTTAAGTTCCCAAGCGCTTCACTGCCAGTAAAGTAATATCATCGAACTGGTTTGCGCTGGCGATGTAACGACGCAATCCCGATCCAATGGTATCAACCAATTCGTGTGCGGATACGCTACTTCGAAGAAGAATATCGAGCAATCGTTCGCGGCCAAAGAACTCGCCATGCGGATCTTTACAATCCGGCACGCCGTCTGTAAAGGCAAAAAACATTTCGCCTTCGAGAAGGTGCGTTTCCACTACCTCAAAATGACCACTTGGGATCGCGCCTACGGCGGGACCCGTCTTATGGAGTGTCTCGCGCACAAGCCCCGATTTCATAATGAGCGGTGGTTCGTGTCCACCGTTGATGTAAGCTAATCTTCCACCGCGCGGGTCGAGGATGCCGAAGAAAAGCGTGGCGAACATGCCGCTGTCGCCATGAGTCTCGGCAATGTAGTTGTTCGTCAAGGAGATGGCGCGCTGGAGTCGTTCTGTGGAGGAAAGAGACGCACTGGCTTTCTCGGTTTGCTCGAAATAATCCAAATTCGCGGCGGCGCGGATGAGACTGCGGAACAAGGTCATGAACAAAGCTGCGCCTACGCCCTTGTCACAAACGTCCGCGATGACGAGACCGAGCGTCCCGTCGGGCAGTTCGAACGCGTCGTAGAAGTCACCCGCGACCTCGCGCGCGGACATCAACGACGCGGCGATATCCCAGCCTTCGACGCGCGGAAGCGCCTCGGGCAGGAATCCCTGCTGGATTTCGCGCCCGATGTCCAGTTCACGCTGAAGTGCCTTGCGGAAGAGTTTCTCCTGTTCCCACAGCCGCGCGTTTTCCAGAGCGACGCTCATGCTGTTGGCGAGGGTTTCAAGCAGGCGCACATCTGAATCGGAAAAGAACTTTTTGCCTTCCCAATCCTGCAAAGTCAGGTACACCAGCGGGTCGGTTTCCTTTTTTCGGCGCACAGGCACCGCCAAAAGGGATTTGGGAGGTTCGGGATTGGAGTAATCGCTGAAGTTTGCAAGAAATGATGGAAGGTCGCCGTTGAAAATGAACGTCTTGTTGGAAGTTACAAAATATTCGTACAAGGAGTTCATCGGTACACTTCGCCGTTCACCCTTCTGACCCATCGCGTAGGAGTATTCGACTGTCACGACGCACGCCTGCGGATCGCTAGTGTATATCGTTACATCTTGATAACTGAAAATCTTCTGCAATTTTTCGCCGACAGCTTCGTAAATGCCGTGAATATCTAATTGCGCCGCGAGCGCGGCCTGCACGCTATTGATGATGGCAAGTTCGGAATTGCGTTGCTGAGTCTCATCGAAGAGACGTGCGTTCTCCAATGCCACACTCATGCTACTGGCGAGGGTTTGGAGTAAACGCACGTCTGACTCAGAAAAGACTCTCTTGCCATCCACATCTTCCATAACCAGGTAAACCACCAGATCAGCATCCCTTATTCTGGGGACGGGTACCGCCAATGCGGATTTTGGAAGTTCACCCGCGATAACTTGATAATCCTTGAATTGTGCGGCAAATTGTGGAAAGTCGCCGTTGAAAACAAAATATTTGTCCGCTGCTACAATGAATTCGTACAACGAGTTCATCGGCACGGTGAGCCGTTCGATCTTCCGACCCTTCTCGAAGCCGTATTCGATTGTCATCACGTGTGTTTTCAAATCGGCAGAGTAGATGCCCACGTCTTGATAATCGAATATCTCGCGCAGTTTTTCGCCGACGGCTTCATAAATGCCATGAATATCCAAGTGCGCCGCGAGTGCAGCCTGCACGCTATTGATGATGGCAAGTTCCGCGTTGCGCTGGCGGGTCTCGTCAATGGCACGGGCACGGGTCAACGCGACGGCAATATGCTGCGCAACAAACTCAAGCAATTGAACATCTTGCTCTGAATAACGTACGCCTTTTTTATAACTTTGAATTGTCAGCGACCCAATGATCTGCCCGCCCATTTTGAGAGGCACGCCAATCCAATCTTCCGCTGGTGTTCCCATCGGTGTGAACTTGCCGCGACGCTTCCCCTCTTCAATCTCCTCCGCAGAAACGTGGAGCGCCTTACCCTTGAGCAATACATATGCCCTGAGCGACTTGTTCGACTTATCAATCTTGGTGGGAGGAGGAGGCACATCCCCGGTTGCATCGGCAAAATAGGGCGAGCTCAGCACGCCTGTATCTGTATCGTATAACGTTACGTAGAAACTTTTGGCGTACATTAACTTACCCACGATACGGTGCAGTGCTGCATAAAATTCTTGCATGTCCGTCATCGCGCTGGCTGCATCCGCGATCTGATAGAGAGCGGTCTGGATTTTTTCAGTCTTGCTCCTGCCCGCTTTGCGGGTCAACCTCGAGGCCGTTTCGCTGGATATTTTTTTGTCTGCCATCTTGTACTCCAAGTCTGCCATACAGCAATATCAGACCTTGAATCTCGCTATATCCCCAACTCCCCCATGACTTCTTGATCCTTTCCGCCTGCCTGAAAGTTCGATCTGACGAATACAGTAGCATTCAGGAAAACATTGAGTATATTGTCTTCAGACATCCGGTTCGCTCGCAGTAGATAATTAAATTATACGCCAAATAGTTCACCGCCACTGCAACGGCAGGATGCCTTTCTCGCGCGTCCCAGATCTTGGTCCAGCCGTAGCCATCTTCATCTACATCCAGGTGCGGCAGGGCCTCATCGAAATCGCGTCAGGCGACCTCCACTGCTTCGGAAAAGTACGCGTTACCGATCATCGTAGTCTCGACAAAATAATAATTGGCATTCTGCTGGGAGCCGGATGCGCTGTACGCTCCCCGGCGCAAAGGATACCCAGGTGCTGATATAGGTCAGGTCATAGTCCTGTTCGGCGCGCCAGATGGCCTGCAGGCGATCCCAGACTCTGCCATCGTCATCGTCGACATGGTCGCCATACCCGGCCCACATGCTGCCCGAGCCCGTGTAATCGGCCGCCTGGCGAATCAACTCTTCGACCGCTGGATCGTTCGGCTCGTCACTTTATTGTGATATGATACGCAGTACAAATTACGATCAAGGAGACGAAAATGGCAGAATACAAATGTGAAACCTGCCCGATGCGGCTGAAAGCGGAAAAGAATCCAAAATCCCTGATGTCCCGCTTGTGGAAGTGGCATACAGGCTGGTGCCCGGGTTGGAAGGCTTACCAAAAATCGCTCCAGGCAAAAACCAGCTGAACTGATCTATCATCGAGCAAATCAAAAAGCCTTGCATCGACAGAATATCGTGCAAGGCTTTTTTCCCATTTCTCAGCGCTGTGGTTTTTTTAAAGCGCAGGTATCCTGCCCGACTCGCATCCCATGACCCGCTAGATATGCTCCTGTTATCGAAGCCGTCATCTTCGATACCTGTTCGGGCGTGCCTTCCGCAACGATTTCCCCGCCGGCGGCGCCGCCCTCAGGCCCCAGATCTATGATCCAGTCAGCAGCGCGGATGAACTCCAGGTTATGTTCGATGACCACCACTGAATTCCCAGCGTCCACCAGACGTTGGAGCAGGCGCAACAGACGGGCGGCATCATGGGGATGCAGACCAGTCGTCGGTTCATCGAGCAGATAGAGGGTATGTCCTGAGGCGCGTCGCCCGAGTTCTTTGGCCAGTTTGACACGCTGAGCTTCCCCGCCAGAGAGCGTCGTAGCGGGCTGTCCCAGTTGCAGATAGCCCAGCCCCACGTCTGCCATCAAACCCAAGCGGGAAGCCGCATGCGGGACAGCCTGAAAGAGCGGAGCAGCTTCTTCGATAGTCAGATCGAGCACCTGCGCAACATCATAGCCGCGATATTTTACGTCCAGGATCTCGCGCTTGAAGCGCCGTCCACGGCAGACCGGGCAGCGCACTTCCACGTCGGGCAGGAAATGCATATTAACAGTCAACACACCTGCGCCCTGGCAACGCTCACACCGTCCGCCGGGTACGTTGAAAGAAAAGTGCCGGGGTGTGAGTTTCGCGCGACACGCTTCAGGCAAAGCGGCGAAGGCTTCGCGGATCGGAGTGAACGCATCGGTATAGGTGGCGGCATTCGAACGCGGCGTACGCCCGATGGCACTCTGATCGATGGTGATGATGCGGTCGATATGCTCCCAGCCAGTGATGGCATCGTGCTCGCCCGGTTCATCAGAAGCTCCGTTGAACCGCTGGCGGGCTGCCCGGTCGAGGATGTCGAACATCAACGAGGATTTACCCGACCCGGACGGTCCAGTCACGGCCACGAGTAATCCCAACGGGAGACGGGCGGTCAGGTTTTTCAGGTTATGCGCCCGCGCTCCATAGATGACCAGCGCCCTTCCATTAACCTGTCGTTCAACCGGACCGGGAAAACTCAACCGTCCAGAAAGATAGCCGCCCGTCAGGGACTCGGGGCAGGTTGCCACC
>DAOTXM010000536.1:0-22101 GCA_034435215.1 Anaerolineales bacterium
GTCAGGTGGGAACAGGCCTTGGTGATCAGCTGCGAGGTGGGTACCAAGGGAAGCGCAGGGACATCCCAGAATTGCACGACCTTGCGGGATACGGTTGCCAACAACTTTCCATCGTTGGAAAACGAGACGCTGGTCACTGCTTCGCTGTGCGGGAGGCGCGCGACCTCTTCACCAATGGTGAGGTCCCATAGATAAGCAAAAGTGCTGGATCCCCCGGCGGCCAGCCAGCGGTTGTCCGGGCTGAACGTTACTGCCAGGGGTTGACCGTTCAGGCGCAGGACCATTGGCGCAGCCGCATAGTTTTCTTTGGTGTTCCAAACGTAAATTGTGCCGTCGGAACTGGCGGAAGCGAGCCAGGCGCCATCATTACTATAGGCAACCGCATCGATCTCACCGGTTTGGGGGAGTTCCGTGACTTTTTCGCGCTTATCCACATCCCAGATGATGGTGCGACCCTGCATTCCGGCAGCGAGGTTTGGGCCTCCTGGTTGGAAAGCCGTGGAGAGAACAGAAACCGGGTTCTCGAGATCGAATTGTCGTTCGCTGGAGCTTACTTCCCAGATAGAAATCCGGGCGTTTTCTCCTGCGATGGCAACAAGTGAACTATCCGGGCTGAAGGCGACACCCAACACCTTTGCGCCATGATTCAAGCGCGAACTGGTTCCGGTCTCCATGTTGTACAGGATTGCCCGATTCTTTTCCCTTTCCGCTGCAACAATCCATTTCGAATCCTGGCTGATATCCAAGTCATATGTCAGGACCTCGGCGTTGATGATCGAGGTGCCCTGCTTCGTCGTCCCTATATCGAGGACCTGGTCGGCTGGAAATTGCCAGACCCGGCGCTCGTCCGTATTGGTTACCAGCCACTCATGGGAACGGCTGAAAAGCGCTTCGTGGACATATTCCGGGAATTCGATTGCGTTGAGCCTCGTCAGCAGGTAGGAAGTGTCCCAGAGGCCAAGGTTGCCTTTTTGGTCCCCGACAGCAATGCGGGTGCTATCCGCATTGAAAGCCAATCCCGACCCCCCGGCATCCAGGGGGATTTGCATCATTTGACTGCCGGAGGCTGCATCCCAAATACGCAGGGTGCGGTCGAAACCGGTCGAGGCGATCCAGCGTCCATCGTTGCTCACCCTGACCTTTTGGACGAAATGGTCATGGCGAAGACGCTGCTTTTCCCTGCCGGTTTCTGTTTCCCATACCCAGACGCGGTTATCGTCCGATGCGACCACAAACCAGCTTCCGTCCGGGCTGAATGCGATATCTTCCACCCAATCCCCATGCGTAAGCACTTGCTTTTCCTGCCCGGTCAGTGCCAAGGCAACCCGCACTGTGCTGTCAGCGCCGCCAGATGCGACCCATTTGCCATCCGGGCTGAATTTGACGACATACACTTCGTCGTTGTGTTTCGGGCCATTCAGGAAAAACCTTCTTGCCACGTTCCAGATGCTGACTTCCCCATTTGCCTCCCCGATCGCAATCCATTCACTGTCCGGCGAGAATGTGACCACGAATACTGCGGAGGAACGTTTTATATTATAGATTGCAAGCTCAGGGTTGGTGAGACTGATGATCGAAGCGATATTATCATCTCTGCCGACAACCAGCCATTTCCCATCAGGGCTGGGGGACAGGTCCCAAATTGTCGTCTCAAAATCGTACGCTTGTTTCAATTCGCCTGTGCTCGCATCCCAAATGTTCACCCCCCCGCCTTCGTCGCCTGTGAAGATCGATTGGTTGTCCGGGCTGAAAATGGCTTCAGTGATGGTGTTGTCCATCTGGATGCAAAAACGCTGGCTGCCGTTTTCGAACGACCACATGCAGGCTGTTTTATCCGAACTGGAAGTGATGAAATTCTTGCCCTGTGTGTCTGACTGGACGTTCCAGATCCTGCCTGCATGTTTCATTTGTGCCAGCGGGATGGGGATCAGACTGGTATTGCGCCGTAAAATATCCTCTGCCAGGAAGGAGGGAAAACGTTCCCACGAATCAATTGCCAACAGTGTGCTGAGGTCCAATTCACCGGCCTGGGCCTGGTAGATACGGGCTTCTGCCGCGCTGCGTTGCGCCTTGGCAATCGTTTCGTTTTGAATCGCACGCGCTTCGTTTTCCTGGGCAATCGCCTTCTGTTCCTCGGCAATGGCTTGCTGGGTGGCGCGGGCAATTTCTTTTGCAACCGCGATGGCTTCGTTCTCCTTAGCGATTTTCTCTTGTCTGACAGCTTCACCGCGGGAAATGAAGGCAAAGATACCCAACACAACGCTGACCACAAGCGCCAGGGATATGCCGATCAACACATTCCGTTGTCGTTGGGTAGCAGCCTTCCGGCTTGCGGCAATATACTCGGCCTGCAAAGGGACGACATCCCGGTTCGGCTTGGTAGATGCTTCCGTCATCCAGTGCTCGGCTTCCTCGAGATCTGCACCCTGGAGGACAAAGCTGTTATCGCGGTTCTTGCGCTCCCATTCGGTTGCACGTTGCAACAAGCGGGTATGTTGCCGAACCCATCCTAAATCCGTATGAATGCTCTCGATCAGCTTGGGGATCGTGTCTTCATAGTCGTCTTCTTCGCGCAGGTACACCCAGTTGGTGGCGGCCAATGTTGCGTGCAACTCGGTGCCAACTTCCGGTTTGCGATAGAGGATGGGCACCAATTTTTTATTGTATTTCAGACCTAACGCCAATTCTTCAGCACAAACTTTGGATGCCAGGGAGTCAGGACTGATCACGAATAGAAAAGCATCACTGCCTTCGATCGCGCGCGTGATCTCTTCCATCCAATCCGAACTAAGCGGAATACCTTCCCAATCGACCCAGGCATTAATCCCACTCGCATCCAGGCTGTCGTTGAGCTTGCGCACAAACTCCTTATCTTTCCTGGAATAGGAAATGAAGACACTGCTTGTGCTTTGTTCGTTTTGGTCTGCCATTCCTTAGCGTATCCTGTTTTCCTGGTGCAGGATGGTTCAGCGGGCAACGAACCAGGCGGCGATATATCCTTCGGTACCGAACTTGCCTCGTACTTTCAACCATTGATCGTTGGCGCCGATTTTCCGTTCTCCACCCGGTTCGATGATCGAGAGTTCCGTGCCGATTGGCAGGTACTCGATCAATGTGGACGGATCGACCACCGGCTTCCTTCTCAACGCCACAAGTTCGATCGCGGTTCTCACGGTAACCGGGGCATTCGGGCTGGCCGGTGGCGTGGTTGCAGCCTGCGCCTGGGCGGTGGAACCACTGGCATATTTGACGTACCAGGCTGCCACGAAACCCTGCTTGCCGGTCGAGTCCTGCACATTGAGCCACTGTCCGGTCACACCGACTTTCTTGATGGTCTGGTCAGCGGGTTCGAGACTGATAAGTCGTTCTGCTAGTGGAATGCGGCGGATCAGGGTGTGGTCAGCAATGACAGGCTGGGTGCGAAAGGCCAGTTCTTCCGTGGGCAGGAGTTCCATAGCGCCGGGTGGGACAGGAACCTGCATGGTGGACGCAGTGACCGGAGCGGGGGAGGGCGCTGCGGGCGCGGATGGTTTCGATGGCGTGGCGGCAGGCGGAGGGGCGGCAGGAGGCGGGACCGGTTTCGGGGCGTTGCTATCCGACACATACCAGGCAGCCGTGTATCCCTGCTGGCCGGTCGGATCCTGCACCTTGATCCATTGTCCCTGCTGTCCCAGTTTCGACTTTGTGGCGGCTGCCTCTTCCAGGCTCAGCAGTTCCGTCCCGGCCGTCAGGCGTTTCCACAGGTAGCCGCCCATGGACGGGTCTGCGCGCAAAGCCAGGTCATCTTCCATGACGTATAATTTCATTGCATTTGCAGGAACGGGCACCTTTTTCACCTCTGGCGGAGCAGGCTGGATGTTGCCATCGAACCAGAGCACGGCGCTGATCTCGGTTTCGAGGGTGGCGCCGTTATATTTGTAACGTTTGGTCAGCAGCACCTCTTTATCCGGGCCATCGCCCCCATATTTATAGGGATCATAGAGAACGTAATCATCGCCCTTCTTTTCCTTGACCAGGACAAAGTGAGTTTGGATGCCAGCCTGCTTGTTCCAATCGACCTGTAGAATGACCGGTTTGCCGGCGGATACAGCCGCATCGATCAAACCGACCGGCGCAGGGAAGCTCTCGCAGGGCTGCATATCCTTGTATATGACCCCAGGGTATGCGTAGGGCAACATGCTGGGAATGAAGAACGCCCCCTGGAAGCCGCCACTCGATTTCATTTTCTCATTGACCGTTTCCGGGGTTTCGTTGTAACCCATGCCGTTCAGCATCATGGTGACCGAAGTCAGCAGGCAGCCCCAGCCTCCAATGGTCTCATTGGAGTGCCCTAATTTTGTGTTCTTCCATTTTTCGTCATTCTGGTAAAGGTTTTGTGTTTTGAACATTAACTATCCTCCTGCGCGCAAGGCTTTTTAGGCATGTAAGGTACAAATAGTCCTTAAGTACTAGTATTCTACACGATTTATTTCGATTTTTTACCCGTATTTGCATAATTGTAATCAAAAAACTTAACAATCTTGTTATGGCCCTCAATCGATCTATAAAGGGATCCTGCCCTCATAAATTTATTTCCATCGAGATGTCATCCTCATCTTCGTTGTAACATGGAATTTCATGAAAACCGACCTTGCGATAGAAATCCAGCGCGCGGATTTGCTCGAAGCTGGTTTGCAGACGGACGCGCGTATATCCTTGCTTGCGGGCGAAATCGAACAACTGCGTGATGAGCTGATATCCAACCCCTTGACCGTGATACGCCTCCAGCAGCCACATACGCTTGAGTTCGGCTGTTTCCTCATCCAATCTGCGCAGCGCCCCGGACCCGATGACCTGCTCGCCGTTTAAAGCAACCAGGAACATGCCCCCGGCTTCGAAGTAGTTGGTCTGCAGGTCATCCATGTCCTTTAGCTTTCCAGCGGCCAGAAAGTGACGGATGCTGTCTTCCAGCGTGCCGTCGAAGCCGAAGATGTGATAGGCCACCGTCAGGATGATGCGCTTTGCAGCCGGGACTTCGTCCTCACGGATGGGACGGATGGTGATCACGGGGAAATTTAACCACAGATAACCACAGATAAACGAAAGATCATTGTCCCTGAAATGCCGTATAATTAATCAACCCACACATGGGGAAACCACCATGACCAAACCCCGCAAACTCCATGTCTTTCTTTGTCACGCCTCGCAGGAATGAAGAAATCGGATGCCCGTTCGACATCCGATTTCTTTTCGTTTTACTTCCCTAACCTCGCCCGTTCTTCCTCGACCACACTCTCCTCAAGTTTCTTGAATAACGGCGCAGGCTGGTTCAGTTTCTGACCCGGCTTCAATTCGCTCGGCTTCCACGCTTCGACTACGGCTCCGCTCAGCGTGGAAAGTGGGCGATAGCGTAATCCCTTGTGTGTGCCGAGCGAGTCGCTGATCTCTTCCACGTATTGCTCGCCGAAGAGCGGCCTCTCGTAGCCGAAGAAGCCGTGCAGCTTCTCGGACGTGAACGGCAGGAACGGCGCGAAGAGCACCTTGAGCGAATCGATGGCTTTCAACGCGGTGTAGACCGTCTTGGCAGCCTCGGCTTTGTTCTCCTTGACCTGCTTCCAGGGCGCGTGCACGTCCAGGTACTGGTTGACGGCGGTGGCCAGCTTCATCGTCTCGCCCAGGGCAGCGCGCAGTTTCACGCCGTCGAGCAGGGCGCCAACGATATCGAATCCATTTTCGATGGTTGCCAGCAAATCCAGATCTGCGGGGCGTAGGGATGGGGTCCCCCCGTCCGAAACTTCCAAATCGGGCACATGCCCATCCCAATGTTTATAACAAAAAGACAATACCCGGTTGGCTAGATTGCCCCAGGTGGCCACCAATTCGTTGTTGTTGCGCGCCACGAACTCAGCCCAATCCCAATCGCTGTCCTTCATCTCGGGCATGTTGACGGTCAGATAGTAGCGCAGCGCGTCGGGGTCGTAGCGGCTCAGGGCGTCGCGGCCCCACACCGCCCAGTTGCGGCTGCCGCTGATCTTTTGGCCTTCCAGGTTCATGAACTGGTTGGCAGGCACATCGAACGGGACAGTAAGTGGTTCGTCGCCCTCGTCGAAGATTTGCAGGAACTGTTTTCCAGCTCCCATCAACTGCGCCGGCCACAGGGAGGTGTGAAAGAAAATGTTGTCCTTGCCGATGAAATAAAATTGCCGGGCAGCGGGATTGACCCACCAATCGCGCCACGCTTCTCCCATCGACCCTTCGACAGGCTCAGGGCGACGCTGCGAGCCGCTACCGTGCCCTCCCGCTTCGAAAGGCTCAGCACGGCGGCTCAGGGAGGCATCCTGTAGCCTGCTCCACTCGATCGCAGCAGAGAGGTATCCGATGACGGCCTCGAACCAGACGTAGATGCGCTTGCCCGCTTCGGTCCAGCCTTCGACCGGGACCGGGATGCCCCAGTCCAGGTCGCGGGTGATCGGGCGCGGCTTGAGTCCCTCGACCTCGATTTTGCGCAGCGACTCGCCCAGCACGGTATCGCGCATGTGAACGGCGCGCTCTTTCAGGAACTGCTTGACATCCGGCTCCAACTTGGACAGATCGAGATAGAAGTGCTCGGTCTCGCGCAGTTCGAGCGCCCCATCACCGGTCTTGGCTTTCGGGTCGACCAGCTTTTCCGGCTCGAGCACATTGCCGCAGTTGTCGCACTGGTCGGAGCGCGCACCCTCGTAACCGCAGATATAGCAGGTCCCTTCCACGTAGCGATCGGGCAGAAATTTCTTTGCGCTGGGCGAATACCACTGCAGGGACTTCTGCGTGAACATGAAACCGTTCTCTTTCAGTGCCAGGAAAATGGCCTGCGAGACCTTGAAATGGTTCTCGGTATGCGTGGAGGTGAACAGGTCGTAGGTGATGCCGTAGCCCTGGAAGACCTCCAGGAAAGTATCATGATAGTACTTGTACACTTCTTCGACGGGTTTGCCGAGTGCATCCGCCTTGATGGTGACAGGCGTGCCGTGCGAATCCGTGCCGCTGACCATCAGCACCTTGTTCCCCTTCAGGCGGTGGTAGCGCGCGACGATGTCACCGGGCAGGTGCGAACCGGTGATGTTGCCGACATGGATCTCGGCGTTGGCGTAGGGCCAGGCGATGGCGATCAGGATGTTTTCGGGCATGGTGAACTCCGTTTTCTTTTACCACGAAGGACACAAAGGACACTAGGTGTCAAGGAAAAAAACTTGGTGTACTTCGTGGCCTTTGTGTTTAATTTCATGTGACTCGGTGACAAACAAAAAGGCTGTCCGCGACATGGACAGCCCGTGAAATGTGCAAAAGTATTCTTAGCACAAACCCTTCGCTGCCCAGGCGCGGTTCGACATGTCCATCATGGACATCATCATATTCTTGGGCAGAGGAAAGGACTTGGCGTTCATTGCAATTAGTTTACGCAAGAGAGGGCTGTTTGTCAATATGTTATGGCAAAAATTTCGGGTTTTTCCTTGAAACGGTATAATCATCCTGTTTTAATCTCACGGTGTTTTAATATTCCTATGACTCAAATCTACCTGGATTATGCCGCCACCACCCCGGTGGACTCCCGCGTTTTGGACGCGATGCTGCCCTACTTCCGCGACTCGTTCGGGAACCCCTCGTCTGTTCACCGTTATGGACAGCGCGCCGAGGCAGCTGTGGAAGGTGCCCGCGAGATGGTTGCAGCGGCCTTGCACTGCCGCTCGGACGAGGTCGTCTTCACCTCCTGCGGCTCCGAATCGGACAACCTTGCCCTGCGCAGCGTAACCCGGGCCGTGTCCGAACGAACCGGCCGCAAGTGGATTCTGACCGCCCGGGCCGAGCACCACGCTGTCAGCAAGACCGCCGAGCAGCTTGCGGAGCATTATGGCTTCCAGCTCGAATGGCTGGATGTGGATGAACATGGCGTGGTCACGCCCGAGGCAGTCGAAAAAGCGATTTGCGATACCGCAGCCATCGTCTCGGTCATGTATGCCAACAATGAAATCGGCACCATCAACCCGGTCAAAGAAATTGCTGAGATTTGTCACCAGCATGGTGCCTTGTTCCATACGGACGCGGTCCAGGCGGCGGCCTACCTGCCAGTCGATGTGACGGAGCTGGGCGCCGACCTGGTCTCCCTCGGCGGACACAAATTCTACGGGCCCAAAGGCGTGGGTGCGCTGTATGTACGCAAGGGCACACCGATCCTTCCACACCTGACGGGCGGCGGGCAGGAATTTGGCCTGCGGGCCGGGACTTCCAATGTGCCTTACATCGTCGGTTTTGCCGAAGCGCTACGCTTGGCGGTCGAGGAGCGCGATCAGCGTATTGCCCACGTCAAACCCTTGCGTGACCGGCTCATCGGTGCTGTTCTGGAAGAAATCCCTGATTCCCGCCTGACTGGTCATCCTGAATCGCGCCTACCTAATCACGCTTCATTTGCGTTCAAGAATGTGGACGGGAACCTGCTGCTGCAACTGCTGGATGCGGCCGGATTTGCCTGTTCCTCTGGCTCGGCCTGCAAAACGGGTAACCCTGAACCCAGCGAAGTCATGTCTGCCATTGGTTTATCGCGTGAATGGGGGCTGGGTTCCCTGCGTATCACGCTCGGCAGTGGGACGATTGTCGAGCATGTCGAGTCTTTCCTGCGGGCACTTCCGTCTTTGGTTGAAAAAGTGCGGGAACTTAACCGGGGATGACCTTCATCATGTTCTTATCTTGTTTATCTGTGTTTATCTATGGTGAATCATGCCAAAAGTTGTCGTAGCCATGTCCGGTGGCGTGGATTCTTCCGTCGCAGCCACTCTGCTCAAGGAGCAGGGCTATGACGTGATTAGCATGATGCTGCGCCTGTGGTCGGAGCCGGGCAAGGAAGAGTCCAACCGCTGCTGTACCCCTGATTCAATGGCGATGGCGCGTCGCGTGGCGGCCAAACTTGACATCCCTTTTTACGTGATCGATGCCAGGGACGTCTTCCGCGAGACCGTGGTGCAGTCCTTCCTGGATGGCTACGCGGCCGGGATCACGCCCAACCCGTGCCTGCTATGCAACCGCCAGATCCGCTGGACGTTCTTGCTCGAACGTGCCCTGGCGCTCGGTGCGGACTATATGGCAACCGGGCACTATGCAAGACGACGAACCACAGACGATGGGCAGCACGAACTTTTACGCGCTGTTGACCATACCAAAGATCAATCGTATGTTTTACATGTCTTGACCCAGGAAAAATTGGCCCGGGCGCTCTTTCCGGTGGGAGAATATCTCAAATCGGAAATCCGTCAGATGGCTGAGTCACTGGGACTGCCCGTTTATAAGCGACCGGACAGCCAGGATTTATGTTTCCTGGCGGGCGAGGATTACCGCGATTTCATCCGGCGCAACGCCGCGGAGATGCTGATCCCGGGAGTGATCCTTACGCGGGATGGCACGATACTTGGCCAGCATAGCGGATTAGCAAACTACACCATCGGCCAGCGCAAGGGACTGGGTGTAGCTTCACCCGCGCCGCTGTATGTGTTGGGCAAGGATGCTGCTGCGAACACCCTCATCGTCGGTACGGCGGATGAGCTGGGTACGGGTGAATTGATCGCGGATGATGTCAATTGGATTTCAGGCAGAGTGCCGCAAGAACCTTTCCGTGCGGAAGTCAAGATCCGTTACACAGCCCGGGAAGCCTGGGCGCTGGTCACGCCCTTCGCAGGCGGGAAGCAGGCAAAGGTCCGGTTCGATACGCCACAGCGCGATGTCACGCCCGGGCAGGCGGCAGTCTTCTACGCTGCTGATATAGTCGTGGGCGGCGGGATCATTCTCTAGATTTGCGCATAGCCAACATATTGAAACTAATCTGGACGAGCTTAGATCATGACCATTCCATCCCTCATCCTTGCTTTTCTGATCGCCAGTCTGTATGGCGCGTTCTATCACTTGATCCGTGGTGGGCGATTGGGGCGATTGCTATTGTTCCTGATCCTCGGTTGGGCCGGTTTTGCACTGGGACATCTGCTGGGCCTCTGGCAGGGATGGTTGTTGTTCCCGCTGGGGGAATTGAATTTGGGCTTGTCCACGCTAGGCAGCCTGCTTTTACTGGTCGTGGGCGATTGGATCAGTCAGACTCGAAAAGAGCCGGTAGCCTTTTCGGATGGCAAGAACGGGGTATAATCGGCCTTTGCTATCTTACGCAGAAAGAGAACTATGGAGCTAATTTCCTACCTGATTGATCTGTTTATACACCTGGACGAGCATCTGGCCAACATCATCAGCCAGTACGGGTCCTGGACCTATGGCCTGTTATTCTTCGTGATTTTCATGGAGACTGGCTTTGTGGTTACACCCTTCCTGCCGGGCGATTCGTTGCTCTTTGCTGCCGGTACGTTTGCTTCGCCTGTCATGGGCGAAGCCCTCAATGTCTACCTTTTGGTGGGACTGCTCACTTTGGCGGCGGTTCTGGGTGACACCGCCAACTATTGGATCGGGCACTATTTGGGGGAACGCGCCTATGGCAGCCGCTGGGTGAAGAAGGAGTACATCGACCGCACGCATGCCTTCTTCGAAAAGCATGGCGGTAAGACCATCTTCCTGGCGCGTTTCGTTCCGATCATCCGCACCTTTGCGCCGTTCGTGGCGGGCGTTGGCAGGATGTCTTATGGCTATTTCTTCTCTTATAACGTTATTGGCGGTATCGTGTGGGTGCCGCTGTTCACCTTTGCGGGTTATTTCTTTGGCAACCTGCCATTTGTGCAAAAGAATTTCGAATTTGTGATCATCGCTATCATCCTGATCTCACTGATTCCGGTCTTTTACGAAGCATGGAAATCCCGTTCGGAAAAAACGAAGGCAGCCCTTCATTGAAAAAGAAAACGGCGCTGGATTACTTCTGGGTAAGTGCACGCGGATTTTGTATGGGCGCGGCTGATATCGTGCCGGGCGTCTCGGGGGGCACGATGGCGTTCATCCTCGGCATTTACGAGGAGTTGCTGGCTGCCATTAACGCAATCGGCTTCGACTTCATCCGCCGCATTTTGACCTTGCGTTGGCGCGAAGCCTTTCGAGAGTTTCCCTGGCGTTTTTTGCTGGCGCTTGGATTGGGTATTGCTGCCGCGATCCTTACATTGACAAAAGGATTACATTGGGCGCTGGAAACCCATCCTTCATTTTTATGGGCTTTTTTCTTTGGCCTGATCGTTGCATCAATTGTCGTCGTCCGCAAGCGAGTGAACCGCTGGAACGCAGTCAATCTCCTGGCAGCGCTGGGGGCGGCGATCGGGGCGTATATCCTGGTCGGGTTGAGCCCTCATGAAACACCCCACACCCCCCTATTTCTTTTTCTGAGCGGAGCGCTGGCAATCTGCGCGATGATCCTGCCGGGCATCTCCGGTGCGTTCATCCTGGTGTTGCTGGGCAAATATCGCTATATTCTGGCTGCGGTCGTTGCCTTTGAGATCACCTCCATCGCCTTTGTTGTGTTGGGAGCCGTATTCGGGTTGCTCGGTTTTGCGCGCCTGCTGCGCTGGTTGTTGCGCGAAAAATACGACCTGGTGGTCGGCATCCTGACCGGCTTTATGATCGGCGCTCTGCGCAAGGTATGGCCGTGGAAATCCTTCGAAAGGATCGATGATGTGATCGTGCAGGAAACGAATTTCATCCCGACTGTTTTTACCGGAGAAGTAGCCCTGGCGCTCGTTTTTGTAGCCCTAGGGATTGCTTTTGTCCTGCTCATCGAACATTTTGCCAACCGGAAACAGGTCGAGCCGTTATCCAACGTATATTGATTGTCTGCGCCCTTTTGTTTGCGCTGTTCATAATTGCCGTAATAGTTGCCGCGAATGCCGATCGCCTGCCAAATGCGCTATATCTGCTTTACCGCTTTCCAGGTGGTGATAAGGCGGGACATTTCATCCTGTTCGGAATCCTGAGTTTTCTCCTGAACAAAAGCGCCCTGATTCTGTTCCCCAGGCGGGATTCTGTGCGCCTCATCTTGACTGTCAGCTTGCTCCTGTCCATTCTGATCGGTCTGGAAGAATGGAGCCAATCCCTTTTTCCGGCACGGACGATGTCGCTCGACGACCTGTTAGTCAGCCTTGCAGGGGTGACCGTGTTTGCCTTGCTGGCATACCGGACGAAAGGTTGATGTAACCTTTTCGTTACTTCTGCATCCAATGGGTTGGAATCTTTATGTCAAGGAGCAGATATGCCTATCTTCGAATTTGTATGTAAAGACTGTGAGAAGATCTTCGAGGAACTGATTTTTGGTATCAACACAGATGGCGTCGTTTGTCCAACTTGTGGGAGCAAACAGGTCAGGAAGAAAATGTCCACCTTTGCATCGAAATCCGGCAATGATGGCGCCTCGCTTTCCTTTGGATCGAGTTCTGCTGCTTCCTGTAGTACCGGCAGTGTCTGAGGGGTCTAAGATCGATTGGCCGTGTGTCAGTCTACAGAAAAGGGACAGTCACCTAATTGCGAGGTGACTGTCCCTTTTTGTATAACAGGACTTGTTGGTAATCCCTTGTTTCATTACAAGTATGTGGCCTCGGCAAATTTGCGGTTAAAGTTTGGTACTTTGGCTAATTCAATGTAACCATCACGCTGCGCAATTTCTTTTGCCTTCTTTCGTTCGTCCATCGAAATGAGCGCCAGACGCGCGCCTGTTCCGGCGGCGTTGCCAACCTGTTTGAAACGCTCCAGTGGTAGATCGGGCAGCATGCCGATGGTAATGGCGCTTTTCACGTCGATGAAAGTGCCAAACGCCCCGGCGATGATGACCTGCTCAAGATTATCCTCTGACAGACCTTCTGCTTCGACCAGCGCCTGGATGCCCAGGCGGATAGCAGCCTTGGCCAGTTGCAGTTCGCGCACATCTTTTTGCGAGATCGCGATCGGTTCCAAACCCGGCCGCTCGGCCAGGATGAATTCCGGGGAACCATTTCGAATCTGGATCAGCGGGTGAGCGACCATTTTTCCACTGCGTTCGATCAAATCATTTTTACGTAGCTGAGCAACAATGTCCAGCAGCCCGGATCCACAAATACCGACGGGCGTTTCACCGCCTATCGTTTGGATTTCCAAACGTTCATTTTCCAATCTCACATATTCAATGGCTCCGGGCGCAGCGCGCATCCCGAACTTGATGTGCGCTCCCTCGAATGCCGGACCAGAGGCGCATGAAACGCTGGTCATCTTACCTTTGTGGTTGAGACAGATTTCGGTGTTGGTGCCGATATCGATGGCCATGACCACCCCGTCTGTTTCTGCCAGGCGGGTGGCGAGCAGCATGGCGACATGGTCCGCGCCGACATAGCCCGCGATGTTGGGCAGCAGGTGGACGTATGCGCCAGGTGCGATTTGCAATCCAAGTTCTCGCGCCTTGACGTCCAGCGCTGCATCCACGGCGGGCACATAAGGCGACAGGCCGAGTTGTCTTACAGGCAATCCCAGGAATAGGTGATGGATGGCAGTATTGCCGACGACGACCGCTTCGACAATGTCAGTTGGCTGCGCGTCGATTTCGGAACACAAATCAACTGCCAGCTGGCTTAACGACATAGTCAACAGGGATTGCAGCCTGGCTGCGTCCGCAGGGGATTTGCTGGCCGCCACGATGCGTGAGACCACGTCTTCACCATAGGAAATTTGCGGATTCATCAATCCCTTGGCTGCCAACGTTTTACCGCTTTGCATGTCGATCAAATAGCCGGCAACCTTGGTCGTGCCGATATCCACCGCCAGCCCCAGCCAGCGCGTGGACGGCGCGCCAAGCGCTACGACCTCATCGCCGCGCAGGGCAACACGCACATGCCAGTCGTTCTCCCGAATTTGCTGCGACAGATTCTGCTGGACGCGAAAGTCGATCGTGCCCCTTCCAATGCCCTGCGCGGCGAGAGTAGCCCACAGGTTCTGAGTATCTGCCTGTGGGGATTCAAGCTTGGGTGGAGTCAGATGCGCATCCAAACCGCGGACCGGGGGAGCAGGGTCCACTTCCACATCCAAGCCCTCGATCTGGGTGCGCTGGGGAGCAGTCAACGATTCGGGCGGCACGTGCAGTTTGACGTCGCTGAGCGGGTAGGTCATGCAGGCCAGGCGATACCCCTGCTCCACTTCGCTGGTTGTCAGTGCGGCCTCTTCTTCCAATGTCGGCCTGGAAACCTGACCGGAAATTATCTGTACTTTGCAGCGCTCGCAGCTACCGATGCCGCCGCAGATGCTGACAAGGTCAACGTTTAGCTGCCGGGCGCAGTCCAACAAAGAATGGTCGCCAGTAAATTGGCCACGGCGGCCGACAGGTTCGAAGTCGATAATGAACAAAAAGTTAGTCTCCTGTTGAATGTAGGTAAGAAGCTGTGAGAGTTCCAAGTATACCCGACCCACGATACCATCGAACATATGGTTCTTCAGGTTTTGACGCCGGTCGCTACGCGGAGATGCAATGAAAGGGGACGGTATTCGCGCGCGCACGCTCATAGCCAGTTTGGGCTTGTTCCAGGCATTCTCTGTGAATCTTCATACAGGAAGCATTATTTTTATCATATTCTAATTGACAAGCAAATTGGGATTTGCTATACTGAATGTGTTCGGTGAATCAATTCGGCTTGTACGTCCTTGGAGAATACTACATGGACGAAAAGAAAGCAAGGTTGATGGAACTTGTCGGGGATGGGGGCATTCTGGCAAATCCGGAATTAGATGTGCCCTTTTCACAGGCTCACAGTTATATAAAGCTGTTACCACCCTTTCTCACGGTCAAGCCAAAGAATGTGGATGAAGTCCAAAAGATCGTTCTTTGGGCGAATGAAACCCAGACGCCCCTAGTGCCGGTGAGCTCAGGTGGGCCGCATTTTCGAGGGGGCACTTACCCTGCTGTGCCAGAAACCGTCATGGTGGATTTGAGCGGGATGAAACGTATTTTGAGAATCGACCGACGCAACCGGCTGGTATTGATCGAACCCGGTGTGACCTACACCGAACTCCAACCTGCATTACAGAAAGAAGGCCTGCGCATCGTTGCGCCGTTGTTGCCGCGTAAGAACAAATCGGTTATTGCCAGCCTGTTGGAGAGGGAACCGGTGATGTCACCAAGGTACCAGTGGAACCTGGTCGAGCCATTGCGCAGCCTCGAGATCGTCTGGGGTAACGGCGATAAATTCTACAGCGGCGGCGGAACCTTGCGAGGCGAAAAAGACGAGGACTGGCAGGCAGGTCTGGTGCCGGTAGTGGGTCCTGGGCCGGGTCAGCTGGATTTCAACAGGTTTGTCTCGGCTGCGCAGGGCAGCATGGGCATCGTTACTTGGGCTTCAGTAAAGTGTGAAGTGTATCCACAGACACGGAAGCTCTTTTTTATCCCTGCTGAGCAGCTCGAGGATTTAATCGACTTTACCTATAAACTGCTCAAATTCAGATTTGGGGATGAGCTTTTCATCGTCAACAACACCTGCCTGGCAAATATCTTGGGGGATTCAGCGGCTGAGATAGAAGCCTTGAAAAATGAATTGCTGGCCTGGACAGTTGTTGTGGGAATTACTGGCGGTCAAACTCTGGCTGAAGAGAAACTTGCCGCGCAGGAGGCTGATATCCGCGATATTGCCCAGCAGCATGGATTGCGGATGGTGCCTGCCCTGCAGGGCGTCCGTGGCGATGAGATGCTGGATGTTATCCTGTACCCATCCCCTGAACCCTACTGGAAGTTGAGATACAAGGGCGGATCGCAGGACATCTTCTTCTTGACCACTCTGGATAAATCCCCTTGCTTCATCACTACGCTGTTTGCTGCTGCCGTTGAAAGACGTTATCCAATCCCAGATGTTGGTGTTTACCTTCAACCGGTACACCAGGGAGTTGGCTGCCATTGCGAATTCATTCTTCCGTTCGATCTGACCAATCAGATTGAAGTTCAAAGGACAAAGGAACTATTCCGGGAAGCCAGCTACAGATTGTCCAAACAGGGAGCCTATTTTTCACGACCGTATGGGATCTGGGCCGATATGGTCTACAACGCTGATGCGCGTACCATGCTCGTGACACAAAAAATTAAAGATATTTTCGATCCCAAACATGTGATGAACCCCGGGAAACTCTGCTTTTAGGTACGAGTACCCGGACAGCATGATTATGATTGGTAAAGTTACTCTACACTGAAGAAATACTCATCAATCAAAAGTTCTCTTTACGGGCACAAGGAGCAATAAATGGCTTTGGAAGATTTTGCAGCCGAAATGGACCGTTGTAGTTCATGTTCTTACTGCAAGTGGATTCCATTCGACCAGATCAAGAGCTGGCGTTTCGCCAAGAATTGCCCCAGCATTGCTTATCACAATTTCAACAGTTACTCTGCGCGCGGTCGCTACCTGGTGGCCCGTTCGCTGCTTAATGGACAAAGTGGTTATAGCGATACGGTACGCCGGGTTGTGAATACCTGCCTGACCTGCGGATCGTGCGATGTGAGTTGCAAAGTCTGTCGTTACAATCTCGAACCCCTGGAGATGGTTCGCGAACTCAAGTTCAGCATGGTAGAAAACGGGCAATGCCTCGATGAACACTTGGCTATTATCGAAAGCCTGCATAAAGAGAGCAATACCATGGGTGCGGCTAAGAACGGAAGGGGAGCCTGGGCCAAAGGTCTTGAAGTTAGACATCTCCCTGCTGAGGGTGCCGAGGTACTTTTTTTTGCTGGCTGCCGGATCAGTTATGACGAAGAATTGCAGCAGAATGCGCGTGCCGCCGTACAAATCCTATTGGGTGCCGGGATAGACCTTGGAATCTTGGGGGAAAATGAGATGTGTTGTGGCGGGCGGATTTATTCGATGGGCTATCGAGATGACTTCACCCGTTTGGCAAGGTCCAATATGGCGGTTTGGGCAAAAGCGGGTGTCAAAACTGTGGTGACTTCCTGCTCGGATGGCTATCACGCTTTCAAGCGCCTTTATCCAAAACTTGGATCGGAAGTGGAAGTGTTGCACACCATTGAGTACATTGATCGACTGATCAAAGACGGCCAGCTCAAATTCAGCAATGAAGTCCCATTGACTGTCACCTATCACGACCCCTGTCATCTGGGTCGCCAGGGAGAACCCTATATCCCTTGGGAGGGTGTCGAAAAGAAGATCAAGGGTCAGATCGTCGTTTATGAACCGAATAAGCCCAGATACAACGGAGCCTGGGGCATTTACGATCCGCCACGCGATATTCTCAAGAGCATTCCTGGCCTGAAATTGATCGAGATGGAACGCATCCGGGAATATAGCTGGTGTTGCGGGGCCGGAGGTGGCGTACGGGAAGCCTATCCAGAATTTTCGAATTGGACTGCCAACGAGCGAATCACAGAAGCCAAGACCACTGGAGCCGAGGCGCTGGTCACTGCTTGTCCATGGTGTGAACGAAATTTCCTGGACGCCACTGGCGGGCAGGATAATGGCATGAAGGTCCTGGACATAATCGAGCTTGTCCAGCAGGCATTATAGATGGAGGAAGCAGATGGCACTTCCCAAGAATGTGTATAAAGCTCTGGAAGATATTGTCGGTACAGCCAATATTTCTGATGACCCGGCAGTGCTCGATTCGTATCGCTACTCACTGGCCCACACAGCCATCCACCTGGGGCCTTTTTACAATACCTTTACTCCCAGAGGGGCAGCGGTCCTTATGCCGGGCAGCACCGAGGAAGTCCAGGCCATCGTCAAATTGTGCAATAAATACAAAATAAAATTCAAGGCTTCCAGTACCTTCTGGTCTGCCCAGGGGTATCCGTCCGAAGAGGATACGATCCAGTTGGACATGCGGCGGATGGATCGCATCCTGGAAATCGATGAGAAGAACATGTACGCGGTAGTAGAGCCGGGTGTGATCTCAGCCACGCTCCAGGCCGAGACAATGAAAGTGGGCCTGAACACACACATCGCCGGCTCCGGCTGTAGCTGCTCGGTATTAGCCAGCGCTACCTCTTACTTCGGTTCTGGTCCCGGTAACCTGTACGGGGGTTGGTACTATGACAACTTGCTGGGGATGGAATGGGTAATGCCCACCGGGGAGATCTTCCGTACCGGTTCCCTGGGATCCAATTGCGGCTGGTGTTGTGGCGAGGGTCCTGGACCCAGCATGAAAGGCGTTGCCCGGGGATTCTTGGGTGCTAAGGGTGCGATGGGTGTTTTCACCAAATGTGCGGTCAAGTTGTTTGCCTGGCCAGGGCCAGAATCGCTCCCAGTAGAAGGTACCATTCCTGCCTACCGAACGAAACTTCCAGATAATTTTAAAGTCTATACCCTTGCTTTCCCCTCCTGGAAAGCGTGGGCGGATGCCGCTTATGCAATTTGGGATGCTGGCATTGGTTACCTTGCCCACCGGCAGTTCAATATGTTTGGCCGCGATCTCAAATTCGCCATGGTGAAAATACTTACCGATCCCACCAAGACCCTGGGAGACCTGGAAGAATTGCTCGAGGATCCGGTAGTGCGAGAAGTGACTGAACAATCAAAACGAGATTTCCAGATCGTTCTGGTCGGTATGACCCCTCGCGATATGGCCTGGCAGGAAAAAGCCCTCGATGAAATTTTAGCCCGCACTGGTGGCTGGAAAGTGGAGGCCATGGAGGCGCCCGAAATTCACGATTGGGCATTGCTTTACCTGCTTCGCTTGGGGCACAAAAACCTGAACCTGGTCTTTGGCGGGTCCTATGATGGTTGTTTCGGTTTCCCCGGCTCTGCTGACTTCGGGACATCCAATGCTGAAGAAGCGGGGCAGTTCAAGAAGGAATGGGAGCAACGCGGGGCGATTGTGGAAGCTGGTGGTGATTGTATGATGGGACCAATTGGGGGCCAGGGAGGAGGTGGTACCTGTTTATGGGAAAACTTTACTTGCTTCGATCCCCATGATCGCTTCTCAACCGAAGGCACCCTGGAATTCTTCGATGCGGCCACCGAGTATGGTATTAAACGAGGCTGGGGCGTGGGGATGGAGAAATGGAACTCTGTCGCCCGCGGTGCTGACGGCAAGACAACTCCCAAAGAAGAGCGAGATAAGATGCACCTGGCTGCCCCACAGCCCAACGTTTTCCGTTACCAGTACAAAGTCAGGGAGGCCTTAAATCCAAACAATTTGGGCGATGAGTACTTCGAAACAATGGAAGATTGAGATTCTGAGAAAGGTAAATGTTTCAGCCACATTATGGCTGAATAAAACAATTTTCAAGAAAGGAGAAGTGGAATATGTCGGAAGAACTGATAAAAGCCATCACTGAGATGCGCGAAGAAGATGCCCTGAAAATCACTCAGGATATGCTAGATGCGGGAGATTCGCCGCTCGATGTCCTCGATGCGTGTCGTAAGGGCTTGGATGCAGTCGGGAAATGCTTCGAGGAGGGCACCTATTTCTTGCCTGAACTGATGCTGGCTGGCGAGATGATGAACCAGATTACGGAGATCCTCAAGCCCAAGCTGGCCGAGATGCCGGACAGAGAGCGCCAGGGCAAAGTACTCGTTGGGACTGTCCAAGGAGACATTCACGATATCGGCAAGAATATTGTCAGCTTCATGCTAGATGTCAACGGCTTTGAAGTTCTCGACCTGGGTGTGGATGTTCCCCCACAAAAGTTTGTGGAATCTATTCAGGATTTCCAGCCACAGGTTGTCGCTCTCAGCGGATTCCTGACCCTGTCCTTCGATGCTATGAAGAACACAGTGGCGGCCATCCAATCTGCCGGTCTACGGGACAAGGTCAAGATCATGATCGGCGGCGGTCAGATCAATGAGGAGGTAAAAGTATATGCTGGCGCTGATGGCTTTGGTAGAGACGCCATGGCCGCAGTATCCTTTGCCAAAGAGTGGGTTAGCGCCAAGTGATAACCCTCAGTAGAGAAATCGGAGGTAAAAAATGACAGAACAATTGACATATGAAGATAAGGTCGGGGCGTTCTGGCAAGGGAAACTCTCGCCAAAGGGCCCTGATGGAAACCCACTCCCGTTCCAATCCCCAGAAGCGGAAAAGGCTTACAAGGATTCGATCAACAGGGTCAGAGATGCCATCGAGATGAAAAAGCTGCCGGACAGGGTCCCTGTTACGACCTTCCCTGGCATGTACCCCTGGTTTCACGCTGGCATGACCATGGAAGAGGCCATGTACGACTATGAGAAATGCGCCAAGGCCTTTCAGGATTTTGTGCTCGAGTTTCAACCAGATATCCATTGGGGCGCCTTAGGACCCGGTACGGGAAAGATGTACGAAATCCTGGACTATAAACTCTATGCCTGGCCAGGACATGGCGTTGCGCCGGAACACGTCTACCAATGTCTCGAAGACGAATACATGCTGGCAGACGAATATGACGCCTTGATCCATGACCCGACGGGCTACTTCACTAATAAGTACCTGCCGCGTGTATTTGGCGCATTAGGTGGTTTCCAGATGCTGCCGTTTTTCCCGGGTATCCTCGAAATATATGGCTTGGGTCTAAGCTTCATCCCCTATGGGCTGCCCCCGGTACAGGAAACCTATAAGCGTCTGTTCGAGGCCGGCGCTGAGGCGCTGAAATGGATCAGCGCGCTTGGCCCTGTCGACGCTGTGCTGGCTATGTCTGGCTACCCGATCTTGTTGGGCGGTTTCACCAAGGCGCCGTTCGATGTCATCGGCGATACCTTGCGTGGTACCAAGGGGATCATGCTGGATATCCACCGGCAACCCGATAAGCTACTCGAAGCCATGGATGCCTTGGTGCCGCTCATGATCGGTATGGGCGTTGGCAGTGCGCAAGTAACCGGCAATCCCTGTATCTTCATCCCCCTTCATAAGGGAGCAGACGGCTTCATCTCCGATGAACAGTTCAAGAAATTCTATTGGCCGACTCTGAAACAGGTCATGCTGGGCTTAATCGAGAATGGGTGTATCCCATTCCCTGCGGCTGAAGGGTACTGGAACACGCGCATGGAAGTTATGCAAGATATCCCCAAAGGCAAGACGCTGTGGATGATCGACCAGTCGGATATGGTCAAGGTCAAGAAGACCGTGGGCCAGAATGCCTGTCTCTTCGGCAACGTGCCCTCCTCCAAGTTGAGTTTGGGGACCCCCCAAGAGATAGAAGACTACGTCAAGAATCTCATCGACACTGTCGGCCAGGACGGCGGTCTCATTATAGGCAATGGGGCCTTCTTTGACGAGGCCAAGCCGGAAAACGTCAAGGCGATGATCGATACCGCAAAGAAATACGGCGCCTACAAGTAATGTTTTGAGGGGATCGGCTTGATAGGCTTTGCAGACTACTGCCATTGAAACCAAGCCTATCAAGCCGGAGAATCACCTTAATATTCGTTTTCGGGAGGAACAAATGGAAATAAAAGCGGCGGTTGTTTTCGAGCAGGCGGGAGAATTCAAAATTGAAAACTTAGAACTCAGCGAACCAAGGGACGATGAGGTCGTGGTTCGAATAGTCGCTACTGGCATCTGTCACACTGATCTGGCAGCTTGGGCCGGGCATTTGCCGATCCCGGCTCCGCCGAGTGTTTTTGGGCACGAAGGAGCTGGTGTTGTGGAAAAAGTGGGGGCGCGTGTGACCAAAGTGAAACCGGGCGATCATGTTATTCTTGCCTGGGATTATTGCGGAACATGTCCATCGTGCAAGCAAGGCAAGGAACTCTATTGCCTGAATTTCTTCCTGCATAATTTCCACGGCGCCCGCCCGGATGGCACAACAACCTTGCGAAAAGGTGATCAGGAAATCCACGGTTCATTCTTCTGCCAGTCATCTTTTGCTGAGTATGCACTTGCCAACGAACGAAATGTGGTCAAAGTTCGGGATGATATTCCCCTCGAAATCCTTGGGCCTATGGGATGTGGAGTCATGACAGGCGCTGGCGCAGTGATGAATGCGCTTCAAGTCAAACCGGGGTCATCGATTGCTGTATTTGGGGTTGGCCCGGTAGGGATAAGCGCGGTCCTCGCTGCTGGGGTGTGTGGTTGTACTACTATCATCGCTGTTGATATCAAACCTGAGCGGCTCAAAGCAGCCAAGGAATTGGGCGCTACTCATACCGTTAACGCATCAGAGATCGATCCTGTTAAGGCCATTCTCGATATCACCCATGGAGGTCCGGAATTCAGCCTCGAGTGCGTCGGCAATCCTAAGGTGTTACGACAGGCTGTGGA
>DAOTXM010000537.1:0-3675 GCA_034435215.1 Anaerolineales bacterium
ACCAATGTCCCGTCGGGTCATTGAAAATAATAGGTTGATTTATTACATAGCTATAACGATTGAGGGCTTGTGGATTGCCAAGATTTGGTACAATCGAATCAGGAGAAATAAACCGTCCTAATCCCGGGTGATAACATCTGGAGCGGTAGTCGAGCAACTTAATGTAACTGTTGTCCCTCTGTCCTGTATATCCAAAGTCCGTTTGCGTGATCGCGCCAACATCCTCTCGCACCTGTCCAAATGGCAGGTATCTTTGCTCGCTCAATACATTCCCTGCATCATCCAACACGGAAACAATTGATCCAAGATGATCGGTCAAGAAGTATTTCAGCCCGGCTTCGTCCCGCATGGCGACGGTCATCCCAGCGAAGGAATAATACTTTCTCACCAGGCTCCCGTCAACTTCGTAGGCGCCATCGAAGTAATAACGCTTGGTACAGATAGGCACACCTAGTGCCATCAAAGTGAACTAACTTTGTCTAGGAGTAAACTTGTTGTTTCTTATCAACTCTCCATAAGGATATGGGTACTTTCCGGTTTCGATACGATAGGTAATGTCGTATGGACTCCAAACGACTAGATATTCTAATTGCTTTTGTTCTTCGTTTAATCTTGGGCCTATTGGAATATAATTGCTTCCATCCCAAAGAAACCATTTAATTACTTTACCTGTTCTTTCATCATAATAGGCACTTATGAACTTAGGATAGACGAAATTCTCTACAGCAAAATTATCTACAACTTGCCATAAGCCTGAACGAATAGCTGCAAACAATCCCGTGATAACCGGTGGGAAAAGATGTTTTGCCAGCATCGTGTTGTCGATGCTAAGGCTTGTATCACTAGTAATAAAATCAAAAACCTGAATCAAGGGACCTTGCTTCTTATCTTTAAAAACATATTGACCAAATGCTATCCTGTCATTTTTAAGAGGCATTTTGAAAATGTCACCTATTTTAATCATAACCAAAATCCTTTTTAGTGTATCAAGCCTAAATTTTGGAGTATCGTAGTACCCCGTTGAATCGCTTGCGAGTAGATGGGATTAGAAACAGCAATGCTATTGATCTGATTATAAAGGTTAGTCAAACCAATTTGCTCAATTAGAACCTGTTCAACGGCTCGAGCATCGAATCTGCTTAGATTTTGAAGCCCTGGAATTTGCTGTATTTGCCATCCTCTCTGTGAGAGATGTTCTCCTGCTCGACGAGCAAAGTTGTTGGTAATCCCATAATACCTGGTCACACCATCTTGGACAAGACGATAAACTACAATTGATCCTGTGTTGACCGTATCTATCGCTTTTTGTTGACATGCGGGATTACCTATACATGACATCGATCCTGGTACAAGAGCTTCCCATGTGAGAATCACACCGCCAACTACAAGCCCTGCATGGGCACCACCCCATACTCCCATATAATATCCGGCTCCGAATCGCTGGAGCATTGTGGCATTGGGATTCCAATAAATTGACCAGGCTTGACCGAAATTTTGCCAACCTATTTCATAAAAATTGGTCTTTACATCGCAGGTATGGTATGTATGACACCTCTGATCATCGTCATCTTCAATCGTTTTGTCTTCATCACCAAAAATATCGTCAATCTTTGGATCATCATAGGAATAGCAATTTCCATAAGCATCGACTTCATCGCATACCTTATGCCCACTCGGGTCGCTGAAATTAACAGCATTATTTAGAGTATACGCATACCTGTTCCAACTCTGCGGGTTTGCCGGGCTTGGGATCAGCGTATCGGGTTGCAGGAAGCGGTTAATATAAGCGGAATAGAACCTGGCTTTGTAATCCATTAATCCGGTATCAGGCAGCTTACATTAAGTTGCTCGACTACCGCTCCAGATGGTATCACCCGGGATTAGGACGGTTTATTTCTCCTGATTCGATTGTACCAAATCTTGGCAATCCACAAGCCCTCAATCGTTATAGCTACGTTTATAATCGCCCTATTAACCTGAATGACCCATCAGGTCATTGCCCGGATGAGGATAGAGAATGCCGGGGATTGCAATACAATCTTATGATGGGATTTCCCGACGCGCGTGATATAACAGGTTGGCTGGTCATCGGCGCTGTAGATATGGCGGAATCGGCTGAAATTCGTGGAATTGCGGAGCGTAACACGATAGCAAACAATTCATCGCTTCCCCTTGCTGTGAGAGCAGCCGCTAAAGCGGATGCATATCTGACGTTCATGAATTTAGTGGGTGACGACAAGAAATTCGACGTGAAGAAAGAAATGGAAGCTCAATTACGAAGTAAGACAACAAAAATTGGCGACCAATGGTATGAATATTCAACTGCAGGGAACATCGTTTATGGTTTTTACGGTAAGGCCGCCGGGTTTAGCGAATATGAACTTCGCAGAGGCGCTGGTTATGCACAAGAGCAGGACTATAAACGAGATCCCAAAAAAGGAATAGGTCCTTGCGGAGCTCCACATTATTGCGACACCATAGATGATTACGCCGCGGTTGGACTTGGTATGTTTCTTTACGATAAATATTACAATAAGAATGGCGTGCTTACAGAAAACGATTTATTGGATGCGATAGAGAAGTATGCGGACACAACTAAAATGAATATCGTAGAGGCACCTAAAGACTTTGTCCCTCGAACAAGCTACTATTCAGCCAACAAGTTTTATAGGATAAGATAGAGGCGCAATGAAGAAAATCAGTGTTGTTTCTTTTCTGCTCATTGTTTGTTTCATCGCATCCGGTTGTGGGAGAGGTCCTGTCAGGCCGGAAAGGGATTGCCCGGTCACAGAATTATTATTGAACGAATCGGATTTTCCATCTAAAGCAGTATTGAACGATGTGCTTTCACCGCTATCTGAATATCCGACTGAGTCGGCAGCAATCGATGGAAGCTATCATGGTGACAGTGTATATCATAGGATAGCTCGATGGTACTATTATTCTGTTGCGATCGAAGAAAATGACACATGGATGGAAATAGCTTTTGATCCCCAAGACAGCTATTCAGGAATTTATGAGACACCGCCTGAACTTTCGAACCTTAATTCTTTGCCTGCAAGCCAAATTCACGTTGCATGCGCAGACGAGAAAGATTTGGGTTATCTGTGTAGAATGGTTGCCAGGTATGAAGAATACCAAATACTGTTCTTCTCAGATATTTCTGAAAGAGGTATCACGCATGAAATGTTCCAGGATTTAGTATTGAGGATCAACGACAAGATGGTGTCCTGCTTGAACAAATCGAAATAATCGAAGAAGACGAACCAAACTGATTGTGCAGTTCAGCCCGTCTTCATCATCCCCGTCTGGGGATTTGTGGGGGGTGTTGAGATTATACCGCTAACACATCTAAATTGATGTGTCGCTCCTTAACATCCTCCATATTCTTCTTCTCCAATAAGCCCAGCCCCTCGCGCAGCGCCCACACGATCTCGGTCTGCGCGGGATCGAGAGCGCTGTTGCGCAAGGCATCCGCGAGCGCGATCAACTGTCCGATATTCGGCGGCTCTTTGACATGATCTTCAGGCAAAGCCAACTGTCTTTCCACCGTGTTCATCGCCCGGTAGTAATCGGCGGCCACCGTGCCGTCGTACAGGCGGGCATAGCCCAGGGTGGTGTCGATCTGCTTGTGCCCCAGGATCATCTGCACGCTCAGCACAGGCGCGCCCGCGT
>DAOTXM010000538.1:0-1849 GCA_034435215.1 Anaerolineales bacterium
GGTACGCCTCTTTCCGACCATGAAGTTGCCCTCGGCTACGACGAAGTTTCCGACCCTTCGATCTTTGTCCGCATGCCGCTGGTCGACAAACCGGATACCTCGCTGCTGGTCTGGACGACCACCCCCTGGACCCTGCCCGGCAACGTAGCTGTGGCCGCCCACCCGGACGAGGATTATGTCACGGTCGAGCGCGTCACAGAAGATGGCGTTCAGGAAAAGCTGATCCTGGTCGAGAGCCTGGTGGAAAAGGTTTTCGGTGACGAGGAAGTCAAAATCCTGAATACATTCAAAGGCAGGAAGCTCAGCGGTGAGAAATACAAACCGCTCTTCACCTTCATGCCGCCCGAAAAACCCGCCTATTATGTGGTGCTGGCAGACTTTGTGACCACCGAAGACGGTACCGGCTTGGTGCACATCGCCCCCGCTTTCGGTGCGGAGGACATGCAGATGTCGGTGGAATACGACCTGCCTGTGCTGATGACCGTCCAGCCGGATGGCGCTTTTGTGCCCGAGATCAAACCCTGGCGCGGCATGTGGGTCAAGGAGGCCGACCCGCTTATCACCGAAGACCTGCGTGCGCGCGGCTTGTTGTTCCGGGTTGCGACGTATACGCACACTTATCCCTTCTGCTGGCGCTGCAAAACCCCATTGCTGTACTATGCACGTGAAGCCTGGTATATCCGCACCAGCCAGTTCAAGGAGCGCCTGGTGGCCTTAAACCGCACCATCAATTGGGTGCCGGAGCACATCAAGGAAGGCCGCTTTGGCAACTGGTTGGAGAATAATGTGGATTGGGCGCTATCTCGTGAGCGATATTGGGGTACACCCCTGCCGCTCTGGGAATGTGACCATTGCACTCACACGGAAGCCATCGGTTCCGTCAAGGATCTTTCTGAAAAAGCCGGCCGTGACCTATCGGACCCTTCGATAAACTCAGGGCAGGGCCTGGACCTACACCGCCCGCATGTGGACGAAATCACCTGGAAATGCACGGAATGCAAAGACGGCACCATGAAACGCGTTCCCGAATTGATCGATGTCTGGTTCGACTCCGGCTCCATGCCTTATGCGCAATGGCACTATCCGTTCGAGAATCAAGATAAATACCAACAGCAATTCCCCGCAGACTACATTTGCGAAGCGGTGGATCAAACGCGCGGCTGGTTCTACTCCCTGCACGCTATCAGCACCCTGCTCAATGACGCCGTCTGCTTCAAGAACGTCATCTGCCTGGGTCTGATCCTGGATGGGGAAGGGCGCAAGATGTCCAAGAGCCTGGGCAATATCGCCGATCCCTGGGATGTGCTCAACATGCATGGCGCGGACGCGTTCCGCTGGTATCTCTATACCGCCAGCCCTCCGGGACAAGAACGTCGCTTCTCCAGCGAACTGGTTGGTGAGGTCGTGCGCGACTTCACGCTGACATTGTGGAACGTGTACTCGTTCTTCGTGACCTACGCCAACCTGGACAAGCCCGCTCTGGCCCCGCGCACCTGGAGTGAGAACCAGCTCGACCGCTGGCTGCTTTCGGAGTTGAACGCCCTTGTCCGGGATGTGACGGACGCCTACGAAACTTACGATGTGCCCAACGCGACTCGTCCGATTGCAACCTTCGTCGAGAAGCTTTCCACTTGGTACCTGCGACGTTCCCGCCGTCGTTTTTGGAAATCCGAATCGGACGCGGACAAGCAGGCGGCTTACCAGACCCTGTACACCGCCTTGGTGACGGTCGCCAAACTGCTCTCGCCATCCATGCCCTTCCTGGCCGAGGAGCTCTATCAGAACCTTGTGCGCTCCATAGACCAGGACGCGCCGGAATCGGTGGCATTGGCCGAGTGGCCGACCTTCG
>DAOTXM010000539.1:0-1743 GCA_034435215.1 Anaerolineales bacterium
CAATACTCGAAGTAGATCCCCGCGATGAAAAAGGATTGACCTCTGTGGGAGATCCCACGGAAGGCGCGCTGGTCATCGCTGCGGCGCAGGCAGGGTATTGGAAGAACCAGCTCGACCTTTCTTTGCCGCGCATTGCAGAGCTTCCCTTCGATTCAGACCGCAAGCGCATGTCCACCCTGCATAAAGTCACGCCAGAACAGGATATCCTGGATGTGAGGGCCATGGGCATCAAAGGCAACATCCTGTTCACCAAGGGGGCGGTAGATGGTTTGCTGGATATTTCCAACCGCGTTTGGGTCGATGATCACGAAGAACCTTTGAACGATGCCTGGATGAAACGCATCCAGGTCGCGAACAATCGGCTGGCTCAAAAAGGGATGCGCGTGCTTGGGGTCGGTTTCCGACCCTGGGAGGGGGAGCAGCTCGGGGATGAGAAAGAGGCGGAATCCGGGTTGGTGTTCGTAGGCCTGGTCGGGATGATCGACCCGGCGCGTCCGGAAGTCAAGACAGCCGTGGAGCACACCCGTTCGGCAGGTATTCGCCCGATCATGATCACAGGGGATCACCCGCTGACCGCATTACACATCGCGCGTGAGTTGGGCATCACAACGAATGGAAAAGCCATTACCGGCCAGGAACTGGCGGAGATGAGTCTGGAAGACTTAAAGAAGCAGGTGCACAAGGTCTCTGTCTTCGCACGCGTTTCCCCGGAACACAAACTCAAGATCGTACAGGCGCTCCAGGAATTGGGACAGGTGGTCGCCATGACTGGCGACGGTGTCAATGATGCCCCGGCTTTGCGAAAAGCAGACATCGGCGTAGCAATGGGCATCACCGGCACGGATGTTTCCAAGGAAGCCGCCGACATGGTCCTGCTGGACGACAATTTCGCCACGATCGTTGCCGCGGTGGAAGAGGGGCGGCGCATCTATGACAACATCCGCAAGTTCATCCGCTATACCATGACGTCCAATTCCGGGGAGATCTGGGTCATGCTGCTGGCGCCCTTCTTCGGTATGCCCCTGCCCCTGCTGCCGCTGCAAATCCTGTGGGTCAACCTGGTGACAGACGGACTGCCCGGCCTGGCCTTGACGGTCGAGCCGATGGAAAAGGACACCATGAAAAGGGCACCCTACCCGCCGCAAGAGAGCGTGTTTGCGCGCGGCATGACGCGCCATATCCTGGTCATCGGCTTGCTGATGGGTGCAGTTTCGCTGGGGGTTGGCCTGTGGGGTTGGAACCGAGGCATCGAAACCTGGCAGACAATGGTCTTTACCACGTTGACCATTTCTCAAATGGGACATGCACTCGCCATCCGCTCAGAGAGGCATTCGTTGTTCAGCATCGGACTGTTCTCGAACGTGCTTCTGCTTGGCTCCGTCTTGCTGACCCTGGCGCTTCAGATCGCCGTTGTTTATATGCCTTTCTTCCAACAGATTTTCAGGACCGTGCCGTTGTCATTCGGTGAGCTGCTTACTTGCCTGGTGTTGAGTGTCGTTGTTTTTCTCAGCGTCGAAGTAGAGAAATGGTGGCTGGGCCACAGAAAAAAAGCTCGGTAAGACGTCCTGGTGCAACCCTCATCTTGCAGATCGGAGATGAGGGTTTTTACAATGATTCTCCCATTGACACCCCCTCCATTTACCAGTATAAGCACCCCCATGAAGCGCATCCGTACCATCCTGGGAGTCATATTGTCCCTGGCTTTGACAGCCTGCAACGGCGTGCCCCTTCCAATTTCCATCG
>DAOTXM010000540.1:0-3224 GCA_034435215.1 Anaerolineales bacterium
GGCACTGCCCGCCCACCATACCCCACACCCCATTTTATTATCGATCAGGCAATTGCAGGTAATGAGTCCATCCCTGCCCCTTTGGCCAGGCGTTCGACCATGCCGATCAGTTCTCTCTCCTGCGCTGGTTCCATTTGCGGGCGCTGGTACTCGTTCAGCAGTTGCTGGGTGCGGGCTTTGGCGCGTGCGAAAGTGTCGAGACTGCCCGATTGCTGCCAACCGCGGATGGAATCGCGGTCGATGACCTCGGAGGGCAGGTATTGCTCTTTGGCGAATAACTCACGCGTGACGCGTTGCTTGAGGAAGTCGCCCTTGAAATCGATCCCCTCGAACATGGCGGTGGCAAGCGTCTCGGTGTGGTCTTGGATGCCTGTCAGCAGGCGTTTTGCCATGGCAATGCCTTCGGCGTCCACGGTTAACTTTTCGGGGCTCTGGCAGGCCAAGAAGTCGAGCATGCCCGCGCCGGAAATCATGTTGACGCCCGCCAGCGCGCCGATCAGCGCCGAGATGCCACTTTCCAGTCCGGCCTGCGCATCCACCACTTTGGACTCGGTCGCGCCAAGGTAACAGTGGGTGGGCAGGCCGAGCGCCTTGCCGACCTGGGCATAAGAGGCGTCGATCATGGCCGTCTCGACCGCGCCCATGGGCGTGCTGCCCTTGCGCATGTCGAAAATGGCCGGCGCGCCGCCCCAGACGATGGGTGAACCAGGTTTCGCCAACTGGTGGATGGTAATACCACTCAGGCACTCAGCTGCATGCTGCACCACCGTGCCCAGCAGGGTGACCGGGGCAACCGCGCCTGCCAGCGGCATGGAGACCATCTCGGCCGGCACGCCTGCACGTGCCAGCTCGATCAGGTTGCCCGCGCCGAACCTGCTCCAGATGAGCGGCGGCGAGGGGCATACGTCGAAAACAGCCTGCGGTTTTTCGGCCAGTGCCGCGCGGCTACCGGCAAAAATAGCCAGCATATCGAGCATGACATGCAGTGTATCGTTGGTAAAGGCACCGGTTACGATTGGCTTCTGGGAATACCACAACACCAGATACAGGCGATAGAAATCCCCGATTTCCTTTGGCACTTCGTTGCACACCACCGCCGTCGACTGGGCATCGTACTGCGGCAGCATCTCGGCTACCTTTACCAGCCGCACCAGGTCAGCGCTGTAGGCTGGCTTGTGCTCCAGCGTGTCGGGATCCAGGACATGGACGCCCGATGAACCGGGATCGAAGTGGACGGCATCGCCACCATATATGACTTCGGGAGTCCCGTTCCGGTCGTACAGGACGAACTGTCTGGGGACTGTTTCCAGGGCTTTTCGTGCTACCGATTCGGGGATGTGCACTACCTCTTTGGTCTCGTTCACCTTGCAGCCAACCGAGGCCAATAGTTCACGCGCTTCAGCATACTGCACCTTGATGCCGGGTTTCATCATCAACTGGAAGGCTTCATCGAGAATGCGGCTGATCAATTCCTGGGTGAGAAGTTCGATTTTCGGTTGCATAGACTATTTTTCCAGCGAAGCAATGATCTTCGCCATCTCTTCGGAAATCTTTGCATCCAACGGATCGGGTTGGTGTTCTGCCAGGATGCGGCGTGCCTTCTCCAGCGCCCAGTCGCGGGCGTCGTCTTTCTTCTCTTCCCACTCATTGTACGGACGGCGGTCCATGAACTGGGGCAGGAACAGGTCGCGCATATGTACCCGGCTGTGTTTCTGGCTCAGGAAGTTGCCGCCCGGGCCGACCGCCGCGATAGTATCCAGCGCCAGCGTTTCATCGTCCACAACAATCCCTTGCATCGTTTTATGGATGATCGAGAAGATCTCGGCGTCCATCATCATCTCGGCATAGGACCAGATGCGGCTGCCGTGTAAGAAGCCCAGTCCCAGCAGCATATCGGACATGACGATGCTGGCCATGAAGGTCGAGAGCGCGTTCTCGATGCCTGCCTGCCAGTTAGGTTCTTTTGCGCCTGTGGCAAACGAACCCATCGAGAGCGGGATGTCGTAGAAGTCGGAGAGTACGTTGGTGGCCGCGCCAAACAGGAAATCTTCCGGTCCGCCGCCCGTGTAGACGCCCGTGCGCGGGTCGGATGCGGTCTGCGCCGCGGCATAGAAGACCGGCGCGCCGGGATAAGCCAGTTGCAGCAGGGCTGTTCCGGCCACCACTTCGGCGTTGCCGACTGCCAGCGTCCCGGCCAGCGTGGCGGGACCGGTGGTCAGGCAGGATGCCATGGTCATGAAGCCGGTCGGTAGGCCGTATTCGGCGGCGACCAGGGCTGCGTCCAGGCTGCCGCCGTCGTGACCAAGAGGCGGTGCGGTGCACTGCATCACGGATAATACCGGCCGTTCGCGCAGCTTGTCCACCCCGCCGACGATCAGCGCAGCCATCTCGACCGCTGCGCGCGCTTCGGCCTCGTTGTAGATCGACTCGGTTTGCACGTGCTTGGTCGAGTTTTCCCAGATGGTCTTGATCTCGTGCAGGCCGCGCGTCTCGACCGGCTTATCCTGCGCAGATAGGGGCACCCAGTGGAATCCCACTTCCTCGGTCGCATCGGCCACGCGGGCGATATCGCGCACATCCGAGAGTTTCGACATGCGCCGCTCGCCGGTCTCGATATCGATGATCTCCACACCGCAACCATCCGTACCGGCAAAGACGTGGTTGCCGTCCAATGGACAATCCTGCTGAGGATCGCGCGCGGCGAGCGAATAAGCAGGTGGGGCTTTCTTCATGGCCTCTTCGATCAACAACGGTTTGGCGCGTACGATCATCTTATCGCGGTCTACCGACGCGCCGTTGGCCTCCCAGATCTCCAAGGCGCGCTTCGACGGGAAGCGCACACCGACATTCTCGATGATATGCAGGGTGGCCTCGTGGATCTTCTGCACTTCCTGCGGGGTCAAAACTTCGAGCTTGAGCTTGGGGTTGGTGATGGATTTGATGTTTTTCGTCATTGATGGAATCCTTTTTTAACCACAGATAAACACAGATGAACTTTTAGATTTGATAAACATCCGATTTTGTTCATTAATAAATCGGTGTTTATCTGTGTTCATCTGCGGTTTACTTCACTCCCATCAACTCTTTGGCTACATTGACCGCGCCGATGGCGTCTTCCGAATAGCCATCCGCCTCGATCTTCTGCACCCACTCCCTGGTCACCGGCGCGCCGCCCACCATCACCTTGACCTTCATGCCGCGCCTGGTCACCTCATCGATGACTT
>DAOTXM010000541.1:0-29367 GCA_034435215.1 Anaerolineales bacterium
TAATGTGCTCAAGCAGGTTTGGTTCTCTCTGCTTGTTTTTGACCGTCTTCTACCCCTATGGGGCTTATATGACGGCCTTGACAATTTACCGAATCGCTTTTCCAGTTCTACAACTGTGCCCGGATTTTCTCAGCAGTTGCCTGGTATGCTACCAGCTTTTCGCGTTCTTTGGCGACAACAGCTTCCGGCGCTTTCCTGGCAAAATCGCCCGCCAGCAACTTTTCCAAACGCGCGATTTGCGCTTCGGTTTCTGCCAGATCCTTCTGCAAACGAGCACGTTCTTCTTCCAGATCCACCATGCCAGCCAGCGGCAGGTAAACTTCCACCGGACCGATAACCAGTGCAGCAACGCCTTCAAGCTTTTCTTTGAAGGAAGCAGTAATTTCCATCTGCGCTTCGTCCAATCCTGCCAGCGCAGCCAGGACTTTGGCCTGCTCGTTGAGCAGGGAGGTTTTCCTGCCACCTGCAAACAGCGCCGCAATACGCTTGGATGGCGCAACGCTCTTCTCCGCACGCAGGTTGCGGATGGAACGTACGATCTCCTGCAAGAGCGCAAAATCAGCGATCTTGTCCGCTTCCCAGCCTTCTTCCGCGCGCGGCTCCGGCCAGGGGGCGATGATAAGCACTTCCGGCCAATCTTTGGTTAAATCTGCCAGTGGGGAATCCAGCAAGGCGCGGCGCAAGTGACCCCACAATTCCTCGGTCACGAAGGGCGTAAAGGGATGTAGCAGGCGCAGGGAGATATCCAGCACGCGCGCCAGAGTTTGCGTGGTGGTATAAGCGCGTGTACCACCCTCTGCTAATTGTCCTTTGGCGATTTCCACGTACCAGTCTGCAAAATCGGACCAGAAGAATTCGTAGATCTGCCGCCCGGCTTCGCCGTACTGGAAGTTCTGGAACAGGCGTTCCACGTTCCGCACTAACTCCTGCAGCTTCGCCCAGACCCAGGAGTCTGCAAGTGTCCAACCCTCACCTCCATCCCCTCTCTCTGAAAGGGAGAGGGGTGCCGAAGACGGAGTGAGGGTATTGATCGCTGTGACTACGAACCGTCCCGCATTCCAGACCTTATTGGCAAAGTTGCGGTTGGCCTCCACCCTGCTGACCGCCAGGTTCATGTCGTTGCCCGGGGCCGAACCCACCAGCAGCGTGAAGCGCAGCGCGTCGGTACCCAGCTCGTCCATGACCACCAGCGGGTCGATCACGTTGCCGTATGTCTTGGACATCTTGCGCCCGTGTTCGTCACGAATCAGGCCGTGCAGGTACACGGTATGGAAGGGCACCTCCTCGGTAAATTCCAGCCCCATCATGATCATACGCGCCACCCAGAAGAACAGGATGTCGTAACCGGTCTCCATGTAGGAGGTTGGATAAAAATACTTATAATCGGGCGTTTCTTTTGGCCAGCCGAGGGTAGAGAACGGCCACAATCCAGACGAGAACCAGGTATCCAGCACGTCCGGGTCCTGTTGGATGTTCTTCGAGCCGCAATGCACACACTCGGTCGGGTCTTCGCGTGCCACAGTCTGCCCGTTGCAGTCCGCGCAATACCAGACCGGGATGCGGTGCCCCCACCACAACTGGCGGCTGATACACCAGTCCTTGATGTTCTCCAGCCAATTGAAGTAGATCTTCTCGAAACGCTCTGGCACGATGCGGATATCGCCGTTCTTCACCGCGGCCAGCGCTTTTTCGGCCAGCGGCTCGATCTTTACGAACCACTGTGTAGAGACCATCGGCTCGATAATTTCTCCGCCGCGCTGTGAACGCGGGATGGTGGTGGTGTAAGGTTCTTCCTTGATGACCAGACCTTCGGCGCGCATATCCTCCCACATGTTCTTGCGGCACTCGAAGCGATCCTGACCCTGGTACTTGCCGCCGTTTTCGTTGATCCTGGCCGCCTCATCCAGAACGGAAATCACCGGCAGATTGTGGCGCTGGGCGATATCGTAGTCGTTCGGGTCGTGCCCGGGGGTGATCTTCAACGCTCCTGTGCCGAACTCGCGGCTGACGTACCCGTCCGCGATCACGGGAATTTCGCGCCCTAAAATGGGCACGATGACGGTCCTGCCGATGTACTTCTGGTAGCGCTCATCTTCAGGATGCACCGCCACCGCCGTATCGCCCAGGATGGTCTCCGGGCGGATGGTGGCGACGGGGATAAATTCTTCCCCAGATTGTCCGGCAGTTGAACTGCCGGACAGCGGCGCCAGCATATATTTGAAATAATAAAGCGTCGCTGCTTCCTCGCTGTACTCCACCTCCAGGTCAGAGACGGCTGTTTTCAATCCCGGCGACCAGTTGATCAAACGGGGTCCGCGGTAGATGAGTCCTTTTTCGTAAAGCTGGACAAAGGCCTCTCGGACTGCCCGGGACAACCCTTCGTCCAGGGTGAAGCGCTCCCGGTCCCAATCGCAAGAGGCACCTAATCGACGTATCTGATTCTGGATCACGCCGCCGTACTTGTGCTTCCATTCCCACGTCCGGCGCTCGAATTCTTCGCGTCCGATCTCCTCGCGCGAGGTGCCCTCATTGCGCAGCATCTTCTCCACCTGTAATTGTGTGGCGATTCCGGCATGGTCGCTGCCGGGTACCCACAGGGTCGAATAGCCCTTCATGCGGTGGTAGCGGATCATCAGGTCCTCCATGCTGACGAACATGGCGTGGCCGAGATGCAGCTCGCCGGTCACGTTCGGCGGCGGGATGGAGATGACGAACGGCTCGACCGTTGGGTCGAAATCCGGTTTGTTGGGATCGTTCCATGGCTTGAAATAGCCGCCCGCCTCCCACATGGCGTAGATGCGGGCTTCGGTGGACTTGAAATCATAGGCTTTGGGTAATTCATACTTTGACATGACGACCTCCTGAAAATGACAGTAACTTCATGATAGGCGCAAAAAGGCGTGCCAGGAAAAAGACGAAAGGATACCAACGTGGTAAAACCAGACGACTGTGCCCGCGCTTCATAGCCTGGACGATCTGCCTGCCCACCGTTTCGACATGGACATCCAATCGACGGTACCACCCCGGTTGCCCGGTGCGCGGATGTGCAATGGATTGGACGAAGCCCGTATCGCGCAATGCGCCTAAGACGACCAACAGGGTCCGCACACCTTCCAGCGCCGCCGACTCTGTGAAGGTGTGCAGCGCTGCCTTGCTGGCCGCGTACAAACCGATGGACGGCAAGCGCAGCTCTCCTGCCACCGAGCCGATGTTGACGACCAGGCCGTCCGCGGGCATGAACGGGCGCAAGCCAACAACCAACTCCAGCGGCGCCAACGCATTGATCTGCATGACCCGCTCCACCTCGTCCACCGTCATCTGCGCCAGGAGGGAATGACTGCCGACGCCCGCGCAGTTGATGACGATATCCAGCCGCTGCCCATTGGCCGACAGGTTTGCTACCAACTTACGGCGTTGCCCGGAATTGCCCAAGTCGCAGGTGTAGGTCTTTGCAGGACGACTCAGCGCGGCATTGACGGACTCCAGGCCCTGGGTATCCCGGTCGACGAGATAAAGGGAGCAGCCCTCCTGGTCGAGCAGGTACGCGAGTTCGCGACCCAGGCCACGGGCGGCGCCCGTCAGCAGGACGGTTTTGTTAGCAAGGTTCATGATCGGTCCATCCGTACTGAATCCGCAATCGACCGTTCCAGGGAGAACGCAGGCTCCCAGCCCATCTCGCGCCGGATCTTTTCCCAGGAGAGGATTTTGTCTACGGCCATTTCGGACGGGCGGCGGATGCCGGGATTGAGTTTCAGCAGGTCCATGACCCACAGAAAAGCATCAAGCAAACGGAGACCCGCGCCAGAAACCGGGATGAGCAGCGGTTTCTTCCCTGCGGCTTTCAATGCAAGGTGTGTAAAGATAAGCATGTCCACGTTATGCGCCGTGACGATGTACCGTTCCCCGCTGCGGCCCTCCGTCAGTGCAAGCACCACCGCGCGGGCTACATCCCGCACGTCCACAAAGCTGTTGATGTACGAGAGCATCGGCAGGACCGGTAGATAACGCGCCATGCGGAGCACGGCATTGATGCGGTCGGAACCGGGACCAAGCACCACGCTGGGATTGAGCATAATGACACGCATCCGAGCTGTTACTTCCTTCAATTCCATCTCGCTGATCAGCTTGCTGTAGCCGTACATATCGTGCTGACGCTTATATTCCAGGTCCGGGATCATGCTCTCGTCAGAGACTCCATCCGGGTTGAAGCCGACTGCCGAGATCGAACTGATGAAGATGAAATTCCTACAGCCTGCCTCCAAAGCTGCCTGGGTCAGGTTACGCGTGCCGACCACGTTAGCCTGGAAGATCGCCTCCGCATCCGACCTGCGAAACGAGACCAGGGCGGCGTTGTGGATGACCGTATCCACGCCTTGCAGCTCAGCCACGAAAGTCTCAGGCTTGAGCAATTCGCCATTGGTCAAGCGCACCCCACCCATTGACTCAATACCCAGCAGGGTTTTGCGTTTGGTGCGCACCAATACACGCAGTTCAGCCCCCGGGTCGTACTCGTAAATCGCTTTCACGATGTACTGGCCCAGAAAACCAAATCCGCCGGTGATGAAGTAAGTGGTCATATCCTTCCGTAATGTCGTTGCGAAAACGAAGTCCGAAACAATCTCCAGTTCTAGTGGTCAATACCTGCTAAGTTGCTTTCTCCATTTACCGGGAGATTGCCACGCTCCCTACGGTCGCTCGCACTGACATGCACTTAAATAAAAACGCCTCGTCCATTTTGAGGACGAAGCAGTCGCTCCGCGGTACCACCTCAATTCACCCTCCTTCGATAAGCTTAGGAGTGGCGCTCTCTATGGCTGGCCATCACCAGCCTGCGCGTTAACGGGCGCTCCCGTGTTGCTCTACTCAGCCAGCGGCCTTTCTTCAACAATCGTTCCGGGCGACATTCAGCGACAGGGTACTGCGGGGGCTTCCAGCCAGCGGCCACTCCTTCTCTATCAGCCTTGCCAGTCGCTTACTCCTCCCGGAGTAGTTTTGGTGATTATACATAGATGGGAGGAGTGAGTCAAGCGGATTTTCGATTTTCCGTTTCGCTCTTCCGGACAATCGCTCTGATCAGGCCGCGAAAGACCAGGCGGTGGAGAGGAGCGAGCGCAATCCAGTAGGCGAAGCCCCAAAAGCCGCGCGGGGCAAAGAAACCGGTCTGCGACAACCTGCAAGAATCCTGCTCTTGTTCGACGCGCCATTCCATCCAACCCTGGCCGGGGGCTTTGAGCTCGGAATACAGACGCAACAGGCGATTTTCTTCGAGGGCATCGATGCGGTAGAAATCAATGTAGTTACCCATCCTAATCCCATTTTGCGGGACTTCCCCTAACCCTTCTCCCCGCTTCGTCTTTGCTGGCGCTCCGCTCAGCGCGAGCGGGAGAGGGGAACTTCGACCACGCATCCCCGGCCCGCCCAGGAGACGGTCGAGCCAGCCGCGCAGAGTCCACAGCCAGTTTGCATATGGCCAGCCGTTATCTCCACCCATTGTAGAGATGACTTGAAATACTTTCTCTGGGGGAGCATCGACCCTTTCACACCGATGGTCGATGAAAAAGCCCTCGTGTTTCATGATCTTCACCGGCCGGTCACAACCCATCCAGACCGGTTCCAGGTAGTCTGGGCGCAATTGACTGAGGGATTTTCGCACCGCCTCTTCATACCCGATCAGGCGAACGCCCGGGAATACACGTTGTGCACTCTCATCCTGGAGCACGCTCGCGCTGCGCAGACCGTCCACCAGAGGCGTGGCAATCACCGCCGGGACGGGGGTCATCCATTCCACGCCGAGGGCCATGAACCAGAGCGGGATCCCCGGCACGACCACGTACTTACGCCCCAACCCACGCAGGCGGCCATAAGTCAGCATCAATTCGGCATAGGTCATCTTGTCTGGCCCGCCGATTTCGAAGACCCGGCTTGGGCTTGGTCTGGTCTCGAGGGCTGCCATCAGGTAATCGATCACATTTTGCACCGCGATCGGCTGCGCCTGGTTCTGCAACCAGACCGGCCCAAAGATGACCGGCATCAGTTCGGTCATGAAGCGGATCATCTCGAACGAGATGCTGCCCGGTCCTACGATCACACCTGCGCGGAACTCGGTCACCGGCACTGTGCCTTTGCGCAAGCTCTTGCCCGTGTCGATACGCGAACGCATGTGATAGGAGATCCTTTTCTTTGGGTCAGCCAGGCCGCCGAGGTAGATGATATGTTCCACCCCCGCTCCCTCGGCGGCGCGCGCAAAGTTTTGCGCGGCATCTTGTTCAAGGGAGGTATATCCCTGACCGCTGGACATGTTATGGATCAGGTAATAAGCGGTGTGCACACCTTCCATTGCAGGTGCAAGCGTCAACGGATCCATGACGTCGCCCTGAACCACTTCGACATAAGGGAACCAGGTCCGGGCCGCGAGGCGAAGCGGTTGACGCACCAGGCAACGGACACGGTAGTCGCGTTCCAACAGCACAGGAATCAACTTGCTGGCAATGTATCCTGTCGCGCCGGTAACGAGGACCCGTTTTTTATCCATAGGTGTGTGCCATCACGCGCGCCCGCGATGCCAACCGGCTGGTCAAACCATCGAAAATGAATTTGTGGAATGGGAACATAGCGTACCAGTAAAGCAGCCCGGTCACGCCATACACGTCGAAGTAAGCGTTGACAATCAACAGGGTTTTGCCATTCTCCTGGGGCAGGGACTCAAATTGCAGCCAGGCATTGCCCGGCACTTTCATTTCAGCCCGCAGTCGCATCAGGCGGTCAGGTTCGAGCGCCTCCACGCGCCAGAAATCAAGCGGCTCGCCGACATTGATTTCATCCGGATGACGACGTCCACGGCGCAGGCCAGGGCCGCCGACCAATTTATCCAGCCAACCACGCACAACCCAGGCCCAGTCCATGTAAAGCCAGCCACGGTCGCCCCCCAGGCCGGTATAGGCGCGAAAAACGGCATTGGAAGGTACTTCCACAAGGATTTGCCGCCGTTCGATCATCAACCCTTCTTCCACTGTAAACGTGTAAGGCTTGATATCGCCCGCAGTTGTGACCAACGCATCTGCCCAGGATGTCTCGACCCTGTCATTCTTGACGCGCAGCAGGGCCAGGTGTGTGGCGGTCTGGAAATCAAGCGGCTGGATGTGTGGGAAAAGTTTTTTTGCCAGATCATCGTGCACGATCAATTTGGCGCGCAGCCCTTCGATCAGGGGCAGGATCATGCGCCAGTGGATGGGTGTAACCATGTGAACCCAGTACGCGGAGAGACGTGGCGCGTAGAAAGGCGTTGGAATGAGCAAGCGCCTCAACCCTCGTTCTTTGGCATAAGCAAATAACATGTCAGCATAAGTCAACCGCGTCGCGCCGCCGATCTCGATCATCTTGCCTTCGCTTTCGGGGGTTTCGAGCGCATCCACCAGATAGGAAAGCACGTCGCGGATCGCGATCGGTTGCGCCATCGAGAAAAACCAGCGTGGACAAATGAACAAAAACTCGCGTTCGGACAGGTAACGGATCATTTCGAACAACACGCTGCCGGAACCGACGATCATGCCCGCCCGGAATTCGGTCACCGGAACGCGGCCGTAGCGCAAGATATAACCTGTTTCATGTCGGGCACGCAGATAGGGCGAAAGGTAATCTGTGGTATCGACCAACTCACCCAGGTAGATGATGCGTTTTATCCCTGCCTCTTCGGCCGCTTCGGCAAAATTGCGTGCCGCGGCCATATCGCGCCGGGCATCCAGTTTGCCCCCTTGCAGGCCGTGGATCAAGTAATACGCAACGGAGATGCCCTGCATCGCTGCGACAAGCGACTCCTTGTCCAGCGCATCTCCCTGCACGACCTCGACCTGCTTCCGCCATGGACGGCCTTTCAGGCGCTCCGGGTCGCGTACCATGCACCGGACGTGGTAACCCGCTTCGAGCAATTTGGGAGCCAACCTGCCGCCGACATAACCGGTCGCACCCGTAACCAAAATCAAATCAGACTTTGCCATGCAAGTTCCTTGTATGCATCATATCTGTAAATCGAAGAGCCCTTCCCTTTGAAAAGATACCCTATGTATTGTAGACTGACCAAATTATACTTGCTTGGAATTTAAGCTCCCCCAATGATTGGGAGCATCCTTCAAATTTCGTGAAGCCCTCATAACCATTTCGTTGTACAATCACCCGTAGGAAACTCTGTGGAATCGACAGCACTGAACCGTCTGCGTACCTTGCCCTTTTTTTGGCTCTCGCTGGCCTTTCTGGCCGGCATCGTACTTGCCAGCCAGGTTTCACTCACCTACGATATCTGGATCATTCTGGCGGGGATTTTCCTGTTACTTGCGCTTCGCCCGCGCAAACCGGCGGAGCTTCTGCGTCTTTCCACCAGAACGTATTTGATTATTGTCTTATCCCTGGTCAGTTTCTGCTTGGGTGGCTTGCGTTACCAGCTCAACCTCCCAAAAATCGATGCCTTCCATATCGCCTGGTACAACGACCGGGAGTACGATTTGCTGGTTACCGGTACCCTGGACGAACCTCCGGACTATCGCGACACCTACACCAACCTGCGCTTGAACGTGGAAGCTGTCGACAGTGGTTCGGGCGACTTGCCAGTCAAAGGCTTGTTGTTGGTACGTGTCTTCCCCAACGAAACGTATGAATACGGGGAACGCGTCCGCCTGCGTGGAAAGTTGGTCACACCGCCCGAGGATGAAGAATTCTCATATCGCGATTATCTTGCCCAGCAGGGTATCCACTCTTACATGTCACGGACAGAGGTCACACGCCTGCCTGGGAATGGCGGCCACCCTGTCAGAAAAGCAATCTACGCCTTCAAAGACAAAGCGCTCGAAAACATCTATCGAATCTTCCCAGACCCCGAAGCCTCCCTGCTGGCAGGCATTCTGCTCGGCGTTGATACGGGTCTGCCTAAAGATCTGCAACAGGCCTTCAAAGACACGGGCACAGCGCATATCATCGCCATCTCTGGTTTTAACATTGCCATTATTGCAGGGTTATTCTTCACTTTATTCAGCCGCGTGCTCGGTCAATTGCGTGGTTCTATCGTCGCTATTCTGGGGATCGCGCTGTACACTTTCCTGGTGGGCGCAGATGCGGCGGTTGTCCGTGCCGCCATCATGGGAGGTATCTCGCTCACCGCCCGTCAGCTAGGCAGGCGCAATGATGGCCTGAATGCATTGATGTTATCGGCTGTCTTCATGTCCATTTTCAACCCCTACACGCCCTGGGATGTGGGCTTCCAGCTCTCCTTCTTTGCCACACTCGGCCTCATCCTTTACGCGGAACCTTTTCAAAATTGGGCGGTCAACGTGATCACGCGTTACACATCGCCGGGAACAGCCCAAAAAGTAGCCGCCCCTGTTTCTGAATATTTTCTTCTCACCCTGGCCGCGCAACTGACCACGCTGCCCATCATGGCTTACCATTTCAAGCGTATTTCGCTGGTCTCGCTGATTGCCAATCCTTTCATCCTACCTGTGCAACCGGCTGTGATGATTGTGGGGGGAATTGCCGTCATCCTCAGCCTGATCTGGCTTCCGCTTGGTGCGCTCGCCGCTTATGCTGCCTGGCCTTTTGTGGCTTACACCATTCGTCTGGTAGAACTATTTGCTCTGCTCCCAAACGGTGTCATCGTTTTGGGGAACTTCTCGCTCTGGTTGGTCATTCTATTCTACGCAGCGCTTCTTTCCTGGACTTTTGCCCGCCACCGTTTGAAGGAATTCTTCGCCGCCGACCGATCTAAATTCCCCACATTCCCTACCGTTACAGCCATCGCCGTTCTAACGGTCGTTGTCATGGTAACCTGGCGGGCCGCTTTCGCAGCGCCTGACGGGAAGTTACACATCACCTTCCTGGATGTTGGCTCAGCGGATGCAATTTTGATCCAGACCCCTGGCGGGCGTCATATTCTCATCAACGGTGGACCGAGTGCGTCCCTGCTATCCAACGAGATAGGTCGCCGCCTGCCGCCCTTCGACCGTCGTTTGGACTGGCTGGTCATTGCGTCCACGCAGGAAAACCAACTTTCTGGCTTGCCGCGTGTTGTAGAACGCATCCCGCCTTCCCAGGTGCTTTGGGCTGGGAATATGGAGGCTTCCATTTCTGCTCGCAACCTGAATGGGTGGTTTATTGATGAGAAGATCCTGGTCACGCAGGCTAAAGCAGATTCCGAACTGGACCTGGGAGAAGGGGCCATTTTGCATATCCTGAATGTCAATGCAAGGGGTGCTGTCCTGCTGCTCGAATGGAAGGAATTTCGTGGGCTGCTACCTGTCGGCATGAACTTCGCGGCCATGGAGGAGCTCAAATATGGGGAAGATATCAAGACAACCTCTTTGCTATTGATTGGGGATTCCGGCTATGCACCCATTAATCCCCCTCAATGGATCGCCAACCTGAATCCGCAGCTCATTATCCTTAGTGTTGCTGCTGGCGACCCGGATGGCCTGCCGCACAAGGAAACTTTGGAGGCCATAGAGGATTATCCGCTCCTGCGCACCGACTATAACGGCTGGATCGAAGTGAGAACAGATGGAAAGGAGATGTGGGTCGAGGTCGAGAAGCAAGCCCAGGTTTTAGAAAGCAACGCGACGGAAAGCCAACCTTAAAATCAAAAGGCTCTGTCGGGGAACAGAGCCTTTTTGACTAAGTTGGGTTCGGACTATCCAACGCCGGAGAGACTGTCGTTGATGGTGCTGAAGACGTTGCCGATGATCGGGCCTAGGAGCATGAGCACCGCAATAACAACGATGGCGACTAAAACAAGAATTAACGCATACTCAACCAGGCCTTGACCTTTTTCCTTCGGAGCGAATAACATGGTTTCACCTCCTTTCGACGCAGAGTCTTCTGAAAAATCAGAAGCATATACATTATACCCACCGTGAAATTTATTACAACACCTATCCCTGCAAATCAGTTTACTTTTTTGTAAGGTTTTTCCCCTACAAATTTCCTACAAGGGATCGGTATACAGGAATAAAAGCTGTTTTCATTTCCAAAATTCTCAGTTTTTTATAATCTTTTCACAAGGAAGTTTTTGTGCCAACAGCTCATCAAGGAGTTTGGTGGTCAAAAAAGTTTAATCTTCAAAGTGCTCCTTCTGGTATCGATCTGCCTCTTGAAGGGTACATGTCGACAGGCTTGGTGCATCGCTCGAGGCTACGTGACCAACAGGTTGTTGAGGTGAAATCATGACCGATAAATTCAAATCCGTTCCCGTGCTCTCTTCGGAGATCACGCCCAAATCTCTTTATCTCTCCCGTCGCGACTTTCTCAAAGCCGCAGGCATCGTCACCGGGACAGCCTTGTTGGCCGCATGCAATGTCCCCGCGGGGGGCGCGCCAAAGGTCGGTGAGCAAGCCGAGGGGTCCAGTGCAGAAGCGCCTGTTCCCATATCTGCCGGAAAAGCAGACGAACAAGGCGATCCAGCCAACACGTTCGATGAGATCACCAATTACAACAATTTCTACGAATTCAGCACTGATAAACAAGCCGTTGCCCGCCTCTCCAAAGATTTCAAGACCGTACCATGGACGCTGGAAGTAGGTGGCCTGGTCAACAACCCAATGACCTACGGCATCGAAGACCTGCTCAAACGGTTCCCGCAGGAGGAGCGCATCTACCGCCTGCGTTGCGTGGAGGCCTGGAGCATGGTCATCCCGTGGAACGGTTTCCCGCTGGCCAGCCTGCTTCAAGAAGTCGAACCCACCTCAAACGCGAAGTATGTCCGTTTCGAGTCCATTCTCGACCCACAGCAATTGCCCGGCCAGAAAAGCCCGTTCTACCCCTGGCCCTACCAGGAGGGACTGCGCCTGGACGAGGCCATGAATGACCTGACCATCCTTGCCACCGGTGTGTACGGTGAGATGATGCCCAACCCCAATGGCGCGCCCATCCGCCTGGTGGTGCCGTGGAAGTATGGCTTCAAATCCATCAAATCCATTGTCAAAATCGAACTGGTGGATTACCAACCTGAGACGCTCTGGAACACGGTCGCCCCCAACGAATATGGTTTCTACTCCAATGTCAACCCCGAGGTGTCTCATCCGCGCTGGTCACAGGCCAGCGAGCGTCGCATCGGTGAGCTGGGACGCCGCCCAACCCTTATGTTCAACGGCTACGCCGAACAGGTTGCGTATCTCTACGAAGGCATGGATCTGGCAAAGTATTACTAAATGGAGAAAACACGTTTCACTCCCCTGCAAGTCATCATTCATCTATACGCCTGGAGCGCCCTGACGCATTTGTTGTTCGATCTTGCCTTTGGGAATCTTTCGGTCAACCCCATCCAGGATCTTGAACAACGCACCGGCCGGCATGCCATCACACTGCTGGTACTATCGCTGCTGTGCACACCGCTCAACACGCTCTTCGGCTGGAAAGAACCGCTCAAACGCCGCCGCGCGCTTGGTCTGTATGCTTTCATGTACGCAACTATCCATGTGCTGATCTTTCTCGACCTGGATTATGGCCTAGCCTGGAGCCTCATTTTCCAAAGCATCATCGAGAAACCTTATATCATTTTCGGTGTCGTTACTTTCCTGCTGTTGACCCCACTGGCTATGACATCTTTCGATATCTGGAAGGTCCGCCTCAAGAAGAACTGGAAACGACTGCACCAAACCATCTATATCATTGCCCCGCTGGCTGTGCTGCACTACGCGTTATCCAAGAAAGGCAATCTCTTTGAATTGCAGGGTGACGTTGTCAGACCTTTGATCTACGGACTGGTCATCCTGGTCCTTTTGCTCCTGCGCGTTCCAGCCATCCGTAGAAGTCTCGCCTCGTTCCGAACCCGCTACCTGCAACCGTTATTTCAGCGTAATCCTGTTTGACACTTCCCCCTCGCCCCTATCCCTAAAAAAGAGGGGAGTCATGTGGCGAATCTGTGCAATCGAGGTGACGGTCACTTCGCAAGTGACTGTCACCTGCACACTTTTTACAGATGAGCCAAGAGAGGGGTGTTCTTTAGAACAAGCCTCGTAGGATCAACAACAAACCTACAATTGCCAGGGGGATGCCGATGATAGCGCCGATAATCGTCAGGCTGATAACGATCCCAACGATCATGAGCACCAACCCCAGGATCACTGCCACGATGCGACCCGTGAATTCGACGATCCCGCTGATGAGTTTCCACAGAGCCCAAAACGGCCACAGGTACCAGGGAATTTTTCGTTTTTGTTCGGTCATTTTTGCCTCCATTTAGGATATACGTCTCATACCCTGAAAAAGTGGCAGAGAAAAATCGGACTATTTAAGGTGATATAATCCGCCGCATGGAAAATTCGTCTCTCTCTACAACGAATGAGGAACTCGTGACCTTTAAACGCAGCCATTTCTACGCAATCATGGTGGTATTCGCTTTTGCTGCTGGCATTCTAGTTGGTTACGTGGCCTGGGGGCGTGGTCCGGCGACCGGACCAGTTGCAGCCGCGGCGCAGGGTCCCATCGCCGAAGTGCCCGTCACAGCGGAACCCCAATTTACGCGCTATGACATACCGACCGAAGGCTTTCCCAGTCTTGGCCCGGAAGATGCCGAAATCGTCCTGGTCGAATTCAGCGACTACCAATGACCGTATTGCAAGCGCTGGCGTGACCAGACATTCGAACCATTGTTGGCTGCTTTTCCGGGAAAAATCCGTGTTGTTTATCGTAATCTGCCTTTGACTTCCATTCACCCCCAGGCAATGTCAGCTGCTGTTGCGTCGTTATGTGCTGATGAACAGGGTGCATTCTGGCCATATCACGACAAACTATTCAGCTATGAAATGGATTTGGGACGGAATGCCTATATCCAATATGCGGCTGATTTGGAATTAGACGGAGAGGCTTTCGAAGCCTGTCTGGATAGCGGCAAATTCGATGATTTCATCCGGAAAGATATGGCTTTCGCCATGAACCTGGGCATACAGTCCACACCGACCTTCTTCATCAACGGGTTGGCCGTTGTTGGGGCCCAACCGTTCGATGTATTCAAACAGGTGATCGACAAGGAACTGGCAGGAGAAATTCCGAAATAATCTCTGATGGAAGAAGGGCGGCCTCTTCCCCGCCCTTTTTTCGACCCTGGAGGGAGCACAGTGAAAAAATTCGTTGCCGTTGCAGGAAATATTGGGGTAGGGAAATCAACGCTGGTGGAGGGACTCTGCAAGCAATTAGGCTGGGAACCCTTCTATGAACCGGTGACAGAAAACCCGTACCTGGCTGATTTCTACAGGGACATGGCCGCCTGGTCTTTCCATTCGCAGATCTTCTTTTTGACCCATCGCCTGCGCGCCCATCACCAGATCGCTCAGCACCCAACCTCTGTCATCCAGGATCGTAGTGTGTACGAGGATGCCGAAATCTTCGCACAAAACCTGTATCTCCAGGGACATATCCACGAACGGGATTACCAGACCTACAAAGAATTGTATAAAACGGTCATGGATTTTTTGCCCCCGCCAGACCTGGTCATCTACCTGCGCGCCTCTGTAGAAACGCTTTTGGATCGCATCGCCCGGCGCGGGCGGGATTACGAACGCTCCATCTCGAGCGACTACTTGAACAGCCTGAACCTGCTCTACGAAAACTGGATCGCGCGCTTTACACTCTGCCCGGTGCTGACCGTCCCTGCGGATGACCTGGATTATGTGGCGCATTTGGGACATTTGCGCTTGATCGTCGCCAAGGTGGAGGAAAAGTTGACCGGCAAGGATGAGGTGATTTTCGAGCCGGACGAAGTCAGCAGCGCCGCAACGGACTAAAAAAGGACGAGACACGTTCTCGTCCTTTCGCTTTATTCGAAGATCGTCCCCCATTTCCATGGTTCCTCCAGCCTCAGTCGCTCGGAGGCATCCGCCTCGTCCCAATATTGGCGGTTCCAGATGCCGTCCCCGCCGACCTCGCATTCGGCATAGACGAATTCTTCGGGGGTGGTATCAGGCAGGAGGCAGACCGGGGCCTGGTAGCCGCCTTTGGACCCGGATGGAAGCGGGATCGTCCCGGTCAGGGCGTTGGGGTTGCCGGGGGTGGGGAAGCAGGGATGGTTCCAGTATCCCAGGCGGTCCGGGATCCTGCACCAGGATTGGTCCGGGTAGCGGACAACGGTATAGGTGTAGGAATCCACGACCGTGCTGCCCCTGAGCAGCCGTACGGTATCGCCGGCATCGCTGAGCAGGATGCCAGTTTCAGCAGCGTAGAACACGGCTCGTTCGCCGGGTTTTAGGGTGAGGCTGGGAAGCGTGTAGGGAGAGGAGCCCAGGTTCTGTTCGTCATCCAGCTGGTAAGCGCTCAAATCCACATCGATCCGACCGGCGTTGATGATCTCGATGAACTCGTCGAACACGTCCACAAACCCATCGTTGTTCCAGTCATAGCCGGGGCGGGGCAGGAATTCGCTGATACCGAGGATGGGTGCAATCGTGCCGCTACCTGTGGAGTCGGAACTGCCTGACGATGAGCCTGACCCGGGCGTAGGTGTAGGTGTGACATTAAAGGGCAAGTTACCACGGCCAGGTGTACCGAAAATAAAGTTCCCATCTGTATCTTTGGTTCTATTGCTCTCACTATCTTTCGTGACATCATACGTGACCCAGACAAAATCGCTATCAGCATTGAAGATGCTACGCTGCATCGTGGAGCGTGTATTTGAACTTGGATCACCTGCAGGCCATGCACCTCCATTGGCGTTAGCCGTATCGATGATTTTTCCAGTCGGATCAATCAAACGTAATATTTCCCCTTCGTTAGAGAGATTATTACCTCCATAGGTCATCTTCACAGTAACACCACGGGGAAGAGTATCGCTTTGGAATGTATCCTCTCTGCGTTGTAATAACATATATTCTTCAGACTCAATTACCCCGCTTAAGTTAATTGTAGGACTTCCATCTGCGGCCTTTAAGATCCATCCAGATAAATTTATCGTAGTTGAGCTGGGGTTATAAAGTTCAATCCATTCGTCATCAGTAGATGCTCTTGTTCCTGCCCAGGCCACTTCACTGATAACAATGCCTAGGCTAGCAGCAGGCGTCGGAGCGGCAGTTGGTGGAAGCGTAGCAGTCGGGGTAGGTGCATTGATATTTTTCGGCGTGCCCCAGATAGGCCCACCGTTTGCATCCAACCCATTTTTTACGACACCGTTATTGGTAAACCAAGATGTATCGCTGTCGCTTAATGTGCCTATACGCTCCATGCTACTATATGTGGACAAGGTTCCTGCAGGCCAGTCTCCTCCGTTCGAATTGGCAGCATCGATTACGATCGGTGTAGCAGAATCATCATATAAGATAAGCGTTTCCCCACTATTCGACAGGGTATTACTAAAATCGTAGACCAGATCTGCTGATATATTGGCGACAGCGTCCTCATTTCGTTCTAATAGGTAGTACCCACCAGGTTGGATGGTTCCGCTTAAAAGAATATTTGGATTTAGATCTACCGCTTGTAATCTCCATCCCGTAATGTCAATAGGCGCTGTACCAGGATTATGTAACTCGATCCACTCATGGTCTGTATTGGCTGCAGTTCCTGCCCACGCCACTTCGCTGATGATTATGTCAAGGGGAAGGGGAGGGCAGATACCTGTAAATGTTATATTATCCAGCCTCCATGTTCCTGCTGATGCCCCCCCATATCCATAAAGTCTAAACCTCGTAGTTGGATTGTTGTCAAGGGCAGTTATCGAACTTAAATCAAAATTTAGATTATTCCAGCTTTCGTCATTCGCCAATGTGGTTGGTACACCGAAGGGGGAAAAGGCTATACCATCTGTAGAATAATGAAGTTCGAGTCTTGTAGGTCCAGTGTTAGAAACCCTTGACTTGAAACTCAATGAAATTGAGCTCATACTTGTTGTATCAATTTGAAATTCCAAGTAATCGTTTGGATCTAAACTCGTAGATGCCCATCCAGTAAAACTTATCGCAGGGTTTTCTGACGAGATCTGCCCTGTTGGATATGTCGGACCATTGATGCCAGACCCAGGTACTAATGTGCCAACACCCGACGATGGAGAAGGTATTATTGGCGCTACAGCACCTGTAAACGTCCATTGTGCAATTGTCGGATCAGGACATATTGCCAAGGGCTTTGAATCCGGCGCCGCGCGCGCGGATAGGCCTGCCCCGCCCAGCATCCCCACCCCCAGCATGGACAGCAGCAGCCAACCGGTCAACCAGCGATACATGGGCTTTCGTGCGCGCATATCAGTAGCATGCCTGAGCAATGAAAACACCGTCGAGGTCGAGTCTATCACACCTCGGCGGATTTGGCCTGCGCCCGGGTGTTGCTCCGTTTGTCAGGGTCGACTAACGCGGTTCGACCACCAGCTTGATGGCTGTGCGTACTTTGTCATCGATTTCCACGTCCACGAACTCGGGCACGCAACAAATATTGATGCCGTCGTTCTTCAGGTAACCGGTTGCCAACACCAGGGCTTTGACCGCCTGGTTGACAGCGCCAGCGCCGATCGCCTGTACTTCCGCATGTTTATGTTCACGGATGACACCCGCAATTGCCCCGGCGACTGCCGATGTACGGGAGTTAGCAGAAACCTTGATCATCTCCATTGGTAGCCTCCCAGCTAGTTCAAAGAAGGGGCGCAGTAGTTCTATGAAAATTGTACAAGATTTATAGGATAGATTCAAGCATAATCTATTGATTTTTCAGGTTTTGCCGTGACCTCATCCCCGAATCCGGGTATCTACCACGGAAATTCCTGAAGAGCCATCTTATTAAAGATCATGATTTTCTATTTCGGGATTTTCTTGGAACTTTGCGCTGTGATACTAACTTGACAATGTTACATTCAAAGAAAGGGAATGAAAATATCTTGGTAAATGTGACATTGTCAAACTAAGGATTACGTTAGAATATGCCTCTTGAACATGGCTAGAAAATATTATTTCTGGGGTATGATTGCCCCGATGTATCAGGAAGTGGATCGATGCGCACCTTAGTGCTTGGCGGGAGCGGGATGCTGGGTCACCAGTTGTGCCGGGTGTTGTCCGCGCGCATGGAGACCTGGGCCACCTTCCGTGAGAACCCAACCAGATATTTGTCATACGATATTATCCCCCGGGAACGCGCGCTGGGCGGGGTGCATGCGGAAGATGTCCCCGGCGTTCGGGAGGCTCTGGATACTGTCAAGCCGGATGCAGTGGTCAACTGCATTGGCATCGTCAAGCAGCGCGACGAGGCCAAGCAGGCCATTCCCTCCATCCAGGTCAACGCGTTGTTCCCGCACCAACTGGCAGACCTTTGTCTCGAAAGAGACATCCGCCTCGTGCAAATCTCGACCGATTGCGTTTTCTCCGGGCTGCGCGGCAGGTATACCGAAGCGGACATCCCCGATCCAGTCGATCTATACGGGCGCACCAAGCTGCTGGGCGAGCTGCACCGTCCCAACTGCCTGACCTTGCGCACTTCGATCATCGGCTGGCAGTTGAATACCTTTTCGAGCCTGTTGAGCTGGTTCGCCCGGCAGCGCGGGCAGCGCATCAAAGGTTACCAGCAGGCCATCTATTCCGGTTTCTCGACGCGCGTGCTGGCGGGTCTGATCAGCGACCTGATCGAGACGCGTCCGGACCTGACCGGTCTGTACCAGGTGGCCAGCGAGCCGATCTCGAAATACGACCTGCTGGTTGTTCTGCGGGATAAGCTCGGCTGGAATGACATCGAAATCGAGCCGGATGACAATTTCTACTGCGACCGTAGCCTGATCGGGACACGTTTCAGTATCGCGACCGGTTGGAAGGCCCCCGCCTGGGATGAGATGCTCACCGGGTTGGCTGAAGAGTGGCCGTCATACCAGAGATGGTATGCAAAATAAAATATGCTCGAAACGGTGCCCTTCGCGAAGCATCCCCGTGGGACGCCGCCAAGGATGGCGGCGGGAGCATAAGAAGGATTTATCAGGAGCCTTGCTGAAACATGAAAATTTTGACCGTACTGGGCACACGCCCGGAGATCATCCGCCTGAGCCGCATCATCGAGAAACTGGACCACACCTGCCAGCATGTGCTCGTCCATACCGGACAGAATTACGACCCAAACCTGAACGAGGTCTTTTTCCAGCAATTGGGAGTGCGCGCACCGGATACTTACCTGGATGCTAAAGGCAGCCTGGGAGAGCAGCTCGGCATCCTGCTCGCGGCTGTCGAAAAGGTTCTCAAGGAAGAAAAACCTGATAAATTGCTGGTTCTGGGAGACACCAATAGCGCCCTGTCTGCCATCATCGCCAAACGCTACGGCATCCCGGTCTATCACATGGAAGCCGGCAACCGTTGTTACGATGACCGCGTGCCCGAAGAAGTCAACCGCCGCATCATCGACCACAGCAGCGACGTGCTGATGCCCTATACCGAGCGCAGCCGCCAGAATTTGCTGCGCGAAGGCATCCCCGGACAGCGCATCTTCGTCACCGGGAATCCGATTCATGAAGTGATCCGGTATTATAACCCCCAAATCCAGGCCTCCCCGATCTTACGGGACCTCGAGCTTGCTCCCGCTCAATATTTTTTGGTCACGCTGCACCGCGCCGAAAACGTGGATATCGAAGAACGTCTGTGCGAGTTGACCCTGGCGTTGGGACGCGTTCAACAGAAATATAACCTGCCGGTAATCGTCAGCACTCACCCGCACACACGCGCCCGCATGGAAGCCTTCGGCATGATCAACGCCAATCCGGAGATCCGTTTTTTGCAGCCGTTTGGCTTCTTCGATTTCATCAAACTCGAGCAAAACGCCCTCTGTGTGTTGAGTGACAGCGGAACGGTCCAGGAGGAATGCGCGCTCTTCAAAGTCGCCAACGTCACCTTGCGGGATGTAACCGAGCGCCCCGAAACGCTGGAATGCGGCAGCAACATCCTGACAGGCGCAAATGGCGAAAATATCCTTCGCTGTGTAGACCTGGTCCTCGAACAGAAAGCAGGTTGGTCTGTTCCTCCGGAATACCTGGTCGAGAACGTGAGCGATACGGTCATCAGGTTGTTGCACGGATATTTGCATACTTCAGTTTGAAAACGAGCAGTGTGTTCTGATGTCAACCAGGAAAATCGGCTATGCATTCGCTATGATCGGTATATCTGGGACTTTGCTATCCGTCCTGATCGATGCGCTTGGATTCGGCAAAGGCGGCATCCAGGCAGCGCAAATCCTGGGCATCGTTGCGGGGCTGATGATCGCGGTTGTGGGTTTAACGGTGGCGTTCCAGGTTCCAGAGAGACGCATCGATATCGGTAGCAGCCTGCGGTCGGGGGGCGAACGCCTGCTCCGTTTGCCGGTCAGCCTCTGGTTCGTGGTCGGGTTCCTGATCGTCTATATCTTCCTGTTCGTGTTGCCCGTCTTTTTCAACACGGATCGGTCGATGGCCTATTTCAACCGGTTCCTGCCCAACGCGAATCCGATCGGCTCCGATATGAACTACACCTTGGACCATGTCAGGTCCTGGGTGACAACCGGACAATCGCCCTACCCTGCCTCTCACTATCCGCCTCTGACCTATGTGTTGCTGTCGCCGCTTACGCTCATTGAATACCCTCACTCTTATATCTTCACAACTTACCTGACAATTTTCAGTTATATTATTATCACGCTGCTGTTGCCGGTGCTGTTCAACCCGAAGAGCGATTTTTCCCTGATCCTGCTTTTGTCCGTTACCGGGCTTTTCTCTTATGGGTTCCAATTCGAGCTGGAGCGGGGACAATACTACAGTATAGCCTTCCTGTTGTGTATGCTGGCGATCTATCTGTTTCACCGCCATCACGGATTTCGCTACCTGGCTTATCTGCTCTTCTCGTTCTCGGTTCACCTGAAAATCGTGCCCATATTTTTCCTGCCGATGTTCATCAAGGATTGGCGGGATTGGAAGGGTAATCTTAAGCGCCTGGCTGGGCTGGGACTCTTGAACCTGGCACTCCTTTTTGTGCTTGGCTACAGGGAACTGGTTAATTTCATGGAGGCCTTGTTATTCCGGGTAGAAACCCCGACCTTTCTCTGGAACGGCAATCATTCTCAGGCAAACTTCGTCCTCAATTTCGTAAAGGATGGCTATGGTTTGTTTCCCCCACAGACCGTTCTGTTCTTGCAACAAAATTCGAAATTGCTCGAATGGTTGTTGTTATTCATCATTGCGCTTTGTCCGCTTGCTATCATTTTCCACTTGTACCGGAATAGAAAGAGCGGTTTCAATCCATATCTGTTGCTGGCCTGCACGCTTTGCGCTCTGGTGATCCCGGTCAGCGTGGATTACACTTTGCCCATGTTGGTGGCACCCATGGCGATCTTCCTGAGCAGCATGCCGGGATTTAGAGGCGCATCCGGTAACAAGATCATTTCGATTGGACTGGTGTTGATCGTTTCAGTCTCGTATGCTTCGTTGCTCTATCCGTTCAAGTACAAACCCTATTTCCTGAACAACAGTTTTCCCGCTCTGTTCCTGATCTTGATCGCAGCCACCTTGTTTTATTTTTTGCAGGGAAGTATTCCCCAAACTGATATTGACGGCGACAATATTACCCATACTACATAATGAGGTTATATCCATTTCATGACAGGCCATCTCCCAAAAGAACCCCTTACTCTGACCGAGTCTGATGCCAGAACAGAATCCCAGCTCGACCTTACCATCGTGATCCCATGCCTGAATGAAGTTGAAAATATCGTTGGCACCCTGGACAATGTGTATTCAACCCTCAAGGACCAGCCATTTACCTATGAGATCATCGTCGTGGATGATATCAGCGAAGATGAAACCTTTGTGGTGGCAAGTAAATGGGCACAGCAACATGAAGGGCCAGTTCCCGTCAAAGTCATTCGGCGTTCCTTGCACCGGCGTGGATACGGCGCGGTTGTCCGCTATGGAACAGCGTATGGCGAGGGCCGGTATTGTATCTTCGTTTCGGCAGACAATGTCGATCCTGTCCACCTGATCCCGAAGATGTACGAAGAAATGGAAAAGGGAGCCATCCTGGCGCAGTGCTCCCGTTACATCCGGGCAGGCGATGACAGTACCATCCCTTTCAGTTACAAGTTTTACCAGTTTTTCTTTCGGATCGGTGTCCGCATTGCAATTGGATATAGCATCCCCGATTCCACCTATGCCTTCAAAATGTTCCGTCGCAGGGAGTTGCTTGGGGTGGGGCTGAGTTCCAATCGTTTCAATATCAGCCCCGAAATCACATTTAAATCGATCCTGATTGGCGGAAAAGTATCTTACATTCCCGGCGCGCAGGGGGTACGGCAAGGCGGAAAATCGAAGTTCATTTTCCACAAGGAAGGCCTGGGGTACGGGTATTGCCTGATCCGTGCGTTCTTCCACCGGCACAAATTGGTGTATTGGTTTTAGGCGAACAGGAAAACAAGCGTGAAGAAGAAAACGAAGAAAACCCTCTCCATCGTTATTCCGGTCTACTTCAACGAACCTAATTTGCCGGATATGATCCCTCAACTATTGGCATTGGCGGATGGCTTGCCCGGTTACGCTTTGGATTTGATTTTCGTCGACGATGGCTCCCGGGATCGATCGCTGGAAATCCTTTTGAACGCTCAGAAGCAATTCCCCCATCAAATCAAGGTGGTAAAGCTGACTCGGAATTTTGGGTCCATGGCCGCGCTTCAAGCCGGGCTGACGGTTGCTACCGGGGATTGTGTGGGTGTGATTGCCGCCGATTTGCAAGATCCCCCGGAGCTATTCCTGGAAATGACCTGTCACTGGGAGCAAGGCGTCAAAGCTGTCTTCGCCGTCCGCACAGACCGGGAAGAATCCTTTCTGCAAAAGTTCTTTTCCAACCTTTACTATGCTTTGATCAATCGTTTTGCCGTGCCGGGCTACCCCCCCGGCGGCTTCGACTTTTTCCTGGTCGACCGACAAGTGGTGGAAGAAGTGAACAAGACCCACGAGAAAAACACCAACTTGATGACCTTGATATTCTGGCTCGGCTACCAGGCAGTCTTTATCCCTTACGTGCGCAGGAAACGCATAAAAGGAAAGTCGCGTTGGACCCTTGCGAAAAAAGTGAAGTTGTTCGTGGATACGTTCGTCTCCTTTTCGTATTTCCCGATCCGTTTGTTTTCGTTCCTGGGAATCATCTACGCGGTGTTATCATTCACCTATGGTTTGGTCATCTTTTTCTCATGGCTCACGTTTGGGATCGAGGTGCAGGGCTGGGTGCCCATGATGCTCGTGCTTACATTTACTGCTGGATTACAGATGACTTTATTGGGGATTCTGGGGGAATACGTCTGGCGGACGATGGATGAAACACGCAGGCGACCTCTGTATGTGATCGATGAAATCTACTTCACAAAACCTGCAGAGAACACTGAGGATATTTAAAATTTTCTGTGGTAGGTATCTGGATATGGAGGTGAGAGCGTGCGTACGCACGCTCTTACCTCCAAACCTGTCCTGAGCCCGTCGAAGGATTTAGGCCCTTTCACAGCAAAGCTAGGAGAACTATAATTTACTGAAAGGCGAGCATGAAAAGAGAGGTGTTATGGGTACTATGAAACGTGGACAAATCCACTCGACAGCCATTCTTGGGAGTAACGTCAAAATTGGCAAAAATGTAACGATAGGTGCTTACACCGTTATTTACGATAATGTTGAACTGGGAGACAATGTCGTGATTGGCCCACATTCGTTGATTGGCGAGCCATTGGCGGATTACTACGATAACCAGAATTATATAAGTCCAAAATTGACAGTCGGGAAAGATTCTCTGATAAGATCGAATGCTATTATCTACGCGGGATCGTCCATCGGGCATCATTTTGAGTGTGGACACCGTGTAACAATACGGGAAAATACAATAATGGGGAATCATTGTAGGATTGGCACCTTATCTGACATCCAGGGACATTGTCAATTCGGGGAATATGTCCAACTTCATAGCAACGTTCACATCGGTCAAAAAAGTGTGATTGGAAATTTCGTGTGGTTATTTCCTTATGTGGTCCTTACAAATGACCCTCATCCGCCATCGAATTTTCTTGTCGGCGTAGTCATCAAGGATTTTGCCATTGTTGCGACCATGTCGGTGATCATGCCCGGTGTTACGATTGGCAGTGATGCATTGGTTGGCGCGCAATCGCTGGTAAGAAAAGATGTGCCGCCGGAGACTGTCGTTGTCGGGAATCCGGCCAAGGAGATTACAACGGTAAGAAGTATCAAATCCAAGGAGACAGGAGGGGAAGTGTATCCATGGCGATACCATTTTGACCGTGGTATGCCCTGGCAGGGGATAGGGTATGATAATTGGAAGGAAAAGCAAAATGCCTGATCTGACAACGAAGATCAGTAGAGTACGAAATGGTTGGTGGAAACAGGTATCTTTTTTACATCTGTGAAGCACAGGACAAGAGAGCGTGCATGACCCAGGATTTCAAACACCTTCACGGGATCGTCGAATCAAGGAACGTTGGCAGAAATACCAGGATTGGGGCTTTTACCCATGTGCTTAACGGCGCCTCCATCGGAGAAGATTGCGAATTGTATGACCATGTGTTCATCCAAAACGATGTGGTGGTCGGGGACAGGGTCACAATCAAATCGGGCGTGCAGCTCTGGGATGGAGTCCGAATCGAGGATGATGTCTTTATCGGCCCGAACGTCACCTTCACGAATGACCCGTTTCCGCGCAGTAAACGTTATCCGGACAAGTTTGCCATCACCGTGGTGCAAAAAGGAGCCTCGATCGGCGCCAACGCGACCATCCTGCCCGGCGTGACGATTGGTCAGAAAGCCATGGTTGGGGCCGGAGCGGTCGTGACCAAAGATGTACCACCAAATGCCATTGTGACAGGCAACCCGGCGCGGATCGTCAATTACGTGGTGCGAGACCAACGGCAGAGCATCCCGATTTTGAAGTCGCCATCGGAGCTGGCAAACCTGCCGGTCTCGAGAGCGAAAGTCATCGAATTTCCGGAAATTTTCGACCTGAGAGGCAGGTTGACATTTGCGGAGATCCCGGATTCTTTGCCGTTCATCCCGAAACGTTTTTTCCTGGTCTACGATGTGCCTGGCAAGGATGTACGCGGCGAGCATGCGCATCGGGAACTCCACCAGTTTTTGATATGCATCAAGGGAAGTTGCGCGGTCGTCGTAGATGATGGACAAAATCGTTGTGAAGTGGTCCTGGATAAGCCGAAGATTGGTTTACACATCCCTCCCATGATTTGGGCAACCCAGTACAAATTCACGTCGGATGCGGTCCTGCTCGTACTGGCTTCGGATATTTACAAGGCAGAGGACTATATCAGAAATTACGACGAATACCTGGAATTGATATCAAAATGACGACCAAACGCGAAGTCCCGTTCCTGGATATGAAGCCGCAATACCTGGAATTACAATCCGAACTCGATCAAGCCTATCGACGTGTGATGGAATCGGGCTGGTACATTCTGGGGGAGGAGGGGGAGGCGTTCGAACGGGAGTTTGCCGCTTATGTCGGCAGCAAGCATTGCATCGGGGTCGGGAACGGGCTGGAGGCCCTGCAATTGATCCTGATGGCTTATGGCATCGGCCCAGGGGATGAAGTCATCGTGCCAGCCAATACTTACATTGCTTCCTGGCTGGCGGTTTCATATACGGGAGCTGTCCCGGTCCCGGTCGAGCCAGACCTGGCGACCTACAACATCGACCCCCATTTGATCGAAGAGGCCATCACGCCGCGCACCAAAGCCGTCATGCCGGTGCATCTCTACGGCCAGCCGGTGGAGATGGAAACCATCTGGCAGATTGCCGCCCGGTACGGACTGAAAATCATCGAAGATGCCGCGCAAACCCATGGCGGCTGGCACAGGGATCGCATGGCGGGAAATCTGGGCGATGCGGCCGGTTTCAGCTTCTATCCCACCAAGAACCTGGGAGCGTTTGGAGATGCCGGCGCGGTGGTCACGAACGATGACGGACTGGCGGACAAGGTGCGCGTTTTACGGAACTACGGTTCCAGGACAAAATATTATAACGAGGTCAAGGGGCACAACTCCCGACTCGATCCGTTACAGGCGGCTTTCCTGCGCGTAAAGCTAAAACACCTCGATGACTGGAATCGACGCCGGGACCAGATCGCAAAGCATTATCTGGAAAACCTGCGCCTCATCCGGGACCTCGGCCTGCCTCATGTTCCGGCAGGCATGATCCCAGTCTGGCACCTGTTCGTCGTCTCCCACTCCGAGAGAGACCGTTTGCAAGCTTATCTCAAGGACCAGGGCATTGGAACCTTGATCCACTACCCCGTGCCACCCCATCTCTCGGCCGCCTATCAGGAACTTGGGTACAAGGCCGGTGACTTTCCGATCACGGAAAAGATGGCAAATACCTTTCTCAGCATTCCAATTGGTCCCCACTTGCGTGTGGACGAGGCGGATTATGTGATCGAAACAATCCGTGAATTTTGCTTGAAACTTGCATAGGGATAATGAGAAAGCTGGCTTTTGCTCTGGCCGGAACGGGCCTGCTCTTGATCGCGATTTTTGCCTGGGCTGATTCTCTCGGTTTTGGGGGTAACAGCGGCATCGGCGCTACACAATTATTGGGTATTCAAGCGGGCGCTGCGCTTGTTTTCCTTGGCACAGGCCTATTGACAGTCAAATGGGATGAAGAAACACAGCTCAGGGGTCGGTTCTGGTTTTCAAGGATTCTGGATGCGCCTCCTTTGTTCTGGGTGCTGGTCACTTTTTTGGTCGTGTACGTTTCCTTTTTTCTTTTCCCTGTCTTTTTCAGCGGGCTCAAAATACAGTACCTGACGAAGTATATCCCAGATGCGTACGTGACGAAAATTGGCTTTGACGTGGAATCGATTGTCAGCCGCATCGAGACCTGGTTGAAAACCGGTCAATCTCCATACGCGGATGAATTTATTGCCTACCCGCCTCTTACAATTGCCATCTTCGCCACATTTTCACTCATCGGATATCCTGCTTACTTCAAGCTGATCGTCGGAATTACTCTTCTGGCTTACCTGGTTGCAGTTTTGATTATTCCCTGGTTCCTGGTCCCAGAACGAAATCGAACTCTGCTGGTGTTGTTTTTTATTGCCGGGCTTTTTTCCTATGGGTTCCAATTCGAGCAGGAGCGGGGCCAGTTCAATCTGATTGCGGTTGCACTTTGTCTGATCGCTATTTACATTTTCCATTTCCAAGCCAGGTTTCGGTACTTTGCCTACCTGCTTTTTTCTCTGGCGGTCCAACTCAAGGTGTATCCAGTCTTCTTTGTTGTCATGTTCATCGATGATTGGCGGGCTTGGCGCGCGATCATAAAACGCTTTCTGGGGCTTGGCTTATTCAATTTTTCCTTGTTATTTGTTCTGGGTCCCAGGCTGTTTTTCGATTTTCTGAAAGCTGTTACAGGATACCAACTTCTGGAAAGCTCCAGGGTTGAAAACCTGTCCATTAAGGGATTTGTTTATTATCTTTTGGATGAAGTTTTTGGAGGGACGAGTTTGTTGATTTCGAAAGGGGCAGCCGAAATGATTTTTTGGTTTTTCCTGGGCGTCTGTATTCTTGCCGTGGCCGGGTATGCAATCTTCCACGAAGCGCGCGGATTGAACCCTTACTTGCTGGTAATATGCACGGTTGCTGCGTTGATCATTCCCTCCGTCAGCAATGACTATAAATTATCAATTTTAATTGCTCCGCTGGCGCTGGTATTTTGTTGTTTGCCCGAGACAACGAGATCAAGGCAAAAATTGTTCTCAACTTTGCTGGTCATTCTTACATCCCTGGCTTATTGGACGACGCTGTATCCCGCTACGGTAAAACCGGATTTTTTGAGTAGAAATTTTCCCGCACTGATGGTTATCTTGATCTCGATGACCGTATTGAATTTCCTGGTTCCGTATACTTATCAAGTGGATTTTCTCAAAGAGAAGGACACCTCGATCTTATGAACAGCATCCTCGCCACCATCCTGACCTTTGCCATTGCGCTGGCCTTTCTGCGCATGATGGATTTCTTTGCCCATCGTGGCTGGATCGAATCGCGTCTGAGCCGTAAATTGATACACATTGGTACCGGGCCGATCTTCGTGTTGTGCTGGCTGCTCTTCCCTGCCTCACCCGAAGCGCGTTGGCTGGCGGCACTGGTCCCGTTTGCAATCACGCTCCAGTTCGCGCTGGTGGGATTGGGGATCATAAACGACGAGGCCTCGATCAAGGCTATGTCGCGCACCGGGGACCGCCGTGAGATCCTGCGCGGACCGCTCTTCTATGGCATGATGTTCGTCCTCCTGACGATCATCTTTTGGAAGGATTCGCCGGTCGGCATGACTGCCCTGATGATCATGTGCGGCGGCGACGGGGTTGCAGATTTGGTAGGGCGACGTTTTAACTCGAGCAAATGGCCTCACAGTCCCGAAAAGTCCATGGCGGGATCGCTAAGTGTTTTCATCGGCGGGTGGTTACTTTCGGCCTTCGTTCTGGTGATTTATACGGGTGCCGGTGTGTTTGCCGGACCCTTTATCGCATATCTAATCCCCTTGACGGTTATCGCCCTCGTAAGCGCGCTGGTTGAATCTTTTCCCCATAAGGATGTGGACAATATCACTGTTACAGTGGCAGCAGTGGTGCTTGGTTATTTCTTGTTCTAATTTTTGGGTGATCTTGGCCTGATAGGGTATCGCGATGTGTCCCCGAAGTGACATGGATGGGGGAAAGGTCAGGTTCCACTCCTCTTAGGGTCTAGAATAAGTTTCCTCACCTTGATATAAACAGTATCGTTTGAGGGCGCTCTTTGCCCGAAGCAATCTCCCAGCGAGCTGAAAAACTGATTAAACGGGCGATGCCTGATGACAGGAGATTGCATCACTCGCAAAACCCACCCGTTCGCAATGATACCTTGCTCGATAGGAGATACCATATTTGGATTATATGCGTTTGCCCTAAAGCAAGTACAAGAATCGCCTTGACAAAGTCGAGCAAACGCATATAATTATCTTTTGCCAGTACATTCAATCAGATCTCGTCCCCCAAGGCAGATCATTGACAACTGAGAAGCAGTCTCGCGTCAGAGACACAAGCCTGTTGGCTCGCCCTGAGCGTGTCGAAGGGTTGGCAGTCTGACGAGCCGATGTGAAGAGCATCGGCGCTTTCGTCTGTCAAAACCCTTGACAGACGGGTGTGGCACGAGTAAAATCCTGCCCGCCTCAAAAACAGAACCTTGACAACTGAAAAGTGATAGGAAGCAACAACTTCCGTCAATCCAGTGTAATTCCGTAACTTCCACGCGAAAGCGTGAATTTTTTGCGGAGAGTTTGATCCTGGCTCAGGATGAACGCTGGCGGCGTGCCTAATACATGCAAGTCGAACGAGGTGCCTTTGTAGCAATACGGAGGTATCCTAGTGGCGAACGGGTGAGTAACGCGTTGGT
>DAOTXM010000542.1:0-4250 GCA_034435215.1 Anaerolineales bacterium
GGAAACGATTTAGTAGAAAGGATAACCGGAAAAAGGGGTACGAACGGGCGTACGCCCGTTCGTACCCCTTTTTCCGGTTATCCTTTCTACTAAATCGTTTCCAGCGTACCGCGCTTTTTGGCGGAGACTTCCACCCACTGGAAAAGGAAATATCCCAACAAACCATATACCAACCCGATCCCAAGTTCCTGTAGGAGCAGCGGCAGGATTTCCTGCATCCCCGCGCCCGCGATCAAGGCGCGCGCGGAGGCGATCCCACGTGTCAACGGCAGCGCGTTCGATAGGAACTGCATCCAGCCAAGCAGGATGTTGATATCCACGTTGGCGCCCGAGAAGATCAGCAGCAGGAAATAGACTGTGTTGTTGACGAACATCACGTTGGCCGTTATCAAGCTCAAGCAGCCCATCAGCAGACCCAGGCCGCAGGTGGACAGCGTGGTGACAAGAATGGTCAGGGCCAGCGCAGGTAAATTAGTCTGGGTCAAATCCAGTTTGAACAGGAGCACGCCCCACAGGAAGGCGACCACCACGCCGATGGCGCCATCGATGATGTGCATGAATGCCCGGCCGAAGAACATTGCCATACGGTTGGCAGGCGCGCCAAACAGGTAGACCAGCGTCCCAGACCAGCGTTCCCCGCCGATGCTCATGGTCACGCCGAAGATACCGTTGACTGCCGCGATCTGCACCGCGTTGCCGATCACGTAGAAATGCGCGTTCCCGGGACCGGTGGCAAAACTTCCCAGGAAGGTGAAAAACAGCATTTGCGTCAATGGCATGACGATTTTGGAGGCCATGTAGGTCACGGGCTGAAGCCAGGCAAATAAGGCAGTATAAGAGAGCACGGTACCCTGCCAGAAGAGTCGAAGATTGGAAGTAAGGGTTTTCATTTCAGTTTTTTACCGAGTCTGTTTATTGCACATCCAGTGTTGCATCCACGCGCGCTTTGAAAAGCATGATCTTGAACAGGCGGCTGGCGATGAAGAGGTCGATGATGCTGAAAAGCAGCATCATACCCCAGGCGAACAAGGTCTGCTGGATGGGCGCGTTGGCGGTCGATGTGCCGTGCAGGGCAACGGCCGCCCAGTAGGGTGGAAGCAGGTACGAGATGGGCGTCGTCCAACCGGGCAGCAACAGGATCGGGAACAGGAAACCGGCCAGGATGTAGACCGGGTACTCCATTGCGTTTTGCCACTGCTGGACTTCTCGATACATCACAAAGACAGGCGCAATCGTCAGGCCAAAACTGATGAAAGCGAATACGCTTAGCAGCACCGAAATGACAAAAAGCAACGGTTGATCAAGGTGAAGGGAATAACCGAAGAACAGGGCGGCCAGGAAATAAGCCACGACCATCGAGAGCAACGACTGCACCACGTTGGCCAGGTTTTTCCCAAAGACGATCACATCGAAAGGTGTGGGGACGCCCACCAGCGATTCCAGCGTCCCCTGCCAACGCTCTGCGGTGATGCTGTTGCCGGAAATGAACAATAAACTGCTCCACAGGCCGGTCAAGCCACTGCCGACCACGACGAACATGGCCGCGTTGGCCGCCGTGTCCTTGAGCATGAACAGAGCCAGGGTGGCGATGATGATGGGTTGTACCAGGATGCCGAACAGCACAAAACTGTCGTTCATCTGGTGCCGCAGGGTTACTTCAGCCACGGTTAGCACGGTGCGCCAATATTTGAACAGGTTGCTTATTTTCATGCGCGGCCTCCCACCAACCGTACGTAGGCATCTTCCAAAGTCGGTTCGCGGACGATGACGCGCCCGACACGTGTCCCGTTCAGGGAGGTCATGACATCCGGGACCGCTTCTGCCCCGCGAGCGGTCTGTATCAGTAGCATCTGGCGCTGGTCCTGTTCCTGGACGTGCAGGGCGTCCACAAATGACAGGGCGCGTATTCGTTCGATGATCTCATTCGGTGTGCCAAATGTCTCGATTTCGATCACTGACAGGTCCGCAACGTGCTTCTTGAGTTCTGAAGGCGAGTCCAGCGCGACGATGAATCCTTTGTCAATGACCGCCACACGCTGGCAGAGTGAATCCGCTTCGAACATGTAGTGCGTGGTCAGCAGGATGGTCTTCTTCTCGGACTGCAGATCGCGGATCACCTGGCGGAACTCCCGCGCGCCGACCGGGTCGAGACCGATGGTGGGCTCATCCAGGAACAGGATTTCCGGGTCGTGCAGCAGCGTACGCGCCACATGCAGGCGCTGCTTCATACCGCGTGAGTAGCCTTCCACGCGCTCATTGCCCCGGTCTTTCAAACCGACCATCTCCAGCAGGTAAGGAATGCGCTTTTTGGATACTTCGGGTTCTACGCCGTAGAGGCTGGCGAAGTAGCGCAGGTTGTCGATGCCGGAGAGACGCCAGTACAATCCGCGCTCGCCACCGAAAATGAAGCCAATATGTTTACGCACTTCTTTGGCATCCTTGACCACGTCATAGCCCAGGATAGTGGCAGTCCCTTTGGTGGGGATCAGCAGGGTAGCCAGCATCTTGACCGTGGTGGTCTTCCCAGCGCCGTTCGGTCCCAGCAGGCCGAAGAGTTCGCCGGATTTGATGTCGAAGGAAATATCTTCCACGGCCATGACTTCCTTAATGGACCGTTTGATCACGCCAATGCGGGCACGATACACCCGTTGCAAATTTTTGATTTCGATTGCGTTCATTTTCTCTCTACACTCAAGCTAGATTGAATTATTTGTATTATTCAAAATTATGAATAATACTTATACTATACAAGGGATTGTAAGACTTGTCAAGAGGTTTGTCGTTTTTCGTTAGCACGCGACCCTTATTTTCAGGATCCCTTCACGAACTGCTTAAAATCCTGAGAAGTAGGACAGTCGTAGGATAGTCGTAAACTTAAACGTAGGGCATATTCGATTAAAATAGCGCTCTTGTTTGTACTTGGAAACCGAGATATAAGGAATGCCTGATTTAATGGGTTTACCGAATTCGAATCGATTCGGCCCCCTTTTTGTGTTGAAAGGAGATTAGGATGCAAAAAAAAACACTCTCAATGACCCTGACCCTGCTTGTCGCTCTTGTGTTGAGCGCCTGTGGCGGCAGTGCTGCAAACGCTACACCGACCATGAGCGTAGAACTGATCCAGACCCTGGCGGTGATGACCTACCAGGCGCAATTGACGCAGACCGCCCTGGCAAACCCAACCTCTACGCCTTCACCGACTGAGTCGCCAACCCCGGCAGCGACGTTCGCTGCGCCGACGGCCGGTTCGCCTGTTGCACCGGTAGCCAGTCCCGCCGCGAGCAGCGGGGGCTCGTCGACTTGCTATGGGTTATCTTTCGTCAAGGATGTGACCATACCGGATAATACGCAAATGACGCCCGGCCAGTCATTCACCAAAACCTGGCTGGTTTCGAATAGTGGTTCCTGTGCCTGGGAATCGGGCTTTATCTTCAATGTCGTTGGCGGGGATGCCATGAGCGGCGTGGCCGTGACGCTAAATCAGCGGGTGGAACCAGGTAGACAGTATGAATTTTCTATCCCAATGGTTGCACCGACCAACAAGACCGGTGAGATCAAAGGCACCTGGCGTTTATCTGATGCTAATGGTAACTTCTTTGGTGATGGGGTCTACGTGCTTGTGAAGGTTGGAGGGGCGACTGCCACAGCGACCTCAGGCAGTTACCCCAACCCCTAGCCTACGACGTGCTATAATAGGATTGTACAAAGGAGTAAGTCATGGCCGAGAAAAGTGCCCGCCAAAAGAAGTACGAAAGTCACATCCCGGAGGAAGCTCGCACACATTTCCGCGCCGCTCGCGAAGAGATGCGCAAGAGTATGGAATTATTGCTGCCCGAAGGATTCTTCGAACACCGCAGGAGTGCACGGCGTGAGATGTTGCTGGCCTGGCGCAGCATGCTGGATGCCGCCATCCAGCGCATGGACGAAAAAGCCTAAGACAACCACAATTTCGCGCATGCCACGGAGACGCGGGGTTTATACCCGGTGTTCTTCGTGGTTTTTATTTCCCTTTGTTGCCAAACAAAATCCAAAACAGCGCCAGCCCGGACGCGCCTAACAACCCGCTGCCAAAGGCGTTATTTCCCGCGTTGACCAGTATCACCCCGCCGATGAGCAGGGCAGCGAAAACGATACTTCCTGTCAACCTGTCCATCGAGCGGGTTAGGGAGCGCATCTCGCGGCTGATTTGCGGCGCTTGTACCAGCAGCCCGCTGCCCTCGGCCTGCGCCAGCACACGGCTGGCCTGGCCG
>DAOTXM010000543.1:0-9503 GCA_034435215.1 Anaerolineales bacterium
TCGCGCCCAACTCGTTGATGGTCACCTGCCAGGTATTCGGCAGACCAGAGCGAAGCGGGTGGTGGTCCACAACGCGGATGGTCGTTTTCTCGCTCATCCCTTTCAAAGTGACCAACGATTGCGTATCCACCAGTGTGACACTTACCACTTTCCCCTGCGGCAAATCACGCGGCTCTACGAAGGAGAAATCCGCACCGTAGAGTGTGATAAAGGAGCGCACGTTGCGATTGAGACGGCGCGGCAAAACGGGAATAGAGCGGTCGTCCAGCAAAGACGCGCCAAAGAGCGACGCCAGGGCGTCGAAATCGGCTTGCTCGTGAGTCAGGACCAGGAACATCTATTCCATTATACTGCCTGACAAGATAAGCAAATAATACCCTACCGTTTTTAGCGAGAAAAATCGAAATATTGGGTATGGATTACGGCGTTATTGATTTCTGATTCTATATGGGTCTAAGACATCGGTCAGCCCGTCCCCCAACATGTTCCACGAAACGCCAAACAGAATCACAGCCAGGGTTGCAGGGATATACACCCACCAGTAATCGAGTAAGCTGCCACCCGGGCCGATCACCCAGTTGCGCCCGATGGCCAGCATTCCACCCCAGGGGGAGTCGCCGCCGATGCCAATGAACGTGAGCGTAGCCTGGAAGAGCACGACGCTGCCCACATCCCGTGCCGCCAGCACGATCGCGGGGGCCAGCGAATTAGGGATCAGATGCCGCCATACGATCCGCCAGGAGCTGGCACCTAGAGCGCGTGTCGCTTGAATAAAGTCAGTGCCTTTCAACCCCAAAATGATCGCATTGACGATGCGGGCATAGGGCATCCAGGAAAACAGGATCAGGCTCAACATCAGCGGATTGATATGGCTCAATAAAAGTTGGATTGGTGTGCCAGAAACAGGAGCATTTAATTCAGCAGTGCTCTGAACGCCAATGGTATACATGCCTCCGGCAGACTCAATCGCAATCGCCAGTAGCTGCTGTAAAAAGACCACGCCAGCAATCACAGGAAAAGACAGGAAAGCATCCGCAATGCGCATCATCGCACGGTTGATTCCACTGCCGGCATATCCCGCAAACGCCCCAAACAACATGCCAAACAATGCAGAAAAGACAGTCACGGTCAGGCCAAAATTGAGCGCATTGCGCGCACCCCATACCAGGGAGTGATATACATCAAATCGTCCTGGCATGGTTCCCAAAATCGCCTCCTGACTGGGTGGTATCATGTCATACCGGGTGCTGGTTTTGATCTTTTTAAAGGCTCCTGGAAAGATCGGATCTTGCGGGGAGAGTACGGGCGCCGCAATGGCTGTTGCAACAAAAATCGCAACCAAAATCGACCCCACCCAATTCTGCCAACGCAAGAAAAAGGATCGAATCCGCTTCATGAGCGCAACACCTCATCGCGTACACGCGGGTCGACAACTGCTTGAATGACATCCAGCAGGAACATCAAAGTAAGCACCATCATGACGCTATAAATCGCAAATCCCAGGGCAGCGGGGGCATCGGGAATACCACTCATGGCTTTTGCGATCACTTCCGAAACGCCATTCACGTTGTAAATCAATTCCACCACAAAAATACCAGTCAACAGGGAAGCGGCCGAAAGCCCCAGACTGGTAAAAGCAGGCGCAAGCACATTGCGAAAGGCATGACGCCAGAGAACCCGGCGCTCGGATATGCCCCGCGCGCGGGCTGAAATGATGTATTCTTTCCGGCGATGTTCGATGATCGTCGAGCGGATCAGACGTCCCAGGGTTGCCCAGTGATACAAACTCAGCGTAAAGGCAGGTAAGGCAAGATGACGCAAGGCGTCCTGGAAGATATCGTACCTGCCGTTAATCAACGCATCGACCGTCAGCATGCCAGTCGGTTTCAAAAAGGTATCCTGGCTGATTTGATACCCAAATTGACCGCCAATGCGTTCCGGCGCAAACCAACCCAGATTCACATAGAAGATTGCCAATAAGATCAAGGAAAGGATAAACGGAGGCACAGAAGCACCGATGAACGCCATACCCCGGAAGGTAAGATCGAAGCCTTTGTCCTGACGCCAGCCTGCCAACACGCCACTTAACAGACCCAAAGGCACAAATAGTAACAAAGAAGAGAGAGTCAATTCAACCGTGGCCGGAGTACGACGCAACAAGGCTGGTAGCACATCGGATTTCAATGTAGGACTGTATCCCCAGGCTCCTTGTATCATGCTCCTCGCCCAAAGACCATATTGCACGATAAAAGGATCCCGCAAGCGATGATTTTTGATGATCATCTCAATCAGGCGCTGCTCCTGCTCATCGGTAAGCACTCGTTGCGAATTTGGCATGTACAACTCCGCACGCGCCTCAGGCGGAGTGAGCATAACGCCCCCATAGAGTACCAATGTAATCACGAATAAAGTGACCGGGAGCGCTAAAACCCGGCGAATAAGGAATTGCAGGAATGGCGGCATCGCTCCTCCTGGAGTTTCGTGTAAAACCATTTTACATGAAGTAACAAACATTTGTAATTCTCAATCCCGGGAAAAAACAATACTCCAGTAGGGTAAAAACCAATCCCCTGGTAGGGTTTAAGGGAGAAACGCAAGGGATATAAATTTCTCCTCTTTATCAAAAAATCAAGATTGAGTCTTGTAAAATTCTATAAAAACTGTCATAATTCTTTTGCGCACATGAGCGCCGCCGATGCCTATCAACTATCGTGACTTCGACCTGCTCATTGAACAATTTGGGGATACTTACAAAGCACGCGTAGTGGATTCTCCCGCAGGGGAAGCAGTTGCCGCTTTTAAATTGCCTTTCTCGTTAAGTGACGTCGAACAATTTTTCGTACAGATCGGGCATACCCGTCTGATCGAATCTCCCCAGACACAGAAGATGCGTGAATTCGGGCAGTTGCTCTTTGAAGCCACATTTACTGGCGATGTGCGCGACCGGCTGCGGGAAAGCCTCAACGAAGTCACACGTAGGGGTGAAGGGTTGCGCATCCGCCTGCGGACCGGAAATCTTCCCGAACTCACGAACCTGCCCTGGGAGTTCATGTACGATGCCAGCCTGGGTCGCTTCCTGGCGCTTTCGATAGAGACCCCGCTCGTCCGCTATCTCGATATTCCGCGAGACATACAACCGCTGAGCATTCGCCCGCCGTTGCGCATCCTGGCTATGATCTCCAGTCCCAGGGACTTCCCAACACTGAACGTACAGAAGGAATGGGAAAACTTGCAGGAAAGCCTGAGCAAGTTAGAAAGTCGGGGATTGGTCGCGCTCACCCGGCTCGAACGACCGACCCTGCAAATGCTGCAGCGACAGTTACGGCGCGAGCAATATCATATTTTCCATTTCATTGGCCACGGCGTTTTTTCGAAACAATACCAGGATGGTTTTCTGCTGTTCGAAGATGAATTGCAAGCCGGGCACAGAGTCAGCAGTCGTGATCTGGGTATTTTGCTCCACGACCATCCACATCTGCGACTGGCCGTGCTCAATGCCTGTGAAGGGGCGCGTATTTCTCTGGAAGACCAGTTCTCTGGGACGGCGCAAAACCTGATGCAACAGGGGCTGCCCGCTGTCATCGCCATGCAATTCCGCATTACCGATATCGCCGCCATTACCCTGGCGCGCGAATTCTATGCCGCCCTGGCTGATGGTTACCCGGTCGATGCCGCCTTGACCGAGGCACGCAAAGCGATCAAAACGCATGGGAATGACCTGGAGTGGGGCACACCCGTTCTTTACATGCGCGCGCCAAACGGGCAGATTTTCGATGTGGAGAGCATGCCGTCCACGGAACAAGCGATCAAACCATCCCGAACTCTGGACCCTGAACGCCTGGAGCGCATCGAGAGGCTGTACACAGAAGCGCTTGAAGCTTACTACCTGGAAAACTGGGCGCTGGCGCAGCAAACATTCCAGGCCGTGCTGGACGAAGACCCCGAGCACGAAGATGCGGTTGCCAAGCTGGAGATCGCAAAACGGAAAGCGCAGCTTCTAACACTGCATGAGCAGGCAAAAACATCCGAAGCCGCTGGGGATTGGGAAAGGACGATCGAAATTCTCGAATCCCTGGTGGAGAAGGACCCCAATTTCGAAAACGCGAAGGTGCGCCTTGCCCGGGTTCGCCGGGAAAAGCAGTTGAATGACTTGTATGAGGAAGCCCAAAGATTGACCAAGGCAGAAAAATGGCAGGCGGTGCTGGGCGTCTTCACAGAAATAGATATGCTCGCCCCCAAATATCCAGATCCCCAGAATCTGCGGGCACAGGCGGAACAACAACTCAGCAAGTCCAAAAGACAGGCAGAACTGGAAAGCGCGTACAAAGAAGCCCTGCGGGCGCTCGACGCACAGGAATGGCAGGAAGCGATCAAACGCCTACGCCGCGTGCGCGGACTGCAGGCCGGCTACCGTGAAAGCGACTCGCTCCTGCACCGGGCCGAATCCGAACTGGAGCGCACACGCAAAAACAAGGTCAAACCCAAAGCCAAAACCACTGTGATGAAAACGGTCCGCCTGGAATGGTTGATATTGCTCATGTTCGCGAGCTTCAGCCTTTCCGAATTCATCTGTGAATTGGTACTTGGCTGGGATACTTTTGAATGGCTTGGGGAAAATTTCAATTATTATGTTTCCTATGCAATTTACATGTCGGTATATGGCGCTTTGCTGGGATTTGCCCTATGGTGGATGCTTCGCGAGGCTGCCATAGCGCTCACTCGATCCCAAATCCTAGCCATCATCATAACGCCATCGCTTGCCCTGACTGTCTTCACCCAGGTTGCTTTTTACTGTGAGACTAAACAAGGGTTTGACGGTTGGCTGTTGATGTATTCTGTGTTCGGCCTGGCACTTGGATTGTTCCTGACCATGATCTTACGAAAAACCATGCCGCCTTTCGGCAGGAGACAATCCCTGCTTACAATTTTCGGATGGGGAATCGCATTTTTTATCGGTCACCGTATGGGTGGTAATTTATCCTATAGCCTGGAACAAATCATAGAAAACACCAGGGTAATCAATTTACTCGCTTATTCCGCAGAAGCAGGGATCGCGGGTTTGATCGGCAGTCTATTCACGGTCGGGCAATTCAAGGAATATCAGGATTTCAACCTCGACTGGAAAACCGTCTTGGCGGCATCGCTCGGTTTTGGACTGGGGAACCTGTTCGTCAACATCCTTTTTACGCCTCTCGAAGAGGAATTGGTCTTTACATTCTTACAACTCACAATCTGGGGATTTCTTGGAGGCGCTGCGCTGGCCTTCCCATCGAAAAGTTACAAGCGCTATCTGTTCCTTGGTCTCCTGGGAAGCATCGGGATGATGCTGGGACAACTGGCGTGGATGGCGCTGGGAGAGCCAGATGATCTACGCGTTTTCATCCTTGGAGCCATCTTGGGATTGTGCTTGGGGATCGGCACAAAAAGGATAGCTGGCGTTCTTATCCTATCCATCATTGGCGCCGTTGCTTATACCTTTCGGCTGATCATAAATTCTTTCTATTACAACAACTACTCTACTACATCCTGGGGCGAGTTTATCGTTCTCGCTCTCACTGCCGGACTCATGGGCTTGATCTTGGGCGCGGTATGGAGTTTTCTTACCAACCACGAAACTAACCCAATTGCCAAACAAGATGTACAATAATCTTGCTACGCTGGATGAATCAGGTATAATACCTCCCATGAACTTGAACCCCTCCCCTAGCCCGCGCATCCAAAAACCTGCCTGGTTTGGATAGGTTCGTTTCGGCACGCCAAGAGACGGCTCCCAACCAGGCGAGCCGTTTTTATTTGCAACTAACACCCGTCCTGAGCGGCGTGGAACGAAGTCGAAGGACGACACAAGCATGGACATTCAGAGTCTCACCGAGAAAATGCACGCTTTCGTCCATTCGAAAGGTTGGTACGAAGCGGACAGCAAGCGCCCGCAGACACCGCGTAATCTATCGATTTCGCTGGCATTGGAAGCGGCCGAAATCCTGGAGCATTTTCAGTGGAACGAGGGATTCGACAAAGACGCGCTGGAAGAAGAATTGGCGGATGTAGCTTTATATTTACTGCAACTGGCCTCCATAACAGAGATCGATTTAGAAGAGGCTATTTTGAGGAAACTCGAAATAAACGTAAGGAGAGAATGGGACCAAGACGAGGGTTGAGTAGGCCGAAGGCTGTACACTTGCACCTGCGATGCAAGTGCAGGTGTCGAAACCCGGTAAAGGTAAGAAGTAAATACATGGTCTCGATATGGGCAAGAAAAACACTTGCCCTACTCGACCATCGACAGGATGAAAAATGAAAGTATCTATTTTCGGCGGTTCCCAACCTCAACCCGGTACACCTGCTTACGAAGAAGCCCGTCAACTAGGTGCGCTTCTGGCACAACGCGGATATACGGTCATGACCGGTGGCTACATCGGCACGATGGAAGCTGTCTCGCGTGGCGCGTTCGATGCAGGCGGATATGTAATCGGTGTGACCTGTGAGGAGATCGAGAAATGGCGCCCGGTCAAGCCCAACCGATGGGTGAAAGAAGAATGGCGCAAGGAAACGTTGATAGAACGGTTGCAGGTCCTCGTCCGGGAATGCGACGCAGGGATTGCCCTGCCCGGCGGTCCCGGCACGCTGACGGAAATCGCTTTGATGTGGAACTTGATGATCGTGGAGTCCATGCACCGGAGGCCGCTGGTACTGGTCGGGGATGGCTGGCAGTCCGTCTTCGACCAGTTTTTCAACCAATTTGGTATGTACATGCCTGTCAACCAGCGTGAGTTGGTGCTGTTTGCAAAGGATGTGAAGACTGCTGTAGATTTCGTAGATAAAGGATAAATTTTTAACCCTCACCCCATCTCCTCTCCTTGCGAAGCACCCCTATAGGGGGCAGGGAGAGGGTCGAGGGTGAGGGAAAGAGGAAAAATGGCTGAGGAAAAACTCCCTACTCAAAAGGAAAATTTCGCCGAGTGGTACAACCAGCTCGTGCAAAAGGCCGAACTGGCCGATTACGCCCCCGTGCGCGGCTGCATGGTGGTACGCCCTTATGGTTGGACGCTGTGGGAAAACATGCAGGCCGGATTGGACCGCCGTTTCAAAGAAACCGGTCATGTCAACGCGGCCTTCCCTACGTTGATCCCCTTATCCTTCTTCGAAAAAGAGAAGGAACACGTGGAAGGCTTCTCGCCTGAGCTGGCAGTGGTCACGCACGGCGGCGGCGAGAAATTAGAGGAGCCTTTGGTGGTGCGCCCCACATCCGAGACCATCATCGGGTACATGTACTCTAAATGGATCAAATCCTGGCGCGACCTGCCCGTGTTGATCAACCAGTGGGGTTCCGTGTTACGCTGGGAATTGCGCACCAAGCTCTTCCTGCGCACCGCTGAATTCTACTGGCAGGAAGGCCACACCGCGCATGCCACGGAAGAAGAAGCCCGCGAAGAAACCTACCGTATGCTGGATGTTTATGCCGACTTCGCCATCAACGACGCGGCTGTGCCGGTCATCAAGGGCATCAAATCCGAGACCGAGAAATTTGCTGGCGCACAGATGTCCACCAGCATCGAGGCCATGATGGGAGACAAGCGCGCTTTGCAGTCCGGTACCTCGCACTTCTTCGGGCAGAATTTCGCCAGGGCCTTCGACATCCAATATCTCGACAGGAACAACACCCTGCAATACTGCCACACCACCTCCTGGGGTCTCTCCACGCGCATGATCGGCGCGGTCATCATGGTGCACGGCGATGACCAGGGCTTGAAACTGCCTCCCAAGATCGCCCCCATCCAGGTGGTGCTCGTGCCCATTTACAAGAACGAGGCGGAGAAGGGCAAAGTCATGGATGTGGCCGACAAAGTCTTTGCAGAACTTAAGGCCGCCGGCATCCGCATCAAGATGGACGCGCGCGAGGAGGTCACGCCCGGTTTCAAGTACAACGACTGGGAAATGCGCGGCGTGCCTTTGCGCATCGAGATCGGGCCCAAGGATGTAGAAAAAGGCTCGGTCGCGCTGGCCAGACGGGATGTCCTCGGACGCGCGGGCAAGTCATTTGCATCCCAGGCGCATCTGAATCAGACCGTCAGCCTGCTTCTGTCCGAAATTCAGGAGTCCATGCTCGAGCAGGCCACCGCTTTTCGCGATGCCAACATTCACGATCCTCAGGATTACGCTGAGTTACAAGAAGTGGTCAAGGACGGCTGGGCTTTCTCTTGGTGGTGTGGTTCGAAGGAGTGCGAGGCCAGGGTCAAGGAGGACACCAAAGCCAGCACGCGTGTTATCCCCTTCGACCAACCCGGTGATACCGGCAAGTGCATCGTCTGCGGCGAAAGCGCGGAGAAGAAAGTGTATTTCGCGAGAGCCTACTAACGTGCTATGCATGGTGTGCGACGTGTGGGGATATTTTCTCTTCACGTCGCACATCGCACCTGGCACGCGGCACAGAACCATGCCCGCCATCGATCTCGCCCGCCTGCGCAAACAAGCCAATCGTCTGGCTGATTTTTTCTTCCTGCCAGAAGATTTCTTGAAGCATTTGCGCGAGATATTGGAATTCTACGTCAACTATACCCTGCGTAAGAAAGAAAACATTGCGCCTGGTTCCGATCTGCCGACTTATCGTACGCCGCCCGTTGTGATGCGACAGATCGAGAATGCAATTAGCCCGGTGGCGGCAGAAAATCCCCATTATGCATTGGAATTGGCTGATCTGCTGTGGGACGAGGGATACATCGAAACCCGCATGCTGGCAGCCTTCTTGCTGGGACGCATCCCGCCGCAGGAGGAACGCCTGCTTGCCCGCCTGACCGCCTGGACCCAGCAGGTGCGGGACCCCAGTGTGCGGGGTGCATTGTTGACCACGAGTCTGGCCCGCTTGCGCAAAGAAACGCCAGATGCATTTCTCGTTCTCATCAGCGAATGGCTGCACCCGGCCCGTCAACGTTTGTGGCCGAACGGCATCCAGGCTTTGCTGCCGATGATCACAGATCCGGATTTCGAGAACCTTCCGCCAATTTATGCGCTGGTACGACCTGTGATCGAAGCGGCTCCTGGAATGGTACAAAATGATCTGGCAAGCCTGATCAATGCCCTATATCAGGCTTCACCTTCCGAGACCGTTTATTACCTGCGCGAGATCCTGGAGAACACTCCGAACCCGCTCACGACCGTCACGTTGAGACGTATCCTGACCGTTTTTCCACCCGAACTTCAGGTTGTATTGCGCGACCTGGTCCGTCAAAAACGGACTTCTAGCTGAGCGTGTGCATGCAAAGGTTGTCAGAAAGTACCGCGAAAAGGTCGTCCCTGACATGTTTTGCGTGCACACAGCTGAGCAATTCCAATTTAGAGCAGGGGATTTTCAAGTAAAATTTCGTGATTGGAGAAAAACAATCTACTTCAACTGGACGGTATGATATGTTAAATATCGCGAAAGGCGTATTCGGCGGATTGATGCTTTTTCTTGGCCGGGATATGGAATGGCTATTTTCCCTCGGTCTGGGATTATTGGTAGGACT
>DAOTXM010000544.1:0-1503 GCA_034435215.1 Anaerolineales bacterium
GGGTAGTGGAAAAAATCTCGAACCGCAAAGGAAAGGAAAAAAGTAAAGATAGAATCTCTGCTGACTCAGCGCGCTCCACGGTTAAAGTTCTCAACCTGTTTGGCTATACCGGGCTGGCGACGCTGGCGGCTGCGGCGGCCGGGGCGCAGGTTACACACGTGGATGCTTCGAAAAAGGCCGTGGCCTGGGCGCGCGAAAACCAGGCCTTATCCGGGCTGGTGGAGAAACCTGTGCGCTGGATCGTGGACGATGCGCTCAAGTTCGTCCAGCGCGAGGGGCGGCGCGGGAATCAATATGATGGCATCCTGATCGATCCGCCCAAGTTCGGGCGCGGGCCAAAGGGTGAAGTGTGGGAGGTGTACAAGTCCCTGCCCGATTTGCTGGAAGGCTGCCGCCAGGTGTTGAGCAAAACACCCTTGTTCGTGGTGGTGACGGTCTATGCGGTCAAGGCTTCCGCGATCCATGTGGGGCAGGCGTTGCAGGGGATGCTGTCGAATTTCGAGGGAGACGTGGAGTCCGGCGAATTGGTGACCAGGGAACGTTCGGCCGGGCGGTTGCTTTCGCAGGCGGTGTATGCAAGATGGTCTACAACAAGGGAGGGATGAGGATGGGTATCGAACAAAAAGTGCTTCAAACTCTTAATAAAATTTACGGACATGATCTCACATTCCTCGTCCGTGCGCCGGGGCGCGTAAACCTGATCGGCGAGCACACCGATTACAACGACGGTTTCGTGCTGCCGATGGCCATCGACCGGGCGATCTGGATCGCGCTGCGGCCGTGTGAAGACCGGCAGGTGCGAGTGCATTCCCTTGATTACACGGAGGTAGCGGAATTCTCATTGGATGACCTGCGCAAGGCAAAAGGTTGGGCTGAGTACATCAAGGGAGTGGCAAACGAGTTGCAGGTTGCAGGGTTCGAGTTGGCAGGTTGGGAGGGCGTGTTGGGAGGGGACGTGCCGAAAGGGGCGGGGCTGTCGTCTTCCGCAGCGTTGGAATTGGTGGCAGCGCGCGCGTTTGCGGCTGTTTCCGGTTTCGATTGGGAACCGGCCCGGATGGCGCGGATCGGTCAAAAGGCAGAGAATCACTGGGTGGGCGTGAACTGCGGCATCATGGACCAGATGGTCAGCGCGGCGGCGCAGGCGGGTCACGCCCTGTTCCTGGATTGCCGCTCGCTGGAATACGAGCATGTCCCCTTGCCAGCGGGCGTCGCTGTGGTGGTGATGGATACCTCTACACGGCGGGGATTGGTCGATTCAGCCTATAACGAGCGCCGGGCGCAGTGTGAGACTGCTGCGAAATTCTTTGGCGTGCCAGCATTGCGCGATGTGAGCCAGGCAGAATTCGATGCAAAAGGCGGGGAACTGGAAAACACGGTCATGCGCCGGGCGCGGCATATCGTCAGCGAGAACCAGCGCGTGCTGGAGGCGGTCACGGCCATGCGCGCTGGGGATGTCCACAAATTGGGCAATCTCTTCGATGAAAGTCACGCCAGTTTGCGGGA
>DAOTXM010000545.1:0-2421 GCA_034435215.1 Anaerolineales bacterium
GGACCGGTGATCGTGGAGGCCGATGACGGCGTCACCAAGATCATCGCCGCCATCCGCTTGCAGTCCATGCAGTCCGGCATCTTGCGCGACTACAACGAGAGCATGGGCATCCCGGAGGGGCTGCTGTCCACCAGGTATTACTTCCCGGTCTACGAGAACAAATGGGCGCCCCTGAACTCCCAGATCCGCTTTGCCCATCTGGGCGCAGGCACGAAGAAGATCAAGGTCACCATCGGCGGCGAAGTGGTCTGGTACGATGATGTGCCCGAAAACACCGAGAAGCGCCTGTTCTTCGACAGGAGCGGCGGACCGGTGATCGTGGAGAGCGACGACGGCGTGACGAAGATCATCGCCGCCATCCGCTTGCAGGGCATGAAGGATGGTATCTTGAACCACTATTCTGAAACACCCGGTATTCCATTTGAATATCTGGCTCACAATTATTACTTCCCGGTCTATGAGAACAAGTGGGCTCCACTCAATTCGCAGGTCAGGTTTGGCGTGCCGTAGTTGATCGTTTGTGATGCGTTTGACAGGCGTTCGCCACCTGTTGCGTTTGTCTCAATTCAGGATGTGTAACTAAGAAAGTCAATGCAAAACCAATTTTTTGATGGGTCATAACCCAGAAAGGCGGAAAGATGTTACATGTACTATTACGCAAATTCTTTGTATTTGTTGTCTTGTTTGTACTGCTTCTGCCGATGGCAACAGTGCAGGCAAGCACTACCAAAGACTCACCCACCAAGCCTGAAAAACGGGGGCCATCGACAAATTCATTGGCCCAGGCAGAACCCCTGCCGACCGATCAGATTATCATTAAATTCAAACGTTCCGATATAGCGATGCAAGAGGAGGCAGATCAGGAACGGATGATGGATATGCTCAGCCAGAGCGCAGGTGAGACATTGACTTACTTCAGGGCAATGTCAGGCGATGCGCATGTGATATCACTGGAAGAAAAACAAACCTATAACGAAGTGGTGGCGATTGCCCAAAAATTGATGGAACGCGCTGATGTTGAATACGCTGAACCAGACATGATAAGGGAACACACTCTGGTTCCCAACGACCCGCTGTATTCAAGCCAGTGGCATTACAGGAAAACGTCAAGTATCTTCGGTATCAATCTCCCGGCTGCCTGGGATATCACCACCGGCTCATCGAGCGTGGTTGTAGCGGTTATCGATACAGGCATCACCAACCATGCCGATTTAAGCGGAAAAACGGTGTCTGGCTACGATTTCATATCCGATACATGGATGGCTAACGACGGTAACGGGCGAGACAGCAACCCTGCAGACCCGGGCGATTGGGTGCTTGCAAACCAATGCGGATATCCTCACCCGGCCGAAAATAGCTCCTGGCATGGTACGCATGTTGCCGGCACAATCGGGGCCAACACGAATAACAACACCGGGGTGGCTGGCGTTTCTTGGGGCGCAAGGATCCTGCCTGTGCGTGTTCTGGGCAGATGTGGAGGGCATGACTCAGATATTATCGATGCAATGCGTTGGTCAGCAGGTCTGTCTGTACCTGGTGTTTCCGACAATGCCAACCCAGCCAAGGTGTTGAATTTGAGCCTGGGAGGCCCTGGCGCCTGTGGCAGCACCTTCCAGAGCGCAATTGATTCCATTCGGGCTGTTGGCTCTACGGTGGTGGTGGCTGCGGGTAACGAAGGCGATAATGCCGTTAATTATGTTCCTGGCAATTGTAACGGTGTGATTACCGTTGGCGCAACGGACATAGACGGTTATCAGCCTTATTATAGTAATTATGGTGCAACCCTCGAGGTCAGCGCACCCGGCGGCGATTTTTACTGGGACCCTGGGGTGCTCTCAACTTCCAACACAGGTACCACTGTCCCCGCCGCAGATACATATGCGTATTATGAGGGTACCAGCATGGCAACCCCACACGTCAGTGGCGTGGTTGCACTGATGCTGTCTTTGGAGCCTGCCCTGACCCCTGATGCAATTTTAGAAATATTGCAATCTACTGCGGGGAGTTTTGGACAAGGGTACGGAGCAAACTCATGGTGTATTCTCTATAATAATTGTGGCAAGGGTATTGTGGACGCTGCCGCCGCGTTGAATTACATTAATAATGCCAAAATTCGCGTTCAAGTTGGCCCCTACGTTCCTGGATTGTATAACCTGGCCAGTGGGCAGGAAAAGCGCGTAAACTACAGCTTGAGCGGCGGGCCTGTGATTGTCGAAAGCAGGGATACGACCAAGATAGTGACGGCCATCCGGCTGCAATCGATGCAAAGCGGGATACTGCGGGACTACAACGAGACGATAGGCATTCCGGAAGGGTTGTTATCGACCAAGTACTATTTCCCGGTGTATGAGAACAAATGGGCGCCGTTGAATTCGCAGCTCCGCTTTGCGCACCTGGGGACTGGCACGAAAACGATTAAAG
>DAOTXM010000546.1:0-1518 GCA_034435215.1 Anaerolineales bacterium
GCGCAGGGGGCGTACGCCCCCCGCGCACACCGTTTTTGCCCTACTTTTTTGCATAGGTCTGAGTAGATACCTGCAATCTATTATATAATGGTATGTGGAAACGTAACATATCCATACTTACCATTTTTTCCACAACCGATAAAGGAGGCTTCCCATGTCTGTTGCCAGTATCTCTGAGATCAAAGCGACCTCGACCAAGAGTTTCGAGGATGCCATCAAGCAGGGAGTTAAACGCGCGACCAAAACCCTGCGAAACGTCAAATCCGCCTGGGTCGAAAACCAGGATGTCAGCGTTGGTGAAGATGGCGAAATCACGGAATACCGGGTTCAGCTGAAGGTAACTTTTGTTATCGACGATTGAGAACATTCTTAGCAAACCATCCGTATGGGGCGGCAGTTCAACTGCCGCCCGAACCCGGGGACGGCACATGATAAAACTTGCGGACTACCCAATCATCGCCTTGGAAGATATCGTCCGGTTGAAGCGGTGTATCGAGGATTCGAACATGCCGCCGAAAATCGTCGATGAGAACCTGCTGATCGGGAGTTGGAACATCAGGAATTTTGGAGCGGTGCACACTTCCTGGAGGGATAAATCCGACAGCCCGAAGCGCAACCTGAGGTCGCTGGCGTACATCGCGGAGATCATTAAAGGATTTGATGTGATCGGGATTCAAGAAGTCAAGGCAGATACCTCCGGGATACGCCTGCTGCTCAAGGAATTTTTAGGGCCGGATTGGGGGTTGATCGTTAGCGATGTAACCGCTGGTGACAAGGGGAACAACGAGCGGCTGGCATTTCTCTACGATAAGCGCCGGGTGACGCCCTCCGGGCTGGCGGGCGAGATCGTTTTGCCAGCAGAAACCGGGAACGATCCGGTGCAACAGTTCGACCGCACCCCTTATATCGTTGGTTTCCAGGCGGGGGGCGAACGGTTTGCCCTGTTGACCGCGCATATCCGCTACGGGAAGCAGCCGCAGGAACGCCTGGGGGAGATCAAATCCTTGTCCCGTTTTATTGCAGACGAAATCCGGGATCGCGCCACGGCGGGCGGGGAAGAGAAGAACCTGATCGTGCTGGGCGATTTCAACATCGATGACCGGGGGGGTAATCCCCTCTTCCAGGCCTTTGTATCCACCGGCCTGGTGGTGCCCGACCAGCTGCTGAATCTGAAGACCACTTATTCGACGAAACCAAAATACTACGACCAGATCGCCTGGTTCATGGGGGAAATGGATTTGTTGAGCGAGGAACGCGCCGGCGTGATCAACTTTGGCGAGGCGATCTATCGCGATCTCGGCTTGAGACAAATGTCTTACCGGATCTCGGATCACTTTCCGCTGTGGGTCGAATTCATCATCAACCGCAGCACGGAACAGATCGCGCAGCGCCTGGGGATCGACCCGGCCATGCCCGACCCTTTTAAGTCTATTCTGGGATAATGTGAAAAACAAGTTTCTCCATGCGAGTATGGATGGAAAGAGGGGCCGAATTTTGGGGTGCGAGCGTGCGTACACA
>DAOTXM010000547.1:0-9051 GCA_034435215.1 Anaerolineales bacterium
TACGTCTTTGCCATCTGGTTCATCATCTATATTGGCTGGATCGCGTTTGCCATCCATCAGGCGCAACCTGTACAGAAAGAGAATCCGCGCCTGCGCCGGCTGGGTTATCTATTCGCGCTCAGTGGCCTCTTCAACGCCGCCTGGTTGTTCTGCTGGCACTATAACCAGTTCGGTTTAAGCGCGCTGGTCATGTTGACTCTGTTGAGTCTGCTGATCGCCAGTTATCTCAAACTGAATGTCGGCCGGGAACCGGTCAACGGGGCGGAGAGGTGGTCTGTGGATATTCCTTTCAGCGTGTATCTGGGCTGGATTACGGTCGCCACGGTCGCCAATGTGACTGACTGGCTGTACTTTGTCAATTGGGATGGTCTGGGCATCGCGCCGCAGGTTTGGGCGGTCATCATGTTGGGAGTCGCAAGTCTGCTCGGCATAGGGATGGCGCTCTCGCGCAGGGACAGTGCATATCTTTTTGTCCTGGTATGGTCATTCACCGGGATCGCGGTCAAACAGGCTGCCGAGCCTGTAGTGGCAAATTTTGCCTGGGTAGCTGTGTTGGTTGCCCTGGGATTTGCTATCTTGAGTCTGACTCAACGGAGACGGGCTGCGGCATGATTTTCCACGCGAACAGAACAGCCTGACAAACCTCCTTTCTTGGCAGGGGTGGTTTGACGGGTTGTTTTTACATAGGCGTCTTCTCTATCGGCCGAAGAGTGTTATTGAACGTGGTCTGCTTCCGGCAGGGGAATATCAATTCGTAGGCGCAGCAACCGTCCCTGAGGAGGAGATGCTATAGAAGTGCCTGGAAGTCCAATCAGGGGGTAAAATACGCCGATAACGAGGTGTATCTCATTCTGGAAAGGTATCCATGAAGGAGACGCAACATGAAAAACAGTACATGTCCCAAATGCAATTCAGCCAATGTTTATTTCAAATCTAATGAACTGAGGGAGGTCAGGCTGCACCTCAAGAAAGTCGAATGCGTGGATTATGTCTGCACCGACTGCGGATATTTCGAAACGTACATCACCGACAAGGATGCGTTGAGCAAGATCCCGGCTCGCGCCGAAAAATTGGGGGATTGGAAGAAAGTCTCGTGAGCGTGCACAGGTACAGTCGAAGTAAGCCGTTCGAACCAAATTCATACAGCTTATCATCTTGGCGAGATTCGCCAGGCGTTGTGCACACTGAAGTAAGGAGAATTCTATGCCTCCTCGGCCTCGATACCTCATGCCCGATTTTGTACGTGAAGCGCTCGAATCACATGGATTGATGAATGCCTATCGTGCTCGTCCGCCCTACCAGCAGAACGACTACATTGGCTGGATCACGCGTGCCAAACGCCCCGAAACGCAGGTAAAACGTCTCGACCAAATGCTGGAGGAGTTGGAAAAGGGGAATGTGTATATGAAAATGGACTGGAAACTGAAATAGTTGGTTCGACCGCCTGAAATCACAGTCCGCAAAGCAGCGCTCGTTGTCTGCTTTCTTGCGATAACCTGCGGATATGCTCCATAATGTTCTCGGCGATGGTTTTGACCAGTTGCCGGTCATTTGCATCTCCCCGAAAGTGCAGAGGCTTGCCAACCGTGATCGCATACGGTCCGTACAGGTACCAGGTGATGACATCCGGCTCGCCATCCAGCATGGTGGGGACGCGTTTGCAATGCTCATCGCGCAGATGGATCCCGATCGGAACAACTGGGACGCCGCTCTGCAACGCCAGCCGCGCCACGCCGGAACGGACAGGGGCAAATCCATCCGCCGGACTGATGGCCCCTTCCGGGAAAATCGTCACCGAACGGCCGGATGCCAGCGCTTCACGAGCCTGACCGAGGACCTGCTCCCCCTTTCCGTGGATCACCTCGATCTGACGCATTTTCCGCATGTACGCCCCCAACACCGGGATCGAGAACACCTTGGAAGTGATCATCACGCTCATCGGTTGTTTCGAGATCAAATGAATGTAGATCGGGTCGGTGGTGCTGGGATGGTTGGCCGCAAACAGCACCGGGCCGGCTGGCAGCGCAGCATGCCAGTGCACGTCCATGTTCAACATCAGGTGGGCGTAACTGCCGATGATGACCCGTCCGGCTTTGTAAAGAAATTCAGTGAGCATATTGAAGTACCTCGTTTGTATCGGTGGCTTGGTAAATGGAATAGTATCCAGATACACTCTTTTCTTCCTATCCGAGGGCTAACGGGGAACTATCAAAGCACGACCAGTTAGTCGTGGAACACTATTTTTATGCTCACCCAGAGAACACAAGTACATCAGGTTACCTCACAACAAAAAAGCGGGGCACGCGTATATAATATTAAGTTGTGTTGCCCAAAGAAAAGACAAAGGAGAAATCATGGCTCAGTTAGCAGTTTTGTTTGGGGTATTTCTGTTGGGGATCGTTTTCTTGATCATCCTCTCTGGGGTACGTTTCATACCCAACAATCGCATCGGCATCGTGGAAAAACGATGGAGCCTGAGCAAGGGCTCGGTGAAATCAGGCCTGATCGCCTTGAACGGGGAGGCGGGTTACCAGCCTAGGATTCTGCGTGGCGGCCTGCACTATTTGATGCCGATCCAATACGCAGTTCACATCAAGCCGCTGGTGACCATCCCGCAAGGGAAGATCGGCTACATCTTTGCCCGCGATGGCCGGCAACTGGAACCTTCACAGGTATTAGCCTCCAACGCGACCGTCCAGGATTTCCAGGATGTGGAGGGTTTCCTGAAGAATGGTGGGCAGCGAGGCCCTCAACGCCGTATTTTGCGTGAAGGCACGTATGCCATCAACCTGGTGCAGTTCATCGTCATCACCGACGAGCGCATCTACACGATCGCATTGAGCAGGGAAGAAGCCGAGACTGTTCAAAAGATGGCCGAAGTCATTGCCCAGCGCGGCGGTTTCCGTCCGGTGGTGATCAAGGACACGGACGATACGGTTGGCATTGTCACTGTGCACGATGGACCGTCCCTGGTCCAGGGCGAGATTATCGCCCCTATCGTCGGGGACGATTCCAAGCAGCCAGAAACGTACCACAACAACTTTCAGGATGCTGACCATTTTCTAGCCGCGGGCGGCTATCGCGGCCGCCAATTGCAAGTACTTGTGGAAGGCACCTACTACATAAACCGCCTGTTTGCCACGGTCGAGATGATCCCCAAGACGGTCATCGAGGTTGGCAATGTAGGCGTGGTGGTGTCGTATACCGGGGAAGCCGGCGCTGACCTGTCGGGATCAGAATATCGACACGGAGAATTGGTCTCGCGAGGCAACCGTGGTGTCTGGAACGAACCGCTGCTGCCAGGCAAATATGCCTTCAACACCTACGCCGGGAAAGTGATCCCCGTCCCGACTACCAACATCATCTTGAAATGGATCAGGACCGAGGTCGGTTCGCACCGGTTCGACGAAAACCTGACCGAAGTGTCGCTCATCACCAAAGACGCCTTCGAACCATCTTTGCCGCTTTCGGTGGTTGTCCATATCGATTACCAGAAGGCCCCACTCGTCATCCAGCGCTTTGGTGACATCAAAAAGCTGGTGGAGCAAACGCTTGATCCAATGGTGTCAGCCTATTTCAAGAACATTGGCCAGACTCGCACGCTGATCCAGCTCATCCAGGAACGCAGCGCCATCCAGCATCAGTCCAGCACCGAAATGAAGGAAAAATTCGCACATTACAATCTGGAGCTGGAAGAAGTTTTGATTGGCACGCCTTCCTCGCCGGAGAACGACACTCAAATCGAGACCATCCTGACCCAGTTGCGTTCACGCCAGATCGCCACAGAGCAGGTCGAAACCTACGGGCGTCAGGAGCAGGCCGCGGTCAAGGAGCGCGAACTGCGCGAAGCAGAGTCCCGCGCCCAGATGCAGACCAAGATGACCGAGGCGGAACTGAACATCAACATCCAAACCGACCAGGGCAAGGCTGAGTACCAGCGTTCTATCCAACAGGCTGCCCAGATCCGCGCCCTGGCGGAAGCAGAGGCCGAGAAGATCGCACGCGTGGGTATTGCGCAAGCCCTGGCGACCGAGGAACAGGTGCGCGCTTATGGCGGTCCACAGTTCCAGGTTACGCAGACAGTGCTCAACCGTTTTGCGGAAGCCATCCAGCAATCGGGCGTGGACGTGGTGCCGCGCGTGGTGGTCAACGGCGGCAAGGGAGACGGCGAAGGCGGAACAACCAATAGCAGTATCATGGAAGCCCTGCTGACCATGCTACTCTCCGACCGGTTCAGCGCGCTGGCAAACGAAGCCAGCCAGAGGCCGCGCTCGAAGCGGGCGGAAGCTTTGCGCGAGCAAATCCGCAAGGATCTGGAGAAAAAGCCTGAAGCAAAAAAGTAAGGGTGAATGAAAAAGAGACCGGCGATAAGCCGGTCTCCGCTAATTACTTCTTGCTTTTCAAACTGTCTATTTGACCATCTTACGCAACATTGCGCGCAGGATGTTGCCGTTTTAGAACACAAAATACCGGGCAGTAGCCATAAAAACCATCGCCAGGATCATACCCACCACATGGATGGGTGACACGATCTTGATTCGGTTTTGAATTGCCTGGATTTGCACAAGCTGTTCGTCTGTGGGTTTTCCATTAATCTGTGAGCCAATTTGCCCGAGCCGGGCGTTGCTCTTTCCGAAGATCGCGCCAAACACGAAGGCGATGAGTCCGAAGACTGCGCCGATACCGAACCCCACTCCTGTGCTTGATCTCACCCACGCAGACGAAAATCCATCTGAGTCACGCCAGTAAAGCAAAGCGCCTGACAAGATCGTGGCGATTGCAGCTGCCATCATAAAGATATGAATACGGATTGTATTCGTCAGATGTTGGGCGAATTTTTGTCCCGTCTCACCCGTGGCGGCAATACCGCGGCTGATGAAAAACTCCATTATCAGAGCGCCACCTCCCCAAACGATTGCGCCAACAATGTGAACGAGTCGCAAGATAAGCATGAGAATATTCATTTGGTCTCCTTTGGCAAATCACAAAACCTGTAAATACATATATTAAATAAAGTATCACTGTATTTAATATATGTATGATACAATTAATTTATGAAAGAGTCAAGAGGTAGATGTAATGGAAGAGAAGAGCCTTGCGAAACGCAAATATAATTCCAGCCGCCGAAGGGCGCAATCGCTTGAAACGCAGTTGCAGATTGTGGAAGTTGCCAGAAAACTGTTTATCGATCGTGGATATTCAGGAACATCCATAGAATTAATCGCACGAGCGGCAGGCGTTGCCCCCGAAACAATCTATTCTTTGTTTGGAAGCAAGATGGCAGTTTTATCACGCGTGGTAGATGTCTCAGTTGTAGGAGACGGTGAACCCATTCCCCTTTTGGTGCGTTCCCAGATACGGGAAGTCGAATTCGAGAAGGACCAGTATCGTCAAATTCAAATGTTCGCAGGTCGCATCCAAATGATTATGTCACGTGTTGCCCCGTTGTTCGAAGTCATGCGCAGTGCAGCAAAGACGGAACCTGAAATCAATGCTATTTTGAAAAACTACCTGGAAGGCAGGTTGCAGGGATTGGGATATTTCATCGATTGCTTGCTCGCCAACGGTCCTTTAAGAGACAATCTGAGCAAGCTGACGGCGACTGAAACGTTATGGGCTATCACCAGTGCCGAGGTCTATAATCTGCTCACTGTAGACCGGGGCTGGTCGGACGAGGAATATGAAACCTGGCTGACCAGTACCCTGACAAGACTTTTACTCCCTTAAAGAAAACGACCCCCTACCCAGTTGGGTGAGGGGCCGAAAGTGGCGGAGGCCAGCCTATTTCACCATATTCCGCAGCACCATGTGCAGGATACCGCCATTGCGGTAATAATTTACTTCCACTTCCGTATTGAGCAAAGCCTCTGTCTCGAACATGTCTACACGGCCGTTCGGGCGGTGCACGCGTACGTTGACACGCCCGCGCGGGGGCATATCGTTGCGCAAGCATTCGATATCGTAGACCTCGTCGCCAGTCAGACCCAGAGATTCAGCATTCTGCCCGTCTACAAATTGTAGCGGCAGGATGCCCATCCCAACCAGGTTGGAACGGTGGATGCGCTCGAAGGATTCGGCGATGACCGCTTTTACACCTTGCAGCAAGGGACCCTTGGCCGCCCAGTCGCGGCTGGAGCCGGTACCGTATTCCTTGCCAGCAATGACGATACTGGGAACACCTTCATCCTTGTACCTCATAGCCGCATCATAGATCGGCATGATTTCCCCGGAGGGCATATGCTTTGTCCAATTGCCTTCCTTGGGTGCCACAAGCTGGTTCTTCAAGCGGATATTGGCGAACGTGCCGCGCGCCATGACCTTGTCGTTGCCGCGCCGCGAACCGTAGGAGTTGAAGTCCCGGTATTCAACGCCATGCTCGATGAGGAATTTGCCCGCCGGGCTGTCGGGGGCGATCGAACCAGCCGGGGAAATATGGTCGGTGGTGATCGAGTCGCCGAACAGGCCCAACACGCGCGCACCCTTGATATCCCCAATCGAAGGCACATCTTGCGATAATTCTTGGAAGAAGGGTGGATGTTGAATGTAAGTGGAGGATTCATCCCAATCGTACAGGTCACCACCGGATACTTCGATCTCCTGCCACATCTCGGAGCCGGAAAATACATCCGCGTATTTCTCTCGATACATCTCGGATGTGACACTGGCAGCAATGGTTTCCTGAATTTCCTGTGTGGTTGGCCAGATATCTTTAAGGTAGACCGGCGCTCCCTCTGCGCCCGTCCCCAGCGGCTCGTTGATTAAATCGATGTCCACCGTCCCGGCCAGGGCATAGGCCACCACCAGCGGCGGGGAAGCCAGGTAATTGGCCTTGACCAGCGGGTGCACACGGCCTTCGAAGTTGCGGTTGCCTGAAATCACGGCAGCAGCCACCAGGTCCTCGCTGGTCACGGCTTTGGCCACCTCGCCGGGCAGCGGCCCCGAGTTGCCGATGCAGGTCGTACAGCCATAAGCAATCACGTTGAAGCCCAGTTTGCTGAGTGGTTCGAGCAAGCCGGCCTTGGTCAGGTACTCGGTCACCACGCGCGAGCCGGGTGCCAGTGAAGTCTTGACCTGCGGCGCGACATTCAGTCCCTTTTCGACGGCCTTCTTGGCGACCAGCCCCGCCGCGACGAGCACAGACGGGTTGCTGGTGTTGGTGCAGGAGGTGATGGCGGCAATGACGACCGTCCCATGCCCGATCTGGTAGGACCCGCCGTTGGTGCCGACCGTGCCTGTGCGTGCCAGCGCCTCGGGACTCAGCTCGAAGCCGCGTTCCTTGACCGGGGCTTTAAGCGCGTTCTGGAAGGCCCTCTTCATCCCGGTCAGCGGCACGCGGTCCTGCGGGCGCTTGGGCCCAGCCAGGGAGGGGACGACAGACCCCAGATCCAGTTCGAGCATATCGGTGAACTCGGGGTCAGGAGTGTCCTCGTCACGGAACAAGCCCTGGGCGCGCAGGTAGGCTTCCGTCCGCTCGATGACTTCTTCGGAGCGACCGGTGAAACGCATATAACGCAACGTCTCCGCATCCACCGGGAAAAAGCCCATCGTTGCGCCGTATTCGGGCGCCATGTTGCCGATGGTGGCGCGGTCGGGCAGGGACATGCTGTCCAGACCGGGGCCGAAGAATTCAACGAACTTGCCGACCACACCCTTGGCGCGCAGCATCTGCGTGACAGTCAACACCAGGTCGGTGGCAGTGACGCCTTCTGATAGTTTGCCGTGCAGCTTGAAGCCAATCACATCTGGCAACAGCATATCCATCGGCTGGCCGAGCATGACCGCTTCAGCCTCGATACCGCCCACACCCCAGCCAACCACCCCCAGGCCGTTGATCATGGTGGTATGCGAGTCGGTACCGACCAGGGTGTCGGGAAAGAGCACATCCAAGCCATCCGAAGATTTCTTCACCACAACATCGGCTAGATATTCAAGATTGACCTGGTGCACGATACCTGTCATTGGCGGGACGACGCGGAAGTTGTCGAAGGCCTTCTGTCCCCATTTCAGGAACTCATAGCGCTCGCGGTTACGCTGGAACTCCATCTCAGTATTGCGTTGCAACGCTTCCGGCGTGGCAAAGAAATCGACCTGCACCGAGTGGTCGATGACCAGATCCACAGGCACCACCGGATTGACCCTCTTTGGATCTCCACCCAGACGGGCTACTGCTGATCGCATGGCGGCCAGGTCGACCACCGCGGGCACGCCGGTGAAGTCCTGCATCACCACGCGGGCGGGCAGGAACGGGATGCCCGGCCGGCTTCCCCCGTGTAGGGGGGACGGGAAGGGGATCCAGGCGGCAATGTTCTTCACATCTTCCCTGGTGATCTCGCGCTCGTTGCATTGGCGCAGCGCCGCCTCGAGCAGGATACGGATCGAAAACGGTAGCCGTTTCAGGTCGGTCAGGCCCGCTTTTTCCAGGGCATCGAGGCGGTAATACGTATAAGTACCGTATTTGGTCTTGAGCGTGTCACGGGCATTGAAAAGATCTTGCATACCAGTCTCCTTTGTACTCCCCTCTCCTTTTTTTGATAGGAGCTAGGGGTGAGGTCATCACAGAGACCAAAAAGACGCAAAGGTGCGCCTTTGTCATCCTTTCGGACGGTGTGGTGCGTGTTTGTCGCGGGTTTTTATTCTACCAAAGTAAGAGGGAGGATAGCAAGGCAGGTTCAGGTGTGCTTTCATCTACATGATTCTTTTCACCACAAAGTGACAGGGGGGGAATAAACAACTTTACGCTCCTAGCGCACTTATGTACGGTATAGTGTGCATGCAAAGGTTGTCAGAAAGTACCGCCCCATTTTCGGGGGGGTGTCCCTGACATGTTTTGCGAGCACACACAGTATAAGTGTTACGGACTTTGCGTTTTTTGGAACTTAAACCAAGTTCACCATTTCTAAGAGAACCATGAACCTGCCTCAGGGTTTTCTTAAAGTCGCAAGATGAGGGAGAGAGCGGTGTCGGGCTTGGCGTCAAAGATGCGTCGCGCTTGAGCATGGTTGGAGAAGCCCTGGTGATGCAATAAAGCAATGACCAGATTGTTGAGGTTCG
>DAOTXM010000548.1:0-7014 GCA_034435215.1 Anaerolineales bacterium
CCATTCTGAGCAGCCAAAGGGAGCGAAGAAACTGATTTTTCAGTAAAAATCCGGTTTGACTTAGGCAGATTTTCGTTGCTTCGCTCCTCGAAATGGCAGACAGTTACTGATTTTTGAATTACCGAACGCTCTCAATAAAAAAAAAGCACAAGGGTGCGGGGCGCGTACGCGTCCCGCACCCTTGTTTTCGGTTATTCCCGAAATGTATAATATTCCACATGCCCGACTTCAACTATCTCACCACCCATGTCGGCTCCGTGCCGCATACCGACCCGCATGAGCTGAACGCGCGCCTGCTGTCCACGCTGGATATCCCCTGCTGGCTGCAATTGGTGCGCCGCGATTTCCGCGAGAATATCTACACCCAGTACGCGCCCACCCTGCCCGGCGCGGTGGTGGACGAAACCCGGCAAAAGGCTTACATCGATACCAATGCCGCCGAATTTGATACCGCTCTCGAAATTTTCTACCAGGCCATTCTGGACGACAACGTGGAGGCCTTTGCCTTGCATCCTGACTACGCCCAGGGCTTTTACACGCTGCATGAGGCGCTCAAAACCCATCCAACCCAATACGCCAAGGGACAGGTGATGGGCCCCATCAGTTTCGGGTTGACGGTCACAGACCAGGCAGGGCGCGCTTGTCTCTACAACGATGTCTATATAGATGTGCTGGTCAAACACATGGCGTTCAATGCACGCTGGCAGGTGCAGCAACTGCAAAAGGTCAGTACACAGGTCATCCTGTTCGTGGACGAGCCCTATATGGCTTCCTTTGGTTCAGCGTATATCAGCCTGGGCAGGGAACAGGTCATCGCCTGGCTGGACGAGGTCTACGCAGCGCTGCATGCCGTCGGGGCTGTCACAGGCACACATTGCTGCGGCAACACCGATTGGGGCGTGCTGCTGAACACCAAAGTGGATATTCTCAACCTGGATGCCTACGATTTCATCGAAAACCTGGCTTTGTATCCGGTGGAATTGCGGGAATTCCTGGACCGCGGCGGTGTAGTCTGCTGGGGACTGGTTCCCAACAACGAGCACATCTTTCACGAGACGCCTCAATCGCTGGCGGAAAGGCTGCGAACCGGGATCAGTTTGATCTGTGAAAAAGCAGCGAACCGCGGCGTCACTATCCATCCGGACGAATTCGCCTCCCGTAGTCTGCTCGCCCCCGCCTGTGGACTTGGGCCTGCTACCGTCGAAATTGCGGAACGTGCCTTCGATGTGCTGGTGGAGACAGGATTGATTTTAAGGAAAGGGTGATCGACCAGACTCCTGTCGGGGAAACTATACAAGCAAATCGACCAAATACTCTTCAAATGCCCTCATTTTTCCCTCAGGCAATGCCTGGAACGTTCGAACGAACTGGTCGGAGCGGGTCGAACCAAATCGCCGCGCCCCGGCTTTCAAATATTCCAGGATCTCTTCTATCTCCCGAATACCCCCTGCAGCCTTCACCAGGCATTGTCCCTCCACTGCTTGGTACATGAGGCGGACATCTTCCAGCGTGGCGCCTCCATCGGCATAGGCGGTCGAAGTTTTCACAAAATGAGCGCCTGCCTGGGCGATCCATCTGCACGCCCGGCGCTTTTCCTCCTGGGTAAGATAACAATTTTCTGTGATGACTTTTACTTTAACGCCTTCCGCGCTCCTGACTACGCCTGCTATATCCTCAATGAACAATTCCTCTTCGCCATTCTTGAGTGCTGGTATATTCATTACCATATCGATTTCTTCTGCCCCCAGATCAAGAACTGTTTTTGCCTGGTATTCCTTCATGGAAGGCGTTTCATTTCCATGTGGAAAGCCCACGACAGTTCCTACCAGAACGCCAGAGCGCCTCAATTGCTCAGCGGCAAGTCGAATATAGTGTGGCTGAACTGTTAGCGTAGCAGTTCCAAACCTCACCGCAGTTTCTGCAAATTTAAGTACATCTTCCCTGGTCGCATCAGGGCGTACGATGGAATGATCGAATAACTTGGCAAATTTGCCTTTCAGTTCTTCAGTATTCATGGCCTTTATCCTTATGACTGAAACTTCAGTTGGGAACATGGAGGCGGACAAAATTCAATTTGCAAATTATATCTTCCTTCTCCCCCCAAATCCGGGTGTCCATCACGGAAATCCCCGAAGAGCCGATATGCGCATATATTGTGAAATATTTCTCAAACTCAAGACGAACCGCACGCGAAAAATGTGACATCCATGGGTATATTTGTTTTCATCCCGTCGTATAATGAACAGGCAACTCTCACCAAAAAACGCTCGCGCAAGCGACCTGATTTATCGAGGATAAAATTATGACAGCACCCCTGAATCCGCGCGTGCAGAATCCCTTCGATCCTGCGCATGATGTTTATCGCTATACCCCTCGTTCCTTACAACCCATTTTCACACCTAAGACGGTTGCTGTGATCGGTGCAACCGAAAAAGCTGGCAGCGTCGGTCGTACCGTTATTTGGAACTTGATCAGTAGCCCTTTTGGCGGTACGGTCTACCCGATCAACCCCAAACGGGCGAACATCCTGGGCATCAAAGCCTATCCCAGCATCAAAGACCTGCCAGACCAGATCGACCTGGCTGTGATTGTTACTCCCGCACCCACCGTTCCGGCCATTATCGAAGAATGCGTGGAAGCAGGCGTAAAAGGCGCCATCGTCATCTCGGCTGGTTTCAAAGAAGTTGGCCCCGAGGGTGCTGCACTCGAAGCACAAATCCTGGAGCACGCCCGGCGTGGAAAGATGCGTGTGGTCGGTCCCAACTGTCTGGGGGTAATGAACCCGTTGACCGGCCTGAACGCCACCTTTGCCACCGCCGCGGCCCGCCCTGGCAACGTGGCCTTTATCAGCCAATCGGGCGCACTGTGTACTTCCGTGCTGGACTGGTCGTTCAAGGAGCACGTTGGGTTTTCGGCTTTCGTCTCGATCGGCTCCATGCTGGACGTGGGCTGGGGCGATTTGATCTACCATCTCGGCGACGACCCACACACCCAGAGTATCGTCATCTATATGGAGACCATCGGTGACGCGCGCTCGTTCATGTCCGCGGCACGCGAAGTGGCGCTGGCCAAGCCGATCATCGTCATCAAGCCCGGTCGTACTGAGGGTGCGGCGCGCGCCGCCGCCTCCCACACCGGATCGCTGACCGGCTCCGACGAGGTGCTGGAGGCCGCCTTTCGGCGCTGCGGTGTATTGCGCGTGAACACCATCGGTGAAATCTTCTCGATGGCCGAAGTGCTCTCCAAACAGCCGCGTCCCAAAGGGCCGCACCTGACCATCCTGACCAACGCAGGCGGCCCCGGCGTGCTGGCCGTGGACGCGCTCATTACTAGCGGCGGTAAACTGGCGGAAATCTCGCCAGAGGCCATGCAGAAGTTCAACGAAATCCTGCCGCCGCAGTGGAGCCACAACAACCCGGTCGATATCCTCGGGGATGCCTCCCCGGAGCGTTACGCCCAGGCACTGGAAGTCGCTGCCACAGACGAGAACAGCGACGGCCTGCTGGTGGTACTCACCCCCCAGGCCATGACCGATCCCACCGCCACCGCTGAAGCGCTCAAGGATTATGCCCAGAGTTATGACAAACCTATCCTGGCCTCCTGGTCGGGCGGGCAGGACATCGCCGCGGGCGAAGCCATCCTCAACAAGGCCGGTATTCCGACCTTTATGTATCCGGACACAGCAGCGGAAGCTTTCGCATACATGTGGAAATACACCGACAATTTGAAGTCGCTGTATGAGACGGTCGGTCTGTTGACGCATAGCAACGGTTCACACATCGACCGGGAGACTGCTTCCGCGATCCTTGGCAAGGTGCGCAAATCCGGCCGTTCCCTGCTGACTGAGGCCGAGTCCAAGCAATTGCTGGCCGCCTACGGCATCCCGACCGTACCCACGCATATCGCGGTCACTGTGGACGAGGCCGTTGCCCAGGCCGAGGAATTGGGCTACCCGGTGGTGTTGAAATTACACTCCGAAACTGTGACCCATAAAACTGACGTGGGCGGTGTGCAGCTCAACTTGAACGGCGAGCAGGCCGTTCGGTCCGCATTCGAGGCGATCAAACAGGGTGTGAGCGCCAAGCACAGCGCAGACGATTTCCTGGGCGTCACCGTCCAGCCCATGGTCAAGCTGTCGGATGCGTATGAACTGATCATCGGGTCCAGCATCGATCCGCAATTTGGACCGGTCGTATTGTTTGGCATGGGCGGCCAACTGGTCGAAGTCTTCAAGGACCGTTCGTTGGGACTGCCGCCGCTCAACCCAACCCTGGCGCGGCGTATGATCGAGCGTACGAAGATCTTCGAGGCGCTCAAGGGCGTACGCGGACGCCCGCCTGTCGATATCGTCGCGCTGGAACAATTGCTGGTGCATTTCAGCCAGCTGGTAGCCGAGCAGCGCTGGATCAAAGAGCTGGACATCAACCCGCTGCTGGCCTCCCACGAGGGCTTGCTGGTGCTGGATGCACGCGTCTTGATCCACGAGGTGAAAGACGAAAGCGCCCTGCCGAAGCTGGCGATCCGCCCCTATCCCAGTCAATACGTCGCTCCCTGGACGATGAAAGATGGCGTGGAAGTGGTCATCCGCCCGATTCGAGCGGAGGATGAAATGCTCATGCGCGGTTTCCACGCCTCACTCTCCGACAAGACAGTTTACATGCGCTATATGTCGCCCATGTTGTTGAGCACCCGCACCACCCATGAACGCCTGGCGCGCATGACCCACAACGATTATGACCGCGAGATTGCGCTGGTCGTGGAAGGCAAAAACGAGCAGGGCGAAAAAGCCATTTTTGGCGTTGCACGCCTGAGCAAGTTGCGCGGCACGAACGAGGAAGCGCGCTTTACCATGCTGGTTTCCGACCGTTACCAGGGTAAGGGCTTGGGCAAGGAACTGTTGACCCGCATCATCAAGATCGGCCGCGACGAGAGGATCAAGCGCATCATCGCGCTCATGTCGCCAGAGAACGAGGCGATGAAGCGACTCTGCCGTGTGGTAGGATTTTCTTCGTTCGAGATCGATTCGCAGAATGGGATGCTGAAAGCGCAGATCGAGTTGTAGGCAGGCTGTAGAACCAGCATTTTAGGTCTGAACGAGCAATCCGAGAGAGGGAATCCTGATGTGGTACATGAAACTTCTCTATGCAAACCTTGTACCGGATTTCTTACTACGCCCGGTGCTGCGACTGCTCATCCGACAGAATGTAAATAATCTGGAAAAGGTTGAATTCCCAGAACGCGAGCGCCAACGCCGGGAACTATTGGATAAATTCGAGCGCAGCCCGATTGCCATCCACACGCAACTTCCCAACCTCCAGCATTACGAGGTGCCACCGGCGTTCTTTAAGCTGGTGCTAGGGAAACGTCTCAAATATAGTTGTTGTTACTGGCCTCCTGGTGTCACCAAGCTTGACATAGCAGAAGAAAGGATGCTTGACTTGACCTGCCAACGGGCGCAACTGGAAGACGGTATGACCATTTTAGATCTTGGCTGCGGGTGGGGTTCACTGACCCTCTGGATCGCAGAACATTATCCTGGTTGCCAGATCATGGCAGTCTCCAAATCCCAAGACCAAATTGAGCACATCAAAAACAGCGCTAGGGACAGAGGGTATCGACGCGTAGAAGCGTTGGTACAGGATGTGAACTATCTGGATATGGAGCGCCATTTCGACCGCGTATTTTCGGTTGAAATGTTCGAGCATATGAAAAACTATCGGCGCTTGATGGGGAATATCAGCCAGCTCCTGAACCCCGGAGGAAAGCTGTTCGTACATATCTTTAGTCACCGGATTTTCACCTATGAATTCGAAGCAGAAGATACCGGCAACTGGATGGCGCAAACTTTCTTTACAGGCGGAACAATGCCCTCTGATGACTTACTGCTGCATTATCAGGATGATTTACACCTGGTCGATCACTGGCGCATCTCTGGATGCCACTACGCTAAGACCCTGCGCGCCTGGCTGGAGAAAATGGACCGCCAGAAAGCGCGCGTAAAGGAGGTACTGGCTGAAGCCTATGGGCGGGATCAGGTAACGCAATGGTGGGTCAACTGGCGATTATTCTTCCTTGCCTGCGAGGCCACCTGGTCCTTTCGCGGAGGGCGGGAGTATATTGTTTCTCATTATTTGTTTGATAAGAGAGAATCGATCCTCTAAATTATTTTTTTCATCATCTCTTCCACCGCCCGATAGACCGGCGACTCATCTCCTAAATCCACCAGCGGTTTGCCGGAAAACTCGAAGGCGGAAAGGTCATCATTGGAGGGGATCACACCCAGGAGTGGCACATCCAGCGTATCGATAAACTTGCGAAGTTCCGGATGTAACTCGCCATCCGGTACACGGTTGATGATGAGATACGCCTTCTCGATGTTGATCTCGAGTTCCTTGCGCATGTCGGCGATGCGCTGGGCAGCCACCAGGCCGCGCTGGGTCGGGTCACTGACGATCAGCAGGTGCTGTACATCGCGCGTGGTGCGGCGGCTGAGATGTTCCATCCCAGCCTCATTGTCGATCACCACATAGGCATAGTGCTTGCTCATGCCGTCGATCACCTCTCGCAGGTTATGGTTGACCGCGCAATAGCAGCCCTGCCCCTCGCCGCGTCCCATGGCGATCATATCGAAGCGCGAGCCTTCTGCTAACGATGAGCGCACGTGATATTCCAGGTAATCACGCTTATTGACGCCCCCCGGCAGGTTCCCCATGGCAGCTCCACCCTGCACCAGTGACGTTTTTACCTGCTGCAGCATATCCTCGCGGATGTCGCCGACCGTCCATTCCAGGTCCAGGCCGAGCACCATGTTCAGATTGGCGGATGGGTCCGCATCGATCGCAAGGATGCTGCCAGTCTGATTCTGTGCTAAATACTTGATCACCATGCCTGCGACGGTTGTTTTTCCTACACCGCCTTTTCCTGCAAGTGCTATTGTGGTCGTCATTTTCTAAAATCCTTTGATATATTCTAACAATCAAGGGGGGAAGTGGGGTGTTGTGGACGGGCTGCACC
>DAOTXM010000549.1:0-10664 GCA_034435215.1 Anaerolineales bacterium
GTTCCGGGCGGGCCTTGCCCGTCCGGAACACCCCACATCCCTTTCTCCGGCGATCAATTTTTGTCAATGGGGCAATTTCCCCTAATATGATACAATTTCGCTCTATCAGGGAAAAATATCTTCCCGGAAAGAAGGGGTAAGTGGAGTTACCCCATCCCCGGCGTATGAAAAGGATCCAAAAAACAGGATGGAGGGTAGTCCGTGGAACGCGTAGCACTTTATCTGCAAGATTCTCATGATCTCCGGGATGGCCTGGATTACGCCCGCTATGCGGAACAGCGCGGCTTCGAAGCCGTCTGGCAGGCGGAATCACGCCTGGTACGGGATGCCATCGTCCCGATGGCGGCCTACGCGGCTGTGACCGAGCACATCAAGGTCGGCTCGGGCGTGATCAACAACTGGACCCGCAACGTGGGCCTGCTCGCTGCCACGCTGTTGACGTTGGATGACCTGGCTCCGAACCGGGTCATCTGCGGGATCGGCGCCTGGTGGGATCCGTTGGCCAAGAACGTCGGTATCCAGCGCAGGAAACCCCTGCTCGCCATGCGCGAGACCATCGAGGTGGTGCGCCGTCTGTTGAACATGGAACGGGTCACCTTCCACGGCGAATTTCACCACGTGGAGGGCATCGAATTGGACGTAGTGCATGGCCGCCGCGAGCCTCGCAACGTTCCGCTCATGATCGGCGCCACAGGTGACCTGATGATGGAAATGACCGGCGAAATTGCGGACGGTTGTGTGTTGAACTACTGTGTCCCACCCGAATACAATGACCGGGCGCTGGAACTGCTGGAGAAGGGCGCGAAAAAAGCCGGGCGCATGCTTGAAGACCTCGACCGCCCGCAATTGATCGTCTGCTCGGTGGACCACGAGCATGAAGCAGCCATCGACCACACCAAGATGCTCTTGTGCCAGTACATGGCCCAGCAGCCGCACATCGCCAAGGCCTCCGGCGTTTCGGATGAGGTGGTGCAGGAGATCCAGTCCATCCTGGGCTGGCCGGCCACCAGGGAACAGATCGATAAAGCCAAGCACCTCGTTCCGGATGACCTGGTGTACCGGATCACCGCTTCCGGCACGCCCGCGGAGGCCAAGGCCAAGGTCGAGGAATACAAGAAGCGCGGCTGCACCTGCCCGATCCTCTACCCCGTCGGCGGGAATTTCAAGCTGCTGATCGATACGTTCGCACAAAAGTAAACATATCCTCTGAAAAACATGATATTCGATCTACCCCTAGAAGAACTCAAAGCGTACAAACCTGCCCGCCAGGAGCCCCCGGATTTCGACGAATTTTGGGCCACCACCTTGAGGGCAGCCCGTCAGATTCCGCTTCGAGCGGACTTCCGGCCTGCTGAGGCGCACCTGAGCCTGATCCAGGCCTTCGATGTGACCTTCCCCGGCTTCGACGGACAACCGATCAAGGGCTGGCTGCTGCTTCCTCGCCAACGCAGCGGACGCCTGCCCTGCGTGGTCGAGTACATCGGCTATGGCGGCGGCCGCGGATTACCGATTGATTGGCTGGTCTATGCCACGGCTGGTTACGCCCATTTCGTCATGGACACGCGCGGACAGGGCAGTGCCTGGCGTACGGGCGACACCCCCGACCCGGAACCGGAAGGCGGCAACCCTCAATATCCCGGTTTCATGACGCGCGGCATTTTGGACCCCAAAAGATACTACTATCGCCGGGTATTCACGGACGCTGTGCGCGCGGTGGAAACTGCCCGCTCCCACCCGGCTGTTGATCCTGAACGCCTGGCAATCACAGGCGGCAGCCAGGGCGGAGGTATTACGCTCGCAGTGGCGGGATTGGTCCCGGACCTGGCCGCGGTCATGCCAGACGTGCCTTTTCTGTGTCATTATCGCCGCGCCACCGAGATCGTGGACTCCTTCCCCTACAACGAGATCAGCCAATTCTGCCGCCAGCATCGCGACAAGATCGAAACTGTCTTTGCTACGCTCTCCTATTTCGATGGCATGAATTTTGCGGCACGCGCGAATGCGCCCGCGCTCTTCTCCGTCGCCTTGATGGACGAGACCTGTCCGCCCTCGACCGTTTTTGCGGCTTACAATCACTATGCTGCCTCCAAGGATATCCGCATTTGGCCTTACAACGACCACGAAGGCGGCGAAAGTTTCCAGACGGTGGAAAAGCTTAAGTTCCTACAAACTATATTCAATTGAATTGTGTCAACAAGCGCGACCAAAAGACTCAATGCGAGGCAAACACCTCGCATTTTTGTTATGAATTAATCATTGATATAAATAATATTTAATGATAATATAATAATATATTATAACTTCGTTATACAAAAGGAGCACAAAATGGCAAACACAACCACAGACCCTCTTACCGGTCTACTCAAGCGCGATGCCTTCGACGAAATCCTGCATACCGCTTTCCTCAAAGCCAGCCAGGATAACACCCCACTGGCGCTGGCTTTCTTCGATATTGATTACTTCCTGCAGGCCAATGAAACCTACGGTCACGTTGGCGGGGATGCCATCCTGAAGACCATTGCAGAGACCGCCAGCCAGATCATCGGCAAGCGGGGGAAACTCTCTCGCTATGGCGGCGACGAGTTCGCCTGCCTGTTCGAAAATACCGAACGCGAGCAGGCCTTCCTGGTCATGGAGGGGGTAAGGGCGACGGTCGAGGCGCTGGGACAATTCTCGAATGGCGAAACGACCATCGATGCCAAAATCACCATCACGGGCGGCGTGGCAGCCTATCCCATCGATGGCAGCGACGAGAACGAGCTCTTCCGCAAAGCGGACGGCGCGCTGTACCGTGCCAAGACCACCGGGCGCAACAAGTTCGTCCTGGCGGTGGAGGAGCGCATGGTGCCCAAGACGGCGCACTTTACCCAAACCCAACTGGAACGGCTCAGCGAGCTGGCGGGGGAACAGGGCGTGAGCGAGGCGGTCTTACTGCGCGAGGCGCTGGATGACCTGCTGGTCAAGTACAAGCACAATTTTTTGTTCTTTGACCGGATATAGAGGAAACTCAGAAAATGAATCTGCTCTTCGTTTGTAGTGATTGCTATCAACCTATTTCTTTAACCTATTTAAAAAGTTTCGAAAAGCATATTGAAAATAAACACAAAAGCTAAATTTTTGCATGCGATAACGCTTCAGTGCCCACAAATTTCTGATTTGAAATTTATTTCTACTTCGATGCCAATTATCTTGTGAATCTCTAATTACTATCCTCGCCCAAAAGCTCTTGGCCCATGATTTATGCCAAAAGAGATCGTGCCCCCAATATCTTAATGCTTCTTGAAAAGTCACAAAATCATAATCATCGACATCCCTACCTCTAAAATGCCATCTTCCTGATCTTTCTCGGCATTGCCCATGTAGCCAGCCCTCAAGTTGATCAACAAGTGTAAAAAATTCATAGGGCTTTCCTCCATCTGGAAGTGGTACATCTTCAATATATTCCTCTGGTTTAGTTTCATCATAGTCAAAAATCGGACAAACCACTTTGCTCCAAAACCAAGTCGGCCATTTTAATACCCCCCACTCAATACCTACTGTTTCTATTACCAAGTTTCTCCCCATTGTTTGATTTGTAATTTTTGTGGTAAGTACTCTCTCGAGGGGTTCTTGGTGCGACTTATCAAAATCTAACCAATCATCCTTGGTCTCTACCTTAACCTTCGTTCTTCTGTCAATAAGGCGCAACCAAAAACCCAATATAGAAATAACTAAAGCTATTGCAGTGGCAATATTATTAAGGTTATCAATAAACCAGAAATAAGCATCTTTCAAATAATCGCTAAACATCGTGCATCTCCAAAAGAGGATAAAATTTCCCAAGCAGTATCGGTGGAACAGCTTACAGTTTTCTGTAATGATATATAAAATACTGGCTTACTTTAATAGATGATGTGCTCCTCCCACTTTCCTCAATTTCTCCCTGACGAATTTGGAATACTCGTAGAAAACTTAGCCCTGCCGCTTCAAGAAAAGGAACCAATCTCATTACATCTTTCTCAACCAGACAAAGTAAGCCACCATTTTTTAACATGGTTGCGATATTTGCTATTGCAGTACTAACGCCAATTTCTCCTTTGAGCAAATTATTATACTCACCAGTGAAAACATTGCCCAATACTTTTTTACAGTACACAAGGTCAAGGTTGCTAGGCAACTTGTCTCCCTCGACAATATCACCCTTTTGAAATATAGGATGCCGACCTCTGCTAAAAAGCTCCCACAATTCTCGTTTCAGGCTATCATCACGGAGCTTATTATGTTCTTTTAGAATAAACTCTTTAATACCATCGAACTTTTGTTGTACCTCATCTAAGGCTGGAGATGACCAATCGCCTATAAATTTATCAATGCCAATGCATTCAGATGCTTGTAATTTAAGTAAAAGCCCTAAAGTTTTGTAGCCCATTCCACAACCAATGTCTACAACTCTACAATTGGTTATTTCGAGTGGAAGTCCTATAAGTTCTTCATTAAGATCTTCTAATTCCAATTTGAATCTATTAAAAAAGCTCATACCAGAAGTATAGAACAAATTTCTTTGGTAAGCAACTATCTTGACTCCCAACTTCCCTTGTGATATTCTTCACCACCGTATAGACCGACCGGTCGGTCTATAGAATGCCCACCTGGGTACAACTTCCTTATGACAGGTACTCCCCTCGACACCACCCAAGAGACTCGCAACCGTATCCTCGAAGCGGCGGTGAAAGTGTTCGCCTCCAAGGGCTATCACGACACCAAAGTGGACGATATCGTCAGCGGGTCGGGTACCTCCAAGGGCGCGTTCTATTTCTACTTCCCCAGCAAGCAGGATATCTTCCTGGCGCTGGTGGATACCTTCGCCGACCTGCTCGAATCGCGGCTGCGCGAGAGATTGTCCGCGGAGCCAAGCGGCACCGCCCGCGTTGATGCGGCCCTGCGCGTCTGCCTGGAGACCTTCGGACAGTACCGCGCGCTGGCCAAGATCGCGTTGGTGCAGGCCACCGGGTTGGGCGCGTCCTTCGAGAAGAAACGGCAGGCGGTCAACCAGCGCTTCATCGCCATCGTGCGCGAAAACCTGGATTCAGCCGTTGCGGATGGCAGCATCCCGCCGCTGGACACGGAAGTAGCCGCCTGCGCCTGGGTCGGGGCGTTGAACGAGATCGTCCTGCGCTGGGTCTACACCGGCCAGCCTGACCCGGAACGCTCCCTGCCTGCGCTGCGGAGGTTATTGTTACAGAGCATAGGGATTCCCGAGGAGCGAATTCGTCAGTTGGAAGAGAATACTTTGCCCTGAGCGGAGCGATCCTGAGCTTGTCGAAGGGAAGCACAGTCGCATAGTCCCCGCAGGGGGAAGGGCGCTGATACTGATCTATGCGCTTCGACAACGCTGCGCTCCGCTCAGCGAGAAAAATTATTTTCAGGAGAAAATTCAAGCATGAAACTCATCCACATCTTGTTCGTCATCGCGTTGGCTGCGCTGCTCGTGGCGGCCTGTGGTCCTGCGGCTACCCCCACGATGGAACCCGTCACGCTCAAGATTGCTGTCCTGCCCATCATCGACACCCTGCCCATGTACGTCGCCCAACAGGAGGGACTGTTCGCCAAACACGGCGTGAACGTGGAGCTCGTCCCCGTGGCGTCTGCTCCCGAGCGTGTTCAACTGGAAGCATCCGGTCAGGTGGATGGCAGCATCAACGAAACACTCTCGGTGATGCAGTTCAACAAAGACAGCGTGCAGATGCAGGCCGTGCGCTATGCGCTGCGTCCCGCCGCGGGCTACGGGCACTTCTTCATCCTGGCTTCGGGCCAGAGCGGCATCACCTCGCCCGAACAGCTCAAGGGCATCGAGATCGGTGTTTCGCAGGGGACCGTTATTGAGTACGTTACTGAGCGCCTGTTGCAAGCCGAAGGTCTGGCCGCGGACGAGATTGTGACCGTCTCCGTGCCCAAGATTCCCGACCGCATGGCGCTGCTGGCTTCGGGCGAACTCGCCGCTGGCACCCTGCCTGACCCGCTTGGCGCGCTGGCCGTGCAGTCTGGCGCAGTCATTGTACTGGACGACTCTGCTCATCCCGAATACGGTTTCAGTGTCTATTCCTTCCGCAAGGAATTCATCGACGCACATCCCGAAGCCGTCATGAATTTCCTGCTCGCCATCGACGAGGCGATCGCGCTGATCAACGCCGATCCGACAAAATTTACCGGCATCTTGAGCGAGGCCAAGATCGTCCCCGCGCCGCTGCTGGAAGCCTATAAGGTCCCGCCTTTCCCGGCAGCGGGCGTACCAACCGAAGCCGAATGGAACGACGCGCTGGCCTGGGCCAAAGAGAAAGGGATGCTGGAGGCGGATGTCTCCTATGCGGACTCCGTCAACCAATCGCTGCTGCTTCCATAGCTCGCGTCTGCTTCCGTTAAAGCGCCCCTGGTTTTCAATCGCACTTTTGTGATAGAGGCGCGATTGAAAACCAGAAGGGTATAATCAGCGGGAGGCCGTCCCTCGGGCGGGCTCCCGTTTCTCTTTTTCGGCTATCTGGCATTGTTAATGAAAACGAAAACCCCGCTCCTGACTCTTGCTTTTCTGGTTTTGCTGGCCTGCAGAGTTCTGGCTCCAAGCAGCCGACCACAAATCGACAGGAATTCCCCGCAAGCCATTGGCTTCGATTTCTCCGGTCAGTCGCCGGCAGCCCAAACGGGCGATCGCTCTGCAGCGACCCATGTGTTCGTTCACAAATATCCCTTTCCCTCATCCGGCTATATCACAGGTGTCACCTTCCTGAACGACAGCGACGGTGGCGCAGAGCCGTTCAGCTTGCTCGTCCTGCGCCCGGTCAGCGGTGGATGGGAGGTTGTACACCGCATAGACATCGAGGGTGATGATCTGCCTCCCGCGAAAACCGGCATGACCTCCATCCATTTCGGGAATCCGCTGGAAGTGCACAGGGGGGATCTGTTCGCCCATTGGCAACCTGACGACACGGGACCTATTCCGATGAACGATGAAAATTCATCCGTGGAAGGGTTGAGCTTTGGGAAAGTCGGCTTTCACTCTGAGGATATCGAAGAAGGCCAGGTCATTCCAAACCAGGGTTTTTCCGGCGGGCGGGATTACTTTATCAACTTGATCTTCGAAGAAACGCCATGATCCGGCTTCGCTCCCTGACCTTCGCCTACCCGGCCTCGGCGCCGATCTTCCAGGATTTCGACTGGCACGTCCGGCGCGGCGAGACCTGGGCGGTCCTCGGCTCCTCCGGCTGCGGCAAGACCACCCTGCTCTATCTTCTGGCGGGCTTGCAGCAACCCACAGTGGGTGAAATCCTGGTCGACGGTCAACCATTGATACGCCCCCGTCCACGCACAGGGCTGATCCTGCAAGACTACGGTCTGCTGCCCTGGGCTACAGTCCGCCAGAACGCCGAGCTGGGATTGAAAGTGCGCAACTTTTACGGCGCGGATGGCATCCACACACCACAAGATTACTTCCCCGAACGTGATGTTTCGCCCTGGCTGGAACGCCTCGGCATTGCGGCAATTGCCGGGAAATACCCCGGTCAGATTTCCGGCGGGCAGCGTCAACGCACCGCCATCGCGCGCACGCTCGCCCTGCAGCCCGACCTGCTGCTGATGGACGAACCCTTCGCCTCGTTGGACGCCGTCATCCGCGCAGACTTGCAAGTGTTGACGCTGGAACTGTGCGCCGAGAGCGGCATCACGCTGGTCATCGTGACGCACAACATCGAGGAAGCTGCCGCCATGGGACGAAAAATCCTGCTGTTGGGTACACCGCCCAACCAGCAGGCGCGCATCTTCGAGAATCCGACCGCCGGGGAGTTGGGACATTGTGAAAGCAAGGAATACCGGGCGCTATGTCAGATGCTGCGCATGGAGTTGTCACATGAAACGGCGTGACGTGTTGCTTGCCACTTTGGGGCTACTGGTTATCTGGCAATTAGCAGCCACGTTGGTCAACCGTCCGATCCTGCCGACACCGCTGTTGGTGCTGGTGGTCTTTCTCCGCGAACTGGGCGGCGAGTTACCCGCTCACTTTCTGGCCAGCCTGTGGCGCGTGATGGCGGGGATGCTACTCTCGGTGCTGACAGCAGTCCCTGCGGGGCTGGCAATCGGCGGGTCCAGGAGTCTGAACCGCATTTTTTCCCCCGTCATCTACCTGCTCTACCCCATCCCCAAAGTGGTGTTCGTGCCGGTTGTGCTGCTCTTCCTGGGCATCGGCGACCTGGCCAAGATCGTGGTCATCTTCCTGATCCTGTTCTTCCAGATCATCGTGCTGGTACGCGACCAGGCGGCAGGACTTGCCCCCCAGTTGCTGCAAAGCCTGCGCAGCCTGGGCGCGGGACGGCGGGCACTATTCCGTTTCGTATACCTGCCCGCCAGCCTGCCTGCCATCCTGACCGCGCTGCGCCAGTCGGTGGGCACGGCGGTGGCGGTGCTGTACATCGCCGAATTGTTCGCTACACGCAAGGGATTGGGATATTACATTTACTACAACGGCAGCACCCTGCTGGATTATCCCGCCATGTATGCGGGCGTGCTGGCCATGTCGCTTTTGGGATTGGGACTGTATTTCACGGTGGATTGGATGGAAAAACGGTTGTGTCCATGGAAGTTTGTGGATTGATCCGCAGATTTCGCAGATTGCGCAGATAAAAATCTGTGATATTTGCCTAATCTGCGGATGGGCTACCGTATCATCATCCCTACAAAAAACAGCAGGCTATATAATAGCGTCGTCTGCCCCGTACCTGCCAGCGCTGCATTCAACGAACGCCCGGTTTGCTGCCGTACAACCTGCCAGGTCCGCCACGCGAGCGGGATGGAGAGCCACGCCAGTAAGCTTTGCCAGGGTAAAAAGTTCAGCAAGACCAGAATCGGCAGGATCAAATAAGACAGAACCAATAAGACAATATATTGGAGCCTCGACCCCTGCTCTCCCAAACGGACGGCCAGCGTACGCTTGCCGGCTGCGCGGTCGGCGTCGATGTCGCGCAGGTTGTTGACCACCAGAATGTCCACGATCAGCCAGCCAATCGGCAGGGACATCCACCAGGCTCCCATGCTGACCGAACCAGCCTGCACGAAGTACGTCCCGGCCACGGCAGCCAGGCCGAAAAAGATGAAAACGAACAAATCCCCCAACCCGTAATAACCAAGCGGGAACGGTCCGCCCGTGTAGGCAATCGCCGATAGAATCGCTGCCAGCCCGATCAGGATGACCACCCAGCCTGCGACGAAGGCCAGATACAGTCCTAGCAGAGCGGATAAGCCAAAGACAACGAACATCCCGGCTTTTACCTGTCCCGGCGTGAGCAAACCCGCCTGCGTCACCCGCAAGGGACCGTGACGCTCGCCCGCATCCGCGCCACGCTCGTAGTCGTAGACGTCGTTGGCCAGGTTGCTGCCAATTTGCAGCAATAACGCCACCAGCAAGGCTGCCAACGCCGGGCCGGGGCGGAAGTGTCCATCGCGCAGGGCCAGCGCTGTGCCGGTGATCACGCCAGAGGCGGCGGCCGGCAGGGTCTTGGGACGCGCGGCTAGCATCCAGATTTGTACACGAGATAAGGGTTGTTCGGGATGGGACATGCCCGCGAGTATATCACCGTTTATATAATGCCCACGTTCACAAATTGCGCTCTCCAACCTTGTGTGCATGCAAAGGTTGTCAGAAAGTACCGCGAAAAGTCCCTGACATGTATTGCGTGCACACCTAACCTTTGGAAAAGCGCAATTTGTGACCACCCTGGGTATAATAAACCAGTTTACAGGAGCCCCCATGACCCATCCTACCGGCAAGGAACGCGGCGCGTACGTGCAGGACATGTTCACGCGCATTGCCCACCGCTATGACCTGATGAACCGTCTGATGACGGCCGGGCAGGACGCCGAGTGGCGTAAGCAGGTGATCAAACAGGCAAATTTGAAGCCCAAAGCCCGCCTTCTCGACCTTGGTGCCGGGACCGGCGACCTGGCGCGCGAGGCGCTCAAGCAGCAGCCGGACGTCAGGGTTGTGGCGGCAGATTTTACGCTCGAGATGATGCGGGTCGGCCAACGCAACGGGAGCCTGCCCTGGTCTGCGGCGGATGCGTTGAACCTGCCATTCGGGGAAAAAACCTTTGATGCGGTCGTCTCCGGCTTCTTGATGCGCAACGTGGGTGACCTGCAACAAGCGCTGAAAGAGCAATATCGAACCCTCAAGCCCGGTGGGCGGATCATCATCCTGGACACCACCAAGCCCAAGCGCAATTGGTTTTCACCGTTCATCTGGCTGTACATGCACGTTGTGATCCCGCTGCTGGGCAGGCTGATTTCCGGCGCTGGTGATGCTTACAATTATCTACCCGATTCGACCGAGGGGTTCGTAAGCGCCGAAGAAATGACGGTCCGCATGGCGGCCGTGGGATTCAAGCGCATCAACTTCGAGCGCCTCATGTTCGGTACGATCGCCATTCACTGGGGAGAAAGATGAGCATGACAGAAAAAATCAAACAACCCAATTCGCGGCATTGTTTTGTATGTGGGCTGGAAAATCCGGTTGGCTTGCGGCTCAAAATCTACCAGACCGCAGCGGGTGTGATCGAAACGACTTACACTGCGCCGGAACATTTCCAGGGGTATCCGGGGGTATTGCATGGCGGGATCGTTGCGTCGATTCTGGATGAGATTTCAGG
>DAOTXM010000550.1:0-2276 GCA_034435215.1 Anaerolineales bacterium
CGTGCGTACGCACGCGCGCATCCCCAAATCCGGACCTCCTCGCAACAAATCCTAGAGAACAGCAAGGTAGTCGAATGGGAGTAACCCGAAAATGATCGGTATCTTCTGGCAAATTTCGTAAGTCCTATCAATAATACTCATGAATATATTTGCAAAAGATAAATAATCCTAAATTTTTATTGACAAAATTAAATAATATTGTATAATATATTCAATATTTCAAAACATCTTTTCAATAATCTTAACACTCAGGTACTAGATGTTATTCAGGTTAGGAAGAGAAAATGGAACTATCACCCCTCCAACAATCTGCGCATACCGAGTTGACAATTTGCTCGCCTCACGAATGGTTGCAGCTATTCGAGGAAGAGAATGTCCAGCTTATCGTCCTGAATTCGCAGCGCGATGATGAGCTGGTGCAAGCCATCCGGTTGCAACCGGAGTGGAACGTCGACTTTGAAGATGATGAATTGGTGATATTCACTTTGGATAAACGGAACTGAATATGCAAAATCCATCCCAACCCATCCCCCGCAACTGGGGCGCCCGTTTCTTTACCATCTGGGGCGGGCAGGCTTTTTCTCTCTTCGGCAGCGCGCTGGTGCAGTTCGCGTTGGTCTGGTATCTGACGCGCGAAACAGGCTCGGCCACCATTTTGGCTACCGCCACGCTCGTCGCCATGCTGCCCCAAATCGTGCTGGGACCCTTCGCGGGCGCCCTGGTCGACCGCTGGAACCGTCGCGTCATCATGATCGTTGCAGACGCCGCCATCGCGCTGGCGACCATCCTGCTGGCCTATCTGTTTGCCAGCGGAAAGATCCAGATCTGGCACATCTACGTGATCATGATGATCCGGTCATTGGGCAGCGCGTTCCACTATCCGGCCATGCAGGCCTCCACCAGTCTGATGGTGCCTGAAAAGCACCTGACCCGCATCTCGGGCGCCAACCAGACGCTGATGGGCGGCATCAACATCGTGGCGCCGCCCACCGGAGCCCTGCTGCTGGAAGTCGTCCCGATGCAAGGCGTCCTTCTCATCGACGTGGCCACCGCCCTGCTGGCCATTGCGCCTCTGCTATTCCTCTCCATCCCACAACCGGTGCGCGAGGCGGAGAGACAACAGGCAGCGGGTGAGGGAGAATCCGGCGGCTTTCTGGGAGATGTGCGCGAGGGTTTACGCTATGTCGCCTCCTGGCCGGGACTGCTGGCCATCCTGGTCATGGCAACCGTGATCAACTTCCTGCTCATGCCGACCAATGCCTTGATGCCTTTGTTGGTCAAGAAACATTTCGGATTGGGCGCGTTCGAATTCGGATTGATGGATTCGCTTTGGGGGTTTGGCGCCATACTTGGCGGATTAATCCTGAGCACGTGGGGCGGATTCAAGCGCAAGGTCGTCACTTCGATGATGGGCATCATGGGCATCGGCCTGGGCATTACGATTGTCGGACTGACGCCCCCCAACCTGTACTGGTTAGCCGTTGCAGCCATGGCCTTTTGCGGAGTCATGAACCCGATCACGAACGGACCGCTGTTTGCGCTGGTGCAATCCACCGTCCGCCCGGACATGCAGGGACGGGTGATGTCGCTGATCATGAGCGCGGCCGCAGCCATGTCCCCGCTCAGTTTAATGGTGGCAGGCCCGGTGTCCGATGCGATCGGGATCCGTACCTGGTTCTGGTTCGGCGGCCTGGTTTGTCTGGTGATGGGCCTTGGGGCCTTCTTCGTCCCGGCGATCATGAATGTGGAAAACAATCACCATGAAAAGACCGATAAATCCGACGAGCTACAGGCGGTAGCAGTCGCGGCAGATTGAGCGCATCACAACCCAGCTACAGGCCAGGAAATCCCCTGGCCTGTTTGATTCCCGGTACCGGCCGTATCTATTGGAAAGAACCCGCGTCGTAATGGGGGAGGTATTTTGGCCGGTTTCACCGGGAAAATCGAGATCCGTTTGTTTGAAAATTCTTTACAAAAGGAACAGATATTCTTTACACAGTTTGGATAAAATGATATGACCAGTATCTATTTTGCCCGAGAGGCGTCTCAAAGAATGGTAACCGAGACATCCGTGGAGAAAGAATTGCTCCAGGCAGCGCTGCGCTTCGACCAACAAGCGCTGGCGCAGATCTATGACCTGTACAGCCCGGAGCTTTACCGGTATGCGAGACGCTTTCTGGGCGACTCATCTGCGGCCGAAGACTGTGTCGCCGAGACGTTCAGCCGTTTTCTAAAGGCACTTCGAGCGAACCGCGGCCCAAAGGATTATCTAAGAG
>DAOTXM010000551.1:0-4901 GCA_034435215.1 Anaerolineales bacterium
TGCGAAGCTCGCCCACCCATTTTCGCGGTACGTTCTGACAACCTTTTCGTGTACATTCGCCCTTGACGAAAATGAAAAAGCGCCTATAATCGGGCGAAATACCTTAAATAAGTCATGCAGACCATTTTCTCCACCCTCTTCCTTATCGTCATTCTTGCGGTCCTTATTCTTGAGGACCAGTACACGGTTGGGATGGCAGCGGTGAGAGCGAAATAACCACACCTGCTTGGAGAACCACAAGCCGCCCAACCCCGGGCGGCTTTTTTGTTACCGCTTCTTGCGGTACGCTGTACGAAAGGAAACTTGCAATGAACCTGGCCCATATCTTCGAAATCGTCATTAGCCTGATCATCGTCCTCCTTCTTGCGAAGGAGAGACCGCTTGTGGTTGGACTGGTCAGGATCGTGACTGATAGAGACAGGCACACCTGGAAGAAGAAATAAGAGAACCGCCCGACCACAACCGGGCGGTTTTTTTGACCCCTCCCCCGGTCCCTCCCCACGGCTTCGTCGTGGAGAGGGGAGTCAAAAGGAGACTCATGCGCTCTGATACTGTCAAGAAAGGTTTCGAAAAAGCCCCGCACCGTGCCCTGCTGCGCGCCACGGGGCTGCGAGACGAGGAGTTTGGCAGGCCATTTGTGGCCATCGTCAATTCGTATGTGGATGTGGTGCCCGGGCATGTCCACCTGCAGGAGTTCGGCAGGCTGGTCAAGGACGCGGTGCGCGCTGCCGGGGGAGTGCCGTTCGAGTTCAACACCATCGGCGTGGACGACGGCATCGCCATGGGCCACATGGGGATGAAATATTCGCTGCCCTCCCGGGAGTTGATTGCCGACTGTGTCGAGACCATGCTCGAGGCCCACCGCTTCGACGCCATGGTCTGCATCCCCAACTGCGATAAGATCGTGCCTGGCATGCTGCTGGCGGCCCTGCGGGTCGATATCCCGACCATCTTCGTCTCTGGTGGCCCGATGGCGGCCGGGCGCACCCCCGAAGGCGAGACCATCGACCTGATCTCGGTCTTCGAGGGCGTCGGCGCCTATGCAGCGGGGAAGATCGATGAAAAGCGCTTATCCGTTTTGGAAAAATTTGCCTGTCCTTCCTGCGGCTCCTGCTCGGGCATGTTCACCGCCAACTCGATGAACTGCCTGATGGAAGCCCTGGGCATGGCGCTGCCGTTCAACGGCTCGGCGCTGGCAAAAACGCAGGCGCGCGAGGACCTGGCGAGAAGGGCAGCGGCGCAAATCCTGACCCTGCTGGAGCGCGATATCAAGCCGCGCGACATCGTCACCGCCGAGGCCATCGACGATGCCTTTGCGCTGGATATGGCCATGGGTGGCTCGACCAACACTGTGTTGCACACCCTGGCGCTCGCCAACGAAGCCGGCCTGGATTACCCGCTGGAGCGCATCAACGCCGTGGCCGACAAGGTGCCGCACATCTGCAAGGTCAGCCCGTCGGGTGCCTGGCACATGGAAGATGTCCACCGTGCGGGTGGCATCCCGGCCATTTTGAACGAGATCCAGGAGAGCACGGGCATTCTGCACTTCGACCGCCTGACGGTCAGCGGCATGACGCTGGGGGAATCGATCCAGGGCTGCGAAATCCGGGATGAGGCTGTCATTCGTCGTTATGAAAATGCGCATTCCAAACATGGCGGGCTGTCGATCCTGTTCGGCAACCTGGCGCCCAGGGGTGCGGTCGTCAAGGTGGGCGGTGTCAGCGCAGGGATGATGCAGTTCAGCGGCCCGGCGCGCATCTACGAATCGCAAGATGAAGCGTTGCAAGGCATCCTGGCGGGCGCAGTCCAGGCCGGGGATGTGGTCGTCATCCGCTACGAAGGGCCGAAGGGCGGGCCCGGTATGCAGGAAATGCTCTCGCCGACCTCGGCCATCATGGGCCAGGGCTTGGGTGACAAGGTGGCCCTGGTCACCGACGGCCGTTTCAGCGGCGGCACGCGCGGGGCCTGCATCGGACACGTTTCCCCGGAAGCGGCTGCCGGCGGCCCGATCGCCGCGCTCCAGCCCGGGGACCGGATCGACATCGATTTGACGGCGCGCAGGCTCGAGGTCCGCTTGAGCGAGGCGGAAATCCGTCGAAGGTTGAGTGAGCTGCCTCCGTTCCAATCCAAGGTCCAGAGCAAATGGTTGAAGCGTTATTCGTACTTTGTTACCAGTGCGGATACAGGTGCGGTTCTAAATTGTTGATGTCATTGCGAGCCGTCCTGAGCGGAGCCATGCCTGTCGGCGTAGTCGAAGATGCGGCGAAGCAATCTCACGGCTGCATGGAAACAGGAGATTGCTTCGGGCTGGGTCTCGATACGGGTGAGTAGAGCATTCGCCCTACTCGACCACCAGCCCTCGCAATGACATAGAAATCGAGGAGAGACATCATGAAATTAAGCGGTGCAGAAATCTTATGGGAATGCCTGGTGCGCGAGGGCGTGCAAGTGGTCTTCGGTTACCCTGGTGGGGCCAATATGCCCATCTACGATGCCATGCTGAGCTACCCGGTGCATCACGTGCTGGTGCGGCACGAGCAGGGCGCGGCGCACATGGCCGATGGGTACGCCCGGGCTTCGGGCAAAGTCGGCGTGGCCATGGCAACCTCCGGCCCTGGCGCAACCAACCTGGTGACCGGGATTGCCACCGCCATGATGGACTCGTCTCCGGTGGTCTTCATCACCGGTCAGGTGCACGCCCACCTGATCGGCGGCGACGCCTTCCAGGAGGTGGATGTGACTGGCATCACCCTGCCGATCACCAAGCACAACTATCTGGTCACCCGCGCCGGCGAGATCGCCGAGGTGGTAGCCGAAGCTTTTTATATCGCTCGCAGCGGGCGGCCCGGCCCGGTGCTGGTCGACATCTGCAAGAACGCCCAGGTCGAAAAGACGGAATTTATCTATCCTGAAGCAGTAAAACTGCCGGGTTACCAGCCGCCCTCCCACGCGCCGAAAGCCGATTTGCAGAAAGCGGTCGAACTGATCGAAAAAGCCCAACGCCCGGTCATCCTGTGCGGGCACGGTGTCATCATGTCGGGCGCGGAGGACGTCTTGGGGCATTTTGCGGTCAAGACCCATACCCCCGTGGCAATGACCCTGCTCGGCCTGGGCGCGTTCCCGGCTTCGCACGAACTCAGCCTGGGCATGATGGGCATGCACGGCGAGGCGCACTGCAACCTGGCCATCCAGAACGCCGACCTGCTGCTGGCCTTCGGCATGCGCTTCGATGACCGCGTGACCGGCACGCTCAGTACCTATGCCCCCGGCGCGAAGAAAATCCATATCGACATCGACCCGTCTGAGATCCACAAGAACGTGAAAGCGGATGTGCCGCTGGTCGGCGACCTGAAAACGGTCATGACCGATCTGGTCCCGCTGGTGGACGAGTACGATCACGAAGAATGGCTCCAGCAGATCAGGGAGTGGAAAGCCGACGGCGACGCGCGCAGCATCATGAGCTGGCCGGAGGACGGCAAGCTGCATGTCTCGCACCTGGTGCACGACCTGTGGGAAGCCACCGCAGGCGGCGCGATCGTCACCACCGACGTGGGCCAGCATCAGATGTGGGCGGCGCAATACTACTTCATGGAAAAACCCAAGCGCTGGCTTTCCTCCGGCGGCGCGGGCACGATGGGCTTCGGCCTGCCGTCCGCGATCGGCGCCTGGTTTGCGCAGCCGGACGAGGAAGTCTGGACGGTGGTCGGGGATGGCGGCTTCCAGATGACGCAGGCGGAACTGTCCACGGCTGTGCAGGAGGGCGCCAACGTCAAGATCGCGATCATGAACAACAACTTCCTGGGCATGGTGCGCCAGTGGCAGGAGTTCTTCTTCGAGAAGCGCTATTCCGCAGTCAACATGCGCACGCCTGATTTCGTCAAGCTGGCGGAGGCGCACGGCGTCCCGGCCCGGCTGGTGACCAGACCCGAAGAGGTGCAGGCTGCTATCGCCTTCGCCCGTGCCACTCCCGGACCGGTGCTGCTCGAATTCCGGGTGGAACAGGAAGAAGCGGTCTACCCGATGGTGCCCGCCGGCGCGGCGCTGGACCAGATGTTGCGGCGGCCGGTGAGGGATGCGGCGTAAATTATTGACCTTTCCCCCCCATCCCCCTTCCCTGTAGGGAAGGGGGTGCCCGAAGGGCGGGGGTTAGGTCTTAGGAGAGATCACATGCAATACACATTTATCGCACTTGTCGAAGACAAACCCGGCGTGCTGAACCGCGTGGCGTCGTTGTTTCGCCGCCGGAGTTTCAACATCGAATCGCTGGCAGTTGGGCGGACGGAAAAAGAGGGCATCTCGCGCATGACCATCGTGACGAACTGCGAGAACGACACGGATGCCCACAAGATCGAGGCTAACCTGTACAAACTGGTCAACGTGATCGACGTGCAGGATGTGACCCGGCAACCGTCCGTGACCCGCGACCTGGCGCTGATCAAGGTCAAGGCCACGCCCGAGCAGCGCAGCGAGATCAACAACCTGGCGGCCATCTTCCGCGCCCGCATCGTGGACGTGGCGCCTGATTCCGTCATCGTGGAAGCCACCGGCACCGAAGACAAGATCGAAGGCATGGTCGAGCTGCTGCGCCCGATCGGCATCATGGAAATGGTGCGCACCGGGCAGGTGGCGATGACGCGCGGTGAGCATTGCGGCATCCGCCGCACGCCCGGCGCGAACGGCAACGGCTGGCACCCGCAGGAATATGCGCAGGTTGGCGCGGATTAATCCCCCGCTGGTCGAGTACCGCGAAGCGGAGTATCGAGACCAACAGGCACGAATAAACAAAAGCTTGCTTGATTAACTGCTGGTCTCAATACGTTCCTCGCTAGCGCCCGGAACACTCGACCACCGGTGAACGAAGAAACGGAGAAAGTATCTATGGCAAAGATCGATTTTGGCGG
>DAOTXM010000552.1:0-3180 GCA_034435215.1 Anaerolineales bacterium
CCCCACACCCATTTTCGCGGTACTTTCTGACAACCTTTGCGTGCACACGCCGTCAAATAAGCGACTGAAGTCGCTACTACGGTGTTTTCGATGGGCCACCAACTTTCTGTTTGTGGAGCAAGAGTTGTTATAATCCCATAGAGGTAAATCGATGCAATCGTTGGTAGACCGAATCAGGTCGCTCAGGGTGGACCGGCGCGGTATCCTGGTCGAATCGCTGCTGTTCGTCCTCCTCTACGTGCTTCTCATGCTCCTGCTCCCGCGGGAAGCGCCGGCCAGGGCCTTTGCGGAAAACCTGGCCATCCTGACCGCCTCGCTGACGGCGGCGATCCTGATTTTCATCTCCCTGCCCGCGCTGGCGCCTGCTACGCGGCCGGCCTGGGTCATGCTCGCCCTGGCTTTGTTGACCTGGGCGGTGGCTGATTTTATCCGGACGATCAATCTGTTGGTCAGCCTGCCTTTTTTTCTCTTCGCGCCCGATTTCATCAACCTGCTTGCCTATATTTTTGCCGCCTTTGGATTGCTGCGCTACCCCTCGGAAAGCCGTTATACCCCGACCAGTTTCCGCTTGGTCCTGGACGCGGTCATCTCTTCTGGGGTGATCGCCGCCCTGGGCTGGCTGATGGTCATACGGCCAGTCCTCAGCGCGACGGATGTGCGGTTGAGCGGGGTGCTGCTGGCCAGTTACCCGATCGCGGATTTGATCCTGCTGACCCTGCTCTTCAGTATCTCCCTGTCCAGTTTGATGCCGCGCATCACCGCAATTTTCCTGGGGATCGGGCTGGTTGCCTTTACAATCTCTGATTATGCCTATAGTTCGCTGGCTTTTTTATCCCTGGGTCCTGCCGGCCTGACCGGGTTGGGCTGGTTGATCGGGCCCCTGTTGATCGGCCTGGGAGCCGTCTTCGAAAAATCGGAGCAGGGCAGGCCGGTTGCCTTCATTCGACAGAGCGATACCGGCCTGAGTTCCCAGTTCCAGAAGGTCTTGCCCGTGGCGCTGGTGCTGGTGCTCTTCTGGTATGTGATTTCAGACTGGCGTTTGCGGGGGAATTTCTCGGACGTCGGTTTGTGGATGAGCCTGATCCTGGGTCTCATGCTGGTCGTCCGCCTGGGGATCCGCGCGGGCGAGGCGGAACTGAATAACTACTGGCAGCTGTTCAACAACCTGGGCGACCCGGCCTTCATTTGCGATGCCGGCGGCAAGGTCATTCTCAGCAATCCGGCCTTCCAGCAGCTCGACGCGCTGCAGCAAGGGGAATCGACCTTATTTTCGATCATCCCTGACCTGCCTGAACCTGTGATGACAGCCGTATTAACCAAGAAATCTGCCGAGACCCTGGAAGTAAATGTCCATTCGAACGGGCACCGGACTCCCTTCCTGCTTTCCCTCAATCCCGTTGTGACCGAATCGCGCAAAGTATTGATCGCTGGCGTGGCGTACAACCTGAGCGAGCAGGTCCAGCAGCGCAATACAATTCAACGGGCTTACGATGAATTGCATGCCGTCCACCGGCAGTTGGAGGAGCTCAATGCCGGTCTGGAGAGGAAAGTGGCGGAACGCACGGCCAACCTGATGGATGCCTACCGCCGCCTGGAAGAGCAGAACAAGGTCCTGCAGGAGCTCGATCAGCTCAAGAGCGATTTCGTTTCGATGGTATCGCATGAACTGCGCAATCCGCTCAACAATCTGGGAGGCGGCCTGGAATTGCTGCTTACGAAGCCGAGAGGCCGGGGGGTGGATCAAAGTACCCTGGCGCTGATGCAGGCCGAAGTCCAGCGCCTGACGCGTTTCGTCGAATCGATCCTGGATGTCTCCGCCATCGAAGCCGGTCGTTTGGAACTGCACCCGGCGCCCATGTCGCTTGTCCCCATTTTCGAGCACCTGCACGAGCACTGGGGGACGCCGGAAATTGCCGGGCGTATCCAGGTCGAATTGCAACCGGACCTGCCGGAGGTGATGGCTGCCCAGACCGCCCTGGAAAGCGTCCTGCTGCATCTTGTGGACAACGCGCTCAAATATGCGCCGGATGGACCGGTGATCGTGCGCGCCGCGCGGCAGAATGGGCAGGTGCGCATCGAAGTGCGGGACTTTGGGCCTGGCATCCCAGACGAGAAACGGACTCTACTCTTTGGGCGTTTCCAACGGCTGGCCGCCACGGATTCCCAGTCTGTTTATGGCTATGGATTGGGGTTGTATCTCTCCCGCCGGCTGCTGGAACAGATGGGCAGCAGCCTGGTGTTCGATCCGCCAGCCGATGGTGGGGCGCGCTTTTCCTTTTGTTTGAAGGCAGTGGAACATGAAGAAAATCCTGTTGATCGATGACGATCCGACCTTGCTGCACCTGTTGGGCGAATTCTTGAAGGACGATTCTTTCGAGGTCATCAGCGCCTTGAACGGATCGGCCGGATTGCGCCTGGCATACGACCAGCGGCCGGACCTGATCCTGCTGGATGTGATGTTGCCGGGCATGGATGGCTGGGAGGTGTGCGCCCGCCTGCGGGAAATGAGCGATGTCCCCATCATCATGTTGACCGCCAAGACGACTGAGGCCGACAAGCTGCGCGGGTTCCGCTTGGGCGTGGATGATTATGTAACCAAGCCGTTCAGCTTTGCGGAACTGGTGGCGCGCATCCAGGCGGTGTTGTCCCGCGTGCAGGCCTCCGGCTCCAGCACCGGATATATCATCCATGGGGGTGTGACCCTCGATACGGAAAAATATCAGGCATACTACAATGGGAACACCCTGGATCTAACCCCCACGGAATTTCGGCTGCTCGAGGCGCTCGTGCGGCGCAAGGGAAAAGTGGCTTCGGAGCGGGAATTGGTCCAGGAAGTATGGGGCAAATACCGCTCGGAGGATACCGCCCTGGTCAGGCGTTACATCTTGATGTTGCGTAAAAAGCTGGAAGATGATCCCTCCAACCCGGTGCACATCCTGACCGTGCGCGGATTTGGCTATCGCCTGGGCACCGGCCCTCTCCCAAAATTGGGTGGGTGAAAATTAACAGGATTCCCGAAAAAAGGCTGTGCGGGGGGCGTAAGACCCCGCACACCCTTTTTTAGGGATTTTCTTGGAACTTTGCCTGTAATACTAAATAACGAAAAAGATAGAACATGTTGGAAAAAATCAAAAAAGGTGCGTAAGGCATTGGCGTGAAGGCGCTGTAGCGGTTGCGGAT